>NZ_JACBIU010000008.1:0-169646 GCF_013839555.1 Nocardia sp. GTS18 | reverse complement strand
CCTCCAGACGGCTCCCCCGCCACCACCCCCGAAACCGCTCTGAGCCCCAACGCAACAACCACGGATTTTCGGCCGCCTCGAATCCGAGGGGCGAGACGTAACGGCGAAGCCGAAGTATCGCCCCTCGGATTCGAGGCCTTCCGGGCCGAAAATCCCGCGGCGCCAGCCGCTAATCAAACACAGCCTCTTCGGTGCGGGTGCGCTTGAGTTCGAAGAAGTGCGGGTAGGAGGCGAGGGCGACGACGCCGTCCCACACCCGGCCGGCGTCCTCGCCGCGCGGGATGCGCGAGAGCACCGGGCCGAAGAACGCGACCCCGTTGACGTGGATGGTCGGCGTGCCCACATCGGGTCCGACCTTGTCCATGCCCGCGTGGTGGCTGACCCGCAGCGCCTCGTCGTAGTCGGTGCTGTCGGCGGCCTCGGCCAGTTCGGCGGGCAGGTCGAGTTCGGCGAGGGCGTCGGCGATCACGGCGGTCAGGGTTTCCTGCGTGGTGGCGCGTTCGAACTCGGCCTTGCGGTCGTGGATGCGGGTGCCGAGGGCGGTGTAGAGCGGGGCCAGGATCTCCTCGCCGTGCTTCTGGGCGGCGGCGATGGCGACGCGCACCGGGCCCCAGCCCGCGGCCATCAGTTCGACGTACTGCGGCGGCAGGTCCCTGCCTTCGTTGAGCACGGCCAGGCTCATCACGTGGAAACGGACCTCGATGTCGCGTACCTGCTGGACTTCCAGGATCCAGCGCGAGGTGATCCAGCACCACGGGCACAGCGGGTCGAACCAGAATTCGGCGAGATCCTTGGTGGCCTGATCGCTCACGGGTCTTCCTCTCGGGTCAGCTGGGGCGGGCAGGGCGGCCCGCTGGTTGGTGCAACCGTGCCGGTGCTTGATTCGTTCCCCTGATCGCCGGCCGCGGCTAGGCTCGACGGTGAGGGAAACCGGAACGTCCGTGAGAAGGAGTCCGTGTATGAGCTCGAATCAGCATTTCGTGATCGTCGGTGGTGGGCTGGCCGGCGCCAAACTGGCCGAAGCCTTGCGCGCCAACGATTTCGACGGCCAGGTGACGTTGCTGGCGGCCGAGGACGATCTACCGTACGAGCGCCCGCCGCTGTCGAAACAGCATTTGGCCGGTGATCAGCAGCTGCCGGATTTCACGGTGGATTCGCCGGCCTGGTACCGCGATCACCACATCGACCTGCGCTTGGGTACCACGGTCGAGGCGTTCGATCCGGCCGCGAGGACGGTGTCGTTGCCGGACGGTTCGACCCTGTCCTATGACAAGCTCGCGCTGGCCACCGGGTCGCGGCCGCGCACACTCGACGTTCCCGGCGCCGAGGCGAGCAATGTGTACACCCTGCGCACCATCGGTGACTCCGATCGGCTGCTCGAGGTGTTGCGTTCGAAGCATCGGCTGGTGATCGTCGGCGCCGGCTGGATCGGGCTCGAGGTCGCCGCGCAGGCGCGGGCCAGGCAGGTGGAGGTGACGGTGCTCGAGGCGGCGGAGCTGCCGCTGGTGTCGGTGCTCGGTCCGCAGATGGGCACCGTGTTCGCCGAATTGCATCGCGGCAACGGTGTCGACCTGCGTACCGGTGTCGTCGTCGACATGATCCTCACCGAGGACGGCATGGCCACGGGCGTGCAGCTCGACGACGGCCAGGTGGTGCCCGCCGACGCGGTGCTGGTCGCGGTGGGCGCGCAGCCGAATATCGAGCTCGCCGAAGCCGCCGGGCTGGCCACCGGCACCGGCATCCTGGTCGACGAGTCCCTGCGCACCAGCGACCCGGATGTGGTGGCGGTCGGCGACATCGCCGAGGAGTTGCATCCGCTGCTGGGCAAGCGGGTACGCGTGGAGCACTGGGCCAATGCCCTGAATCAGCCGGCCGTGGCCGCGCTGACGATGCTCGGCAAGCCCGCCACCTACGACCGTCTCCCCTATTTCTTCACCGACCAGTACAACCTCGGGATGGAGTACACCGGCTATGTCGGTCGCGACGACGACGTGCGGGTGGTCCTTCGCGGCGATGTGGCGAAACCGGAATTCGTCGCCTTCTGGCTGGACCGGGACAACCGCGTGCGTGCGGGCATGAACGTCAATGTCTGGGATGTCACCGATCGCATCAAGGACCTGGTGATCTCGGGCGAACCGGTCGACCCCGAGCAGCTGGCGGATCCGAACACCGAATTGTGAGCGTGCCGCGTCGGCGGCAGGGTCGAAGGTGGCTGGCAGACTCGACGGCGTGAATGTCTACAGCGCGGGTGTACTGGTGTTCCGGCGTGGCGAGGCCGGGATCGAGGTGTTGATCGGGCACATGGGCGGACCGTTGTTCGCGAAGAAGGACGAGTCGGCGTGGTCGATTCCCAAGGGCGAGTACGAGATCGGGGTCGAATCGGCGGAGGTGGCCGCCGCACGCGAGTTCACCGAGGAACTCGGGTTGCCGGTGCCGGACGGCCCGTGGATCGCGCTCGGTGACGTGCAGTACGGCAGCGGATCGCGCCGTAAGACGGTCACGGTGTGGGCAGTGGAGGGCGATCTCGATCCGGACGCGATCGTCCCGGGCACCTTCACCATGGAGTGGCCGCCGCGCTCGGGCCGTCTCGGCGAGTTCCCCGAGATCGACCGGGTGGGCTGGTTCGCCCCGGCGACCGCCGAGCCCAAGCTGGTCAAGGGCCAGCGTCCGCTGTTGCAGCGCCTGGCCGAGCACCTCGCGGGTACCGCCCCGACGCCGTGACTCACGCCCTCGCCAGGGCGGGCTGTCGCAGCGTGGAGCGGAATTCCGAAGGGCTCTGTCCGCGAAGGCGTTTGAAGGCGGCACTGAACCCGAACGCATCGGAGTAACCGACGGTGGTCGCCACCTGGGCGACGCTGCGATTCGGGTCGGCGAGCAGTTCCTCGGCCTCGGCCATCCGCCATTCGGTGAGATAGGCCAGCGGCGTCTCGCCCATCACCTCACTGAACCGGCGCGCGAACAGGGCCCGCGACACCGCCGCCTCGGCCGCCAGATCGGCCACTGTCCAGCGCCGGAACGGATCGTTGTGGATGGCCTCGAGCGCGGGCCCGACGACCGGGTCGGCCATACCGCGATACCAGGCGGGCGCGCAATGTTGCTGCGCCGCAAGCCAGGTGCGCAGCGTGCACACCAGCGCCCAGTCCAGGAGCCGGTCCATCAGCGCCTGTGAGCCCGCGCTGAGCCGGACCGCGTCGGCGGCGGACTGTTCCAGCCACGCGCAGACCTCCGGGTCGTCGCTGACGACCATCACCGGCGGCAGCGCTCGCAGCAGTCGTTCGTGCCGTCGCCCGGACGCCCGATAGGCGCCGACGACGAGCGATGTCTCCTCGGGCGCGCCGGTCGCCGTCTCGACGAGTTCCGGTGTGGCACAGGCGAGATCGGCCGGGCCGAAACCGCGGGGCACGAAACACGACAGCTCGTAGCCCATGTGCGGGCGGTCGAGCGTGGCGCGGGTATCGGCCAGGTGGAACGGTTCGCAGGCTTGGACGACGGCGGTGTCTCCGGCCACCAGCCGGGTCGAGGACCCGTCGGCGAGCACGAGAGTGCCGCCACCACGCAGGACGGTGACCATGACCAGGGGCGCACGGTCGGCGAAACGGATGGTCCACGGCGACCGCAGCACGGCGTGCGTGACGACCGATCCTTCGGCACGAATGCCGCTCAACAGCGAACTCAACGGATCCACGCCACCAGCGTAGACGAATTCCTATCGACTGGAGATGATCACCCATAGATCGTCCACGCGATTCACGGTTGACTCGAAGCACAGGGCAAACAGCCCGCACCACCGATGACCAGGGAGTCACCATGTCGCAGCCCTCCGCTACACCCGAATCCGCGCGCACCGCAACGCCTCCCGCGTCCACCGGCCTCGCTCACCCCGGGAACGCAGGAGAATCGGCGGTCGACCGGCGGGCCCTGGTGGTCCTGTCGCATCACCGCGCCGATTCCCTGTCGGCTCATGTCGCCGACCGCGCGGTCGCCCGGCTCATCGCCGCCGGGTACGCGATCGACTTCCTCGACCTGCACCGCGAGAACTTCGACCCCCGGATGACCGTGGCCGACCAGCCCGAATGGGGCAATCGCGACAAGGTGTACTCGGCGACCACCGAGGCGCACATGCGCCGGGTCCAGGCCGCCGACGTGATCGTCGTCGTGTTCCCGGTGTACTGGCAGAGCGTTCCCGCCATGCTCAAGGGCTGGATCGACAGCGTCTGGAACTACGGTTTCGCCTACGGCCGCAGCAAGCCGAAACTGGCGGGCAAGCGCATCCTGTGGCTGGGTTTGGCGGGCGCCACCGCGGGCGACGCGATCGTTCCCGGCATGCAGCAGCTACTCGAGGCCCAGCTCAACGAGGGGTTGGCGTACTACAGCGGCTTCGCGGACTCCCGCGTCGGCCTGCTGCCCGACGCCGAGGACCAGCCCCAAACCATCGACGCCGAAGGCAATCTGGTGATCGGCGAGGCCATCGCGGGTGACGCACGAGCCGCGCATTACGCCGCGTTCGACGCGCGGGCCGAGGGCTTGGTCGACGAACTCCTCGCAGCCGAGTTGGTGAACGCCTGACCCCGGCCCGGTTGCCGGGCACACAGCGCGGTCCGATCGCGGAACTTTCGCACGATCGGACCGCGTACTCGGGCTCAGATGCCGGGCACCGTCTTCAGCAGCACCTGAAGCAACTCGGAGGGCGTACCCGCCTCGTCCGCGGCGGTGTTGATGGTGGTGAGCGCGCCCGCGGTGAATTCGGCGCTCTGTTCGGGAACATAGGTTGCCGGGTCGTCGATGCCGGGTGCGTACTGCGCGAACATCCCGGCCATCGCCTGCAGGAACGGGCCCATCAGGGTGGCCAGGTGAGCAGCCGAACCACCGGTGGTGCGCACCATCTTCCCGCCCTGCTGGAAGCCGGCGAACATCGAGTACATGCCGCCGAGAATCGCCAGGTCGTACATGGCTGCGGCACCGTAGTCCGTACCGACCCATTCGGCGCGGCCGAACAGATCCAGAACGTGCCGGAACCGGTCGAACGCGGCGGTGATACCGCTGTAGAGCAGGAAGGCCGCGGGCCCGCCGATCATCGACGGCACCGCCATGATGCCGCCGTCGACGAGCTCCACGCCGTTCGCCTCGGCCCAGCGGCCGAGCGAGCGCCCCTGTTCCGGGGTGGTGGTCGTCAGATTCACCACCACGCGGCCGCGCAGCTGCTCGGCGGCGGGCTCCACGTGCTCGCGCACCGCCGCGTCGTCGAGGACGCACAGGATCACCATGTCCCCGGCCGCCATCGCCTCGGCCGAGGTGGTCGCCACCGTCGCGCCTTCGGCAACCAGCGGTTCGGCCCGCGCGGCGGTGCGGTTCCACACCGTCACCTCGTGTCCACCCGCCAGCAGCGCCTTCGCGAGCGCGGCACCCATCGCGCCGAGACCGATCACCGAAACGCGCTGTACCGCAGTCGAGTTGCTCATTGCTCCCCTAGTCCGAAAGGTTGTCGCCGTCGCTCGGCGATGCACTCCCAGATTCGCCCGTTGCGCTAAACTTCACAAGTACCGACTGTGAAGTGCAATACCTACAAAAAAGTAAGTAAGGCGAAGATGAAGCAGCGACAGCATCCGTATTCGTGCGGCATCGATGCCGCCCTCGACGTGGTGGGCGGCAAGTGGAAGGCCCTGATCCTGTGGGCCCTGTCCACCGGCACCCAGCGCTTCGGCGACCTGAAACGCCTCGTCCCCGGTGTCACCGAGAAGATGCTGATCCAGCAGCTCCGCGAACTGGAGCACGACGGCATCATCAGCCGTGAGATCTACCCGCAGGTCCCACCGAAGGTGGAGTACTCCCTCACCGAGCGCGGGGTGTCGCTCAACGCCGCGCTGGTGACCCTCGGCGAATGGGGAAACGAGCAGATGGACCACATCTGCGCGGTGAAAGGGGTTGCCGCACCCGTGCACTGACGGGCGCGGCGACGACTATCCCCGGGTACCCGTCCAGCTCTCACCGGTAATGCGCTCGTAGGCTTCTTCGTACTTGCGCCGGGTCGCCTCGACCACGTCGGCGGGGATCTCCGGGCCGGGGTATTCCTTGTTCCAGCCGGTAGAGGTGGACCAGTCGCGAACGAACTGCTTGTCGAAGGAGCGCTGGGGACGACCGGGCTCCCATTCGTCGGCGGGCCAGAAGCGCGAGGAGTCGGAGGTGAGCACCTCGTCACCGAGGGTGAGAACCTCACCGTCCCAGCCGAATTCGACCTTCGTGTCGGCGACGATCACGCCCGCCTTCGCCGCGTGCTCGGCACCGCGCGTGTAGATCTCGAGGGTGAGGTCCCGCAGTTTCTCGGCGACCTCACGGCCTTCCTGGTTCACCACGTCGGCGAAGCTGATCGCCTCGTCGTGGCCTTCGGCGGCCTTGGTCGAGGGGGTGAAGATGGGCTCGGGCAGTTTGTCGCCGTCGCGCAGCCCCGGGGGCAGCGCGATACCGGAGACGGTGCCCGACTGCTGGTACTCCTTGAGTCCCGACCCGGTCAGGTACCCGCGCGCGATGCACTCGACCTGCAGCATCTTCAGCGGCTTCACCCGGATACCGCGCCCGGCGAACTCGGCGGGCACGTCGGTGGCCGACACCACATGGTTGGGAATGTCGGTGAAGTACTCGAACCACCAGTTCGACAGCTGGGTCAGCAGCGCACCCTTGCCGGGGATCGGCGTGGGCAGCACCACGTCGTAGACCGAGACGCGGTCCGACGCGACGAGCAGCAGGGTATCGCCGTCCTCGTAGAGGTCACGGACTTTCCCGGCGTGCACATGCTTCAACGTCGAGCCTCCTGGTAGGTGCGAACTTTTCCGTAGGCACTGTACCGAGGGGGCCGAAACCCGTGAGCGGGTGTCGGCGGCAAGTGGCATTGTGGACGCTGATGTGCGCGCGGCCGAGGCCGGAGCGCGCGAGGCGTGCCGTGTTCGTCGACGACGAAGGAGATCAATGTCTGCCCCGAATCTCACCCGCGACCAGGCGGTCGAACGCGCGGCCGTGGTGGCCGTGGACAACTACCGGATCGAGCTCGACCTCACCGACCAGCCGCGCGGGGCGGATTCGGCGGTGTCGGACACCTTCGGTTCGACGACGACCGTCACCTTCACCGCGAAGCCCGGGGCGAGCACTTTCATCGATCTGGTCGCGGCGCGGGTGCGCTCGGCGGTGCTCAACGGTCGGGAGCTCGATGTGAGTTCCTACGCCGAGGAGACCGGTATCGCCCTGTCGGACCTGGCCGAGAACAACGAGCTCGTGGTGGTGGCCGACTGCGAGTACTCGCACACCGGTGAGGGCCTGCACCGCTTCGTCGACCCGGCCGACGGCAAGGTCTACCTGTACTCGCAGTTCGAGACCGCCGACGCCAAGCGGATGTTCGCCTGCTTCGACCAGCCCGATCTCAAGGCCACCTTCGATGTGGTCGCGACGGCGCCGAGCGACTGGGTTGTCGTGTCCAACGGCGCCGATATCGACCAGCACAAGGTCGGTGCCGTCGTGCGCCACACGTTCGCGACCACGCCGCGGATGAGCACCTACCTGGTCGCCATGATCGCCGGTCCCTACGCCACGTGGACCGACACCTATTCCGACAGCCACGGCGAGATCCCCCTCGGCCTGTTCTGCCGGGCCTCGCTGGCCGAGCACATGGACCACGAGCGGCTGTTCACCGAGACCAAGCAGGGTTTCGACTTCTACCACAAGAACTTCGGTGTGCCGTATGCCTTCGGCAAGTACGACCAGCTGTTCGTGCCGGAGTTCAACGCGGGCGCGATGGAGAACGCGGGCGCGGTCACGTTCCTCGAGGACTATGTGTTCCGGTCCAAGGTGACCCGCGCGTCGTACGAGCGCCGCGCGGAGACGGTGCTGCACGAGATGGCGCACATGTGGTTCGGCGACCTGGTCACCATGAAGTGGTGGGACGACCTGTGGCTCAACGAGTCGTTCGCGACGTTCGCGTCGGTGCTGTGCCAGGCCGAGGCGACCGAATACACCAGTGCCTGGACCACTTTCGCGAATGTGGAGAAGTCCTGGGCCTACCGCCAGGACCAGCTGCCCTCGACCCACCCGATCGCGGCCGACATCCCCGACCTGCACGCGGTGGAGGTGAACTTCGACGGCATCACCTACGCCAAGGGCGCCTCGGTGCTCAAGCAGCTGGTCGCCTATGTCGGGTTGCAGCCGTTCCTGGCCGGTCTGCGCGACTACTTCGCCGAGCATGCCTATGGCAACGCCACTTTCGACGATCTGCTGTCCGCGCTGGAGAAGGCGTCGGGGCGTGACCTGTCGGACTGGGGTGCGCAGTGGCTCAAGACCACGGGCCTCAACATCCTGCGGCCCGATTTCACCGTCGCGGCCGACGGCACCTTCTCGAGTTTCGCTGTCGTGCAGGAGGGCGCCGCACCGGGTGCGGGCGAGTACCGCGTGCACCGGATCGCGATCGGTGTCTACGACGATGTCGACGGAAAGCTGGTGCGTGCCAAGCGCATCGAGCTCGACCTCGACGCCGCCGCGCGGACCGAGGTGCCGGAGCTGGTCGGGGTGCCGCGTGGGGCTCTGGTACTGGTCAACGACGACGACCTCACCTACTGCTCGCTGCGCCTGGATCCCGATTCGCTCGCGGTGGTCGTGGACCGCGTCGGTGACATCGCCGAATCGCTGCCGCGCACGCTGGCCTGGTCGGCGGCCTGGGAGATGACCCGGCAGGCCGAGATGAAGGCCCGCGATTTCGTCGCGCTCGTGCAGCGCGGGATCGGCGCCGAGTCCGAGATCGGGGTGGTGCAGCGGTTGCTCATGCAGGCCGCGACCGCCATCTCGAGCTACGCGGAGCCCGGTTGGGCCGAGCAGGAGGGCTGGCCCGGTTTCGCCGATCGGCTGCTGGAACTGGCTCGCGGCGCCGAGGCGGGTTCGGATCATCAGCTGGCGTTCGTCAACGCGCTCACCGGCGCCAAGCTCGACACCCGGCACACCGATGTGCTCGCCCAGCTGCTCGACAGCGATCCGGCGGAGGTCGGGCTGGGCGGGCTCACGGTCGACACCGACCTGCGCTGGCGCGTCGTCACCGCACTGGCCGCCGCGGGACGCATCGACGCCGACGGGCTCGAGTCCCCGGTGATCGACGCCGAGCTGGACCGTGACCCGACAGCGGCGGGCAAGCGCCAGGCCGCCGCCGCCCGCGCGGCCCGCCCGCTGGCGGCGGTGAAGGAACAGGCCTGGAACACGGTGATGGGCGACGACACGGTCCCCAACATCACCGCCCGCGCCATCGTCGGCGGCTTCGCCCCCGCGGGCCAGGGTGAGCTGCTCACCCCGTATGTCGACCGCTACTTCGCCGAGGTTCCCGCCGTCTGGGAACGCCGCTCGAGCGAGGTGGCCCAGACCGTCGTCGTCGGCCTGTACCCGCACTGGGCGATCACCGAGGAAGCGATGGCCGAGGCCGACGAATTCCTCGCCGGTGACCACCCGCCCGCCCTGCACCGCCTGGTCTCGGAGGGTCGCGCCGGCATCGAACGCGCGCTGCGTGCACGGGAATTCGACGCCAAGTAGCGCCACGGACCCGATGGCCCCGATCTCGCCGGATCGGGGCCATCGGCCGTTTCCGGCACGGCGTAGCTCGACCCATTTCGCCACGACAGAACTACTACCGAGCGTAGTATTCGAGTCGGGGGATTTCCTCCATGTCGATCTTCGAAGGAGAAGCGGGATGGAAACCATTGCGGCCGAGCGCTTTATCGCAGCGCCGATCGAGCAGGTTTTCGAATGGTGCGCCGACACCAGGAATTACGGGCGTTCGTTCTGGGTGCTGCGTAATCGTTGGGTCCGGCCGGGGACAGACGCGCCCTACGGCGTCGGCGCGGTCCGCCGGCACCTGTGGATGATCGGCCGGTTCACCGAGCGGATCACCCGATACGACCCGCCGCATGCCTTCGACTACCTCGTCGAACGCAGCTTTCCGCCGTCCCGGCACGACGGCGGGACCATGACGTTCACGGCGGAACCGGGCGGAACCAGGGTGCGCTGGACGAGCGTCGGCGAGGTGAAGGCCCCGTTCGCCGCCGCCACGATCACCCGGCTCACCACACCGATCGCCGCGATGGTTTTCGGGAAGATCCTGGATGCGTGCGCGAGAGACCTCGGGGTCTCCGCCTCCCGCTGAAACACATCGCTGTCATCACGGCACGGTCGCCGTGCTCCGGTGTCGCCGTGTTCGCTGCTGTGAGCAGATCTGCTGGGGGCAGCATCGGCGGCGAATTGTGGTGTGCGCGAGGCACCGTTGACTCATGGCACACGACGACAAAGCACCGATGTTCAGTTGGCGGATGCGTGAGCAGTTGTTCGGGCGGCGGATTCTCGTGCTCGACGGTGCGCTCGACGACGACAACGGCACCCTGCTCATCACCCAGATGCTCACCCTGGCCGCCCAGGCACCCGAAGCGGGGATCTCGCTGTGGATCCACTCCCCCGGCGGCTCGGTGCCGTCGATGCTCGCCATCCGCGACGTGATGCGGCTGGTGCCGTGCGAGGTATCCACGCTCGCACTCGGATTGGCTTGTAGCGCAGGCCAATTCCTGCTTTCCTCGGGGACGCCGGGTAAGCGGTACGCGATGCCGCACGCCCGCATCCTCATGCACCAAGGTTCGGCGGGCATCGGCGGCAGTGCAGTGGAGGTCGAGGTGCAGGCCGACGACCTGCGCTACACCGTCGACACCGTGCTCGGACTGATCGCCGAGGACACCGGCCAGCCGTTCGACCGCGTCTACGAGGACTCCCTGCACGACCGCTGGTTCACCGCCACCCAGGCCCTCGAGTACGGCTTCATCGACCACGTGGTGGAGACCTTCGACCAGGTCGTCCCCAACCGCCGCCGCATCGGCATCACGGCCTAGGAGCTGCCATGACCAGTTACACCATCCCGAATGTGGTTTCCCAGCACCGCGGCGGGGAACGTATCACCGACATCTACTCGCATCTGCTCAGCGAACGCATCGTCTACCTGGGCACACCGATCGACTCGGGCGTCGCCAACGCGCTCATCGCGCAGCTGCTGCACCTGGAATCCGACAGCCCGGGCCAGGCGATCAGCCTCTACATCAACTGCGAGGGCGGCGATCTGTCGGCCATGCTCGCCGTGTACGACACCATGCGCTTCATCAAGGCACCCGTGCACACCACCTGTGTCGGCCAGGCCATCGCGGTCGGTGCGGTGCTGCTCGCCGGTGGCGAGGCCGGGCACCGGGCGATGCTCCCGCACACCCGAATCGTGTTGCACCAGCCCGCGACTCGCGGTCAGGGCACGATTCCCGATCTGATCCTGCAAGCCGACGAGATCGTGCGCATGCGGGCGGCGATCGAGGCGATCCTGTCCAAGCACACCGGTCAGAGCCCGGAGACCTTGCGTCGCGATACCGATCGCGACCGGGTGTTCACCGCCGAGACGGCCTTGGAGTACGGGCTGGTCGACCAGGTTCTGCACGAACGGGAGTGACCCGTGCGTTACTGCTTCTCGATGCGATCGAGGTAGACCCGACGCACATCGTCGTCGACCCGGTTGATCGCGGCGTCGTCGTGAGCGGCCTTGCGCACCAACCGGATCAGCGATTCCGGCAGCAGCGTGGCGGCGTTCGCGGCGACGCCGACATACGACGGGACCGATGTTTCGGCGGCCCGGGTCTTCACCGTGCGGACCACGGCGGCGGCGATGTCTTCGGGCTCGACCGTCGGCAGAATGCCCACGTCGATGCCGGAGCTGAGTTCGGTGCGCACGGCCGAGGGCAGGACGGTGCTCACACTCACCCCGGTGCCGTCCATCTCGAGCCGGGTCGCCGCACTGAGCCCGACCACCGCGAACTTGCTCGCGTTGTACACCGCCAGCCCCTTGAGCGGGAACTTGCCCGCCAGCGATGCCACGTTCACCACGTGGCCGTAACCGCGTTCCACCATGGCCGGTAGCGCCAGCCGCATGCCGTGGATGACCCCGAAGACGTTGACGTCCATGGTGAGCCGGTCGATGCGATCGGACTGTTCGAGGAACGGCGCGTTGGGCATCACGCCCGCATTGTTGACCAGTACGTCGAGCGGGCGACCGTGCCAGTCGACGGCGGCGTCGAGAAACCGCGCGTAGGAATCCTTGTCGGTGACGTCGAGCGCGTGTCCCATTGCCCGGTCACCGAATTCGGCCGCTGCCTGCACGACCAGCGCCTCGTCGAGATCGCCGAGCGCCACCCGCGCACCCGCCGCCACGAAGGCGCGCGCGGTGGCCAGGCCGATGCCACGCGCCGCGCCGGTGATGGCGACGAGCGCGCCGTCGAGTTCGATCTTCGGATAGCTCATGACAGCACCTTGCTCTCGGTGACGGTGAAATCGGCGGGATCGAACGAACTGACCCGGCTCCTCAGTGCCCCGGTCGACCACGGCCAGCTGAAGCTGTTGCGCCCGTTCACATCCAGGTAGTAGCTACTGCAGCCACCGGAGTTGTAGACGGTCCCAGGTAGGGCGGCCTGCACCTCGTCGACATACCGGGCCTGCACCTCCGGGCGCACGTCCAGCACCGGCCAGCCCTCGCGGCGGGCGCGGGTGACCGCCGAAACCAGGAAGGTGATCTGGGCTTCGAGAACGGCGAACGCCGAGGAGTGTCCGGTACCGAGGCTCGGTCCGAGGATGGAGAACATGTTGGGGAAACCGGTGGTGACGGTGCCGAGGTAGGCCTCCGGTGAACCCTTCCAGTGGTCGGCCAGTGAGCGTCCGTCGGCGTCGCGCACGATCTCGCCCAGCGGGGAGTCCAGGATGTGGAAGCCGGTGCCGAGGATGATCGCGTCCACCTCGGCGCTACTGCCGTCGGCACCGATCACCGTGTTGCCCCGGATTTCGGTGACGGCGGTGGCGTGCACGTCGACATTGGGTTTGGTGAGCGACTGTAGGTAGTTGTTGGAGAACAGGATCCGCTTGCAACCGAGCAGGTAGTCGGGAGTGAGCTTGGCCCGCAGCACCGGATCACGCACCACCGCACGCAGATACGCCGAACCGATCCCCTGCACCGCCTGCATGAGCGGACGCGGATGCCGGAAGGCCACTCCGAGCCCCTCCATCATCGCGTACTCGATGCCACGTAAAGCTTTGTGCGCGAACGGGACCCGGCGCATCACCTGCTTCTCGATGCCCGGCACCGGATGGTCCGGCTTCGGCAGCACCCACTGCGCGGTGCGCTGGAACAGGTGCAGTGCGGCCACCTCCGGCTGGATCTGCGGCACGAACTGCACCGCCGACGCACCCGTTCCGATCACCGCGACCCGCTTCCCGCGCAGGTCGTAGTCGTGATTCCAGCGCGCCGAATGGAAGACCTCGCCCTCGAACTCGTCCAGGCCGGTGATGTCGGGGAAGCGCGGTTCGTTCCACGGGCCCGCCGCCGAGACGACGAAGCGCGCCGTGAATTCGCCGGAAGTGGTGTCCAGGCGCCACAATTCGGCTCCCGCGTCCCACTGGGCTCCGGTCATCGTCACCCCGAAACGGGTGCGCTCGGCGAGGCCGTGCTCGCGTGCCACCCGGTCGACATAGGCGAGGATCTCCGGCTGGGTCGCGAACAGCCGCGACCACTCCGGGTTCGGCGCGAAGGAGAACGAATACAGCCCCGACGGCACATCACACGCGCACCCCGGATACGTATTGGCCCGCCACGTCCCCCCGAACGTCTCGGCCTTCTCGACGATCACCACATCGTCGACCCCCGCCTCCCGCAACTTGACGGCGGCGCCGACCCCGGACACCCCCGCCCCGATCACGATCACCTCATGGTGCTGAGTCATCCGGCTCTCCTTCTTCGCAGAATCTCGGGTCACTGTGTGCTCGTCGTGTGCATGAGCTCATGGGCCAGGTGCCGCACGCCGGTGGCCGCAGCCCGCGCCCGCAGACGACAGGGCACCTTCCGGCGGCCGGGGCCTGCCGCGCACCGAGCGCGTGCTCTGATCTGCGAGCTACCGATCATCGCGCGAGACTCGCGGTGCGCAGTGCTTCGTGCACGCGGGCATGGGCATTGGCGCGGGCGGCGGCGAGGGTCGCCGGGCGACGACGGGAATCCATGAAGTTGGGGCCCATCGCGGCCAGTTCGGCGGGGCCCGGCTCGACGCGGATCACGCGGATGCCGTTGTCGCGCAAGAGCTTCACCTCGCGGTCGAGGCCGCGGGTCATCTGGGTGCGCAGGAGACGTTCGATGCGGTCGAGGCCGGTGGCCGGGACGCCGCCCGCGGAGGTCATCGGGGCGACCACCACCACTTCGTCGAGGTCGAGTGGGAGCAGCAGGTCGGCCGAGACCGAGGAGACGGCTCCTCCGTCGACGTAGTCCCGGCCGTTGATCCGTACCGGCGGGAACCAGCCGGGGATCGCCCAGGACGCGGCGATCGCGTCACCGAGGTCGACAGGAGCGCCCTCGGCGGGCCGATGCAGCGAATCGGCCTCGAACCCGTTGGCACCGAAGGCGATCCGTTGCCCGGTCGCGGCGTCGGCAGCCACCAACCAGGTCGCGGGGTGATCCACCCAGCCGTCGGCATCGGCGAGCTCCCGGCCGAACGAGCGGAGCCAGCTCGCGTCACCGCGTCCGCGTGGCAGCAGCCCGGCCAGGGCGCTGTAGGCCGAGCCCGCGCGGAGTCCGGCACCGATCAGGCCGAGGTTCGGCAGGCCGATACCGGGCAGCGGTGGGAACTTGCCGGGGTCTACGGCGATGTGCGCCGCGAGTACCGGGTCGGCGTCGGGCTCGGCGTCGAGGGCTGCCACGAGATCGGCCGGTGTGCGGCCGGAACCGAGGGCGGCCACGATCTCCGCCCCGGCCGAGGTCCCGATCAGCACGTCGGCCGATCGAGCATCCCAGTCCAGCGCGCGTTCGACCGCATGGAGGGCCACAGCGGTCCAGGCGAACCCGAGGACACCACCGCAACCGATGGCAAGGCCACGTCGAGTGCTCATGATCCAGATACTAACGGTATTCGAATTCCATCGGTACCCCTTTTTGCTAAACTGCCGCATATGACCAGGCTGACGCGCAAAGAGTCCCACGCACGGACGCGCGAAAGTCTCGTCGAGACCGCCAAACGCCTGTTCCTGGCCGACGGTTACAACGTCACCTCCCTGGAGAAGGTCGCCGCCGAGGCCGGCTACTCCAAGGGCGCGGTGTACTCGAATTTCGCCACCAAACACGAACTCGGCCTCGCCGTGCTCGATGTGGTGCACGTGGAGCGGGCCGAATCCCTGTCGGCCGCGATTCTCGGACCCGACACCATGGCCGAACGGATCGAAGGCTTCGCCCGCTGGGCCGACGAGAACATCGGCGACGTCGGCTGGACAGCCCTGGAGGTCGAGTTCGCCACCAGCACCCGCCACCTCCCCGATATCCGCACCGAACTGGCAGAACGCCGCCGCTCCCTCACCGCCGTCCTGGCCTCCCTGATCGAAATCCAGACCGCCGAACTCGGCATCACCCTCCCCGTCCCCGCCGACGAAGCGGCCCTGCGCATGCTCGCCCTCGGCATCGGCCTCGGCGTCCAGCGCGCCATCGACCCGGAGATGCCGGTAACCGCCCTCGTCGACATGCTCCGCGAACTGACCATCGTCCGAACCAGCTGAATCGATCCGCTACCCGGACACCGAAGCTCGAACCGAACCACGTCGATCCAGTGGGCCGCGGTCGTCGAAAATCGGTAGACACCGCGGCGACTTCTCCATGCCATAGCCGGTGCCGTAACGGTCGTCGTCTACAAGGCGGACGGCAGGCAGGGCGCGCTTCCGTCCCCCGAGTCGCGATGGACGAGACTGTTCGTATCCGGCCGATCCGCAGCCGCGCCTGAAGGTCTAGTTCACGGGGGACAGATGGTCTACGAATCTGCTCAGCGGGTCGGGCCCTGCGACCAGTGTGGTGCAGAGGCGTTGAGCGTAGTCAGTGAAACTGTTCACGCTGCAACGTTCGGGTGGGCCATCGAAGGCTCTTGTAGCGAATGCGAACACATCTGGCATGCCAGTGGGAACGGTATTTCGGCGGAGGTTCGCGCCGCGATCATCGCCGACAACGGTCCGAGCGGACTGCGGATTGTGGATCCGGATCCCTCGGTGGGCGCGATGATGCGGGTGATCCGCAGCCGGGAATCGTTGCCGCTCCACGAGCTGAGAGCTGCGGCCGAGGATCTGGTGGCGAACGGGCGTGCGGGGACACTCGCGGAGATGTCGCTGCTCCGAGAGCTATTGGAAGATCAGGGGGTCCGGGCCGAGGTCGTCTTCGCGACGCCGCGACGATCCGGACGCACGATCAGCCTGGTCAAGCGCGTCGTCTATCTCGTTCCGCCTAAACGGCTCAGCGATCCGGACACTCGGACGGCACTGGTTCCCCACCGCCTGGCCGAAGCAGAGGCCGAGCTTCTGGCCGGGTACCTGGAATCGGCGACCGTGCTGGTGATAGCCGCGAGCAGGGTTCCGGATCGATTGACCGGGCGCCTGCTGTTACCACTGGGCGTCATGACCGATGGGGAATGGGTGTGGAATCTCGACTGGGCGGACTACGTTCGGGCCTATCGCGTGGACCCGTCCCAGCAATTCCGTGACCACGCCCGCAGCCGCAATTACGCCCCGGTCGAGCTCGACGACGACCGCGTCCAGCAGATCGCACGCACCCTCGGCGTTCCGGGGTAACGCGAAACGCCCTGTCGATCAGGCGAAGACACGGCGTGGTTGTGCCCCCGTCAGCAACGCGTTCGGCGCGATGATCGTGACCGCCCCGTCCCGACATCCTGATGATCGGTTCAGTCCAAGGGGTTGTCGGTGTGCAGGATTTGTTCGGCGAACCATTGAACTCGGGCCGAGGTGATTCCGGTTCGATGCTCGACGGCCAGGGGGTGATCGGTGGGTTCCAGTTCCACGAGTGGGCGGTTGCCGATGGGCTGGGAATGGAGTTTGGTCTTCAGGTTCAAGGTGGTCGGTTCGTATATGGGCAGAATGGTGGACAACCAGCCGAAATACGGTGGCTCCTCGACCCTTTCGGGCTTGTCCCACAGCACCGACATCGCCTCGAAGCCGGCCGCGCTGACGGATACCCACACGCCCCAGTCGAATTCGGTGCCGAGATCGATCACCGGAATGACCAGCCGTGCCCGCACGAAGAAGTGCGATCCCGCTATCACGCATTGTTCTTCTCCGAGCACGCTACCGGGCTGATCCGCGGCTTCGGCGTTCCAGTACGCGGGTGCCGACGTGCCGTAGCTGAGCGGGGGTCCGTCGTGCGATTCGGCGCAGCGGGAGCAGGTGTAGGCCGTCACCAGTCGCGCCCGGCCAGCAGTTCCTCGGAGTCCGCATTCGGGAAGCCGTAGGCCGATGCGATCGCGCAGAAGTCATCGGCGATCACTTCTCGTGCGACCGTCTCGATTTCGCTGCCGGCCGCCTCGAACTCCACTTCCAGGTCGTTGAACTCCGCTGTGGCGCCCTGGGTGAGGACGTACAGGGCCGCCACATCCGACGGCCGTTCCGACTCGATGGTCTCGCACAGGCGGAGCAGGACGGCCTTGCACCGGTCGAGCACGACAGCGGGGTAGTACGGGTCTCCGTACATCTCTCGCAGGAACGGATGCCCGGCGATCTGACGGTTCGTGATCGGCATGCGTCGATCATGCACGGCACCACCGACAACCGCGCGGTCACCGATCATCGGTAGATGGACGAGCGCATCAGGATTGGTGTCAGGCCGCCATCAGCAGTGCGTTGGGTGCGGTCATCGTGGTGCGCGGCATAGCGGGGGCGGCGATGCGGCGGTCGCCGCCGACGACGACGGCTGTGCGTCGGCGCATCATTTCCGCCACCTGGCCGACGAGGTCGCCGACGCTGGTACCCAGTGCACCGGCCAGGGCGGCGATCATCTCACTGGAGGGTTCCTTGCGGCCGCGTTCCACCTCGGAGAGGTACTGCGGGGAGATGCCCGCGCGGCCCGCGGTGTCGACCAGCGTCGAGCGCTGCTCTTGGCGCAGGGTACGCAGCCGTTCGCCGAGGGCCTCGCGCCACAGCGGTTCGGGGCGTGCCCGCCGCTCCTCGCGCCCGCCTGGAATCACCCGCAAACCCTTGTGCTCGCCCATGCTCCGAGCGTAAGGACTGCCGGCGCGACACACCCGGTTCTTCTGCTGTGGGCGTAACTCAGCGGCAGTGCCGGGACAGCGCGACGACGCCTTCAGCAGGTGACACCGCAGATCGCGTCGAACCGAGGGCGTACGCGTCAACGGGTGATGCCGAAGCGGGTATCGACCCAGCCGAGGGCGTCGGTGAACGACGCGGAGATGATTTCGCTGTGGTCGACGCCGTCGTACTTGCGGTAGTCCACCGATTGACCGCGCATCTGCTGCTGGGCCACCATCGCATCGGTCGACTTCAGCGGAACGGTGTGATCGTCGCGGCCCTGCAACACCAGGACCGGTTCGGTGAAACTCAACCCGCTCGGGTCGTTGTCGTCGAGGACGCGCAGCAGCCCGGACAGGTCACCATCGCGCTCGAGAACGTCCTTGACCGACAGCCCACCCCATTTGCCCGATTCACTCAGGGCCGCCGCACAGTCGGTCTCTACGAGAGGCAGCATCGACACCGCACGCTCGGTGAGGAACCGGGCCGGGTCGAGCTCGGTGACGGTCTGCGCGCCGCGAACCAGCATCGGCAGATACACCGCCAGCCCACCGGTCCCGACCGAACCGAGCGGGTTCGACACCGCCCACTTCGCCATCCGCACCTGCTCCGCCAGATGGGACGCGGGTGCGAGCGCCACGGCACCGAGCAGATCCACCGCAGGAGCCCAACCGCCGGCCGCGCTCGCGGCGAACAGGGCCGCATGCCCACCCTGGGAGTGGCCCATCGCCACCCAGCGGGCACCGATATCGCGGTTGAATTCCCTTGCCGCGACGACGATGTCGGCCACGGCACGCTGCTCGGTCTCCCCGATGAGGTAGCCGTGGCCGCCGGGTGTGCCAAGACCCTGGTAGTCGGTGCGGGCCACCGCGTACCCGGCGGCGACCCAGCGGGCCAGCTCGTCCCTCGTCGGTGACGCACCGTCGGCCCGCGAGGGCGCGCACACGTCGGCGACGCCGTTGGTGCCCGGCGCGAAGGAGATCAGCGGCCAGCCGCCCACCGGCGGCGTCCCCGGCGGCACCGATACCGTTCCCGAGACGGCGACCGTCGCCCCGTGCGCGTCGATCGAGCGGTAGAGGATCAGCTCGGTGCGGGCACCCGGTACGGCATCGGGCAGCGACCGGGTGCGGATCACCGAACCCCGTGCGCCCGGCAGGGTTTCGCCGTCGGCGGTGTAGAAGTCCGAGGTCGGTGCACCGGCGGCGGGTTCGGTGTCGCGGAACGAGTCGTCGGCGCAACCGACGGTCGACAAGCAGGTCACCGCTACCGCGGCGATGATCCGAGCCAGAGCTGTGCGCATGATCCCCCTTCACCGGCGACCGGCCGTGCCGGCCGCGAAAGCCGCCGCTCAGGGTACTCGATCACGCGCGGACGGCCGGGCGGGTGCCCGGCCGTCCGCAGTGTCTCAGCGCAGGACCCGGCCGAGGAAATCACCGATCAGCGTGGCGATCTCTGGGCCGTGTGTTTCGAGGGCGAAGTGCCCCGCGTCGAGCAGGTGCAGTTCGGCGTCGGGCAGATCGCGCAGGTAGGCGCGGGCGCCGTCGGCACCGAAGATCTCGTCGTGCTCGCCCCAGGCGATGAGCGTCGGGGGACGGTGCTCGGCGAAGTACTTCTGGAATTCGGGGTAGCCGTCGAGGTTGTTCTTGTAGTCGGCGAACAGGTCGAGCTGGATCTCCTTGTTGCCGGGACGGTCCAGGTAGGCCTGGTCGAGAGTCCAGGTGTCCGGGCTGACCAGCGACAACCGGTCGGCCGGAACGCCATGGGTGTACTGCCATTTCGTCGCGTCGGGCTCGAGCAGCTTGCGCACCTCCGGTTCATGGGCGGCGCGGTCGTTCGCGTGGGCGAACAGCGGCTCCCAGAACGGTGTGAAGCCCTCCAGATAGGCGTTGCCACTCTGGGTGATGAGGGCGCTCACGCGCTGCGGGTTGCGTGCGGCGATACGCAGGCCGATGGGGGCGCCGTAGTCCTGGATGTAGAGCGCGAACCGGTCCACGCCGAGGGTGTCGAGCAGTTCGAGGGTGAGGGCCGTGAGGTTGTCGAAGGTGTAGTCGAACTCGTCGGCCTTCGGCATCCCGGACTGCCCGAAGCCCAGATGGTCGGGCGCGATCACGTGATAGTCGGCGGCAAGGGCCGGGATCAGGTTCCGGAACATCGCCGAACTCGTCGGGAAACCGTGCAGGAGAACAACAGTCGGCGCCGACGGGTCACCCGCCTCGCGGTAGAAGATGGACTGGCCCTGGATCTGGACCGTGTTGTGACGGACCTTGCTCATGATGGATCTCTCTTTCTCGGTGGGTATTTCGGAGGTTCAGACGGTGACCGGTTCGCGACGGCGTACCGGTGCGACGAGGACAGCGGCGGCAACGGTGAACACCACGGTGAGCGCGAAATAGCCGCGGTAGCTGTCGGTGAGCCCGTGGATAACGGCGGCGACACCCAGCCCGGCGGCGGCCGACAGCTGATGAATCACCCAGGCGGGAGCCAGGGTTCGGCCCATGCGCGCCGGATCGAGTCCACGCGACACGATGGCCATGGTGAGCGGGATGACCGGGAATGAGGCGATGCCGAACAGCACCGCGACCAGCACCAGCGAGCCCGGCACGAACACCGCGAGTAGCAGCGCGGCGAGTCGCACCATGAACAGGATCCGCAGCAGGTCTTCGGGTCGGTGACGGCGCAACAGCGGAACCAGCGCGGCGGAGGTCAGCCCGGCCGCGAGCGCCGCGACGGCGACCAGCCTGCCCGCCCCGGTGACCGACCACCCCAGTTCCACCGCGTGCTTGGGCAGCATCAGCACGACCACGTACAGGGTGGCGGAGTGTAATCCGAACGCCACCAACATCTTCCACCGATCGACAAGCGACTCCCCCGCACCGGCCACACCGGTGGCACGCTGATCGTCGGGCAGCAGCCGCCACAGCACGGCCGTGACGGCCAGGCCGACGGCGCCGAGCAGGGCGAAGGTGGCGCGCACACCGATCGGCTCGAACAACGCGGTCGCCGCCCACGGAGTGACGAGTTGACCCAGATTGATGCCGATCGCCGCCCGCGCCATGGCAGGTCCCGCCTGCGCGCCGTGCGCCCGCCCGAGCAGCGTGGTGACCGTGAGCGTGGACGCCGAGGCGAACCCGAGCCCGCCGAGCACCATGTACGCGGCGACGAACTGCCAGGTCTGGGTGACCACGGCCAGCACGAGATAGCTGCCCGAGATCAGGCCGAGCCCGCCGATCAGCACCCGCTTGGGCCCGAGCCGATCGAGCAGCCGCCCGATCCCCTGCTGCGCCACCCCGGTGACCGCCGTCCCCAACGCGGCCGCCACGGCCAGTGCCGTCGCCGACACCCCGTACGACGCGGCAGTCGGAGCGAAGAACACCCCCATCGTGAAGTTCAGCCCGAACGACACGGTCATCGCCGCCAGTCCCGCCCAGGCAAGATTCTCTCGCCGCATGCCCGCCACTTCCTAACCTATGAAAGTTGTTTCACTGGTTAGAAGTCGACAGCCGTCAGGTTGATTCCCGATGCGCAGAAATTTCCCCCCGAAACACGAACGGCGCGTTCACCTCTGAAGGTGAACGCGCCGGTGCGCGGAGAAAGGGACTAGCGGCCGATAGCGGCGGCCATCACCCGGACAGCCGAGATCAACCCGTCGATCAGGTTGCCCTGACGGAAGGAAGCCAAGGCGGCGGTGACGCCGAGCTGGCAGATGCGGTCGTTGGCGCGCTCGGCCACGGCGGCACCCGAACGGACCTCAACGGCACCCTGGTTGGGCGAGACCGCGATGAGCACCGAGTCGGCGGACTCGGGGGTGTTCGGCAGCAGCGCGTCGGCGCCCGCGGCCGGGTCGGCACCCAGGTCGCCGAGGTAGATGTTGAAGCGCACCTTCGTGGCGCGGGTGGCGTCGGTGAGCGCGTTGTCGAGGGCGACCCGCTCACGATCGGTGAACGGCACCTCGTCGAACACCGTGCCGGGCTCGTGCACACCGGAGACGCGGCCACTGCTGGTCAGCGCGTACCCGTGCGGCAGGTCGGCTTCGACAACCGCGGGCCAATTAGAACTTGCCACTTGCCCGGCCTCCGATCAGCTCCGCGTGCGCGGGTTCGAGAACCGCATGGCTGCCATGCGGTTCGGCGTGGTGGTGACCGGACGCAGCGGTCACCTCGTCGGTAGCGCTCCACAGCACCGGCGGGTGGGTCCACTTCTGCCCGAGCTCGAAGTGGGCCGGCTTCTCACCGGGCAGTGGCTTACCGAGATAGGACAAACCCGCGATCGCGAAGTAGATCGCGGCCGGGATGCCGACGAAGATCAGCACTGTCTCGAGAATGCTCACGAGTGAAACGTTAGACGATGCTGTGTAGTAGTTCATCCTCCGGTCGTCGGAAACGCGCGTGTCAGACCAACCAGGCCGCCGCGTTCGCGGGCAGGCGGTCGTCGGCGACCGGAGCGCTGGACAGCAGCAACTCCCCCGGCGGCAGCTGAATCGGCCCGTCGGAGGCGTTGAGCACGCACACCAGCCCACCCGGCCTGCGGAACGCCAGACACCCCGCGGGACTGCCGTACCAGTCGATCTTCTCGCCCGCGAATTCCGGCCGGGTACCGCGCAGATCGATCGCCAGGCGGTACAGCGACAACGTGGAGTGCAGGGTTTCCAGCTGGGCTTCGACGGTGCGGTCGGCCCACTCGGCGGGCATCGGCAGCCACGGCGCACCCGTGGTGAAACCGAACGGCGGCGTACTGCCCTCCCACGGAATCGGCACCCGGCACCCGTCGCGACCACGCTCGGTGTGACCCGAGCGTTCCCACACCGGATCCTGCAGCGCTTCCTCGGGCAGATCGTCGACATTGGGCAGCCCGAGCTCGGCGCCGTTGTAGACGAATACCGCACCCGGCAGCGCCAATTCGACCATCATCATCGCCCGCGCCCGCGCCACCCCGGTTTTGCCGCCGCCGTAACGGGTGACCTCGCGTTCGATGTCGTGGTTGGACAGGGTCCAGGTGGGTGGGGCGCCGACCGCGCTCACCGCCTCGAGCGAATGGGTGATGGCGGTGCGCACGTCCTCGGCGGTGAAGGCCGCCTCGGCCAGCCGGAAGTTGAACGCCAGATGCAGTTCGTCGGGGCGCACGTACTCGCCGAAGCGCACGTTGTCGTCGACCCACACCTCACCGATCGACACCGCGTGCGGATAGTCGTCGAGCACGGTGCGGATGCGGCGGTGGATGGCGTGCACGCCGGGGTTGTTGAAGCGGGGATCGTCGTCGTCGTGCACCAGCATCTTGGTGTCGACTTGTGCCATGTCGGGCAGGCCCTCCGGCTTGGCCATGCCGTGGGCCACGTCGAGACGGAAACCGTCGACCCCGCGATCGAGCCAGAACCGCAGCGTCTTCTCGAAATCCGCGGCGACGTCGGGGTTGTCCCAGTTCAGGTCGGGTTGTTCGCGGGCGAAGATGTGCAGGTACCACTGACCGGGGGTGCCGTCGGGTTCGGTGATCCTGGTCCAGGCCGGGCCGCCGAAGATGCTCGGCCAGTTGTTGGGCGGCTCGGCGCCGTCTTCGCCGCGACCGTCGCGGAAGATGTAGCGGGCCCGTTCGGGACTGCCCGGTGCGGCTTCGAGCGCGGCCGCGAACCACGGATGCTCGGTGCTGGTGTGGTTGGGCACCAGATCCATGGTGACCTTGATCTCCCGATCGTGGGCCTCGGCGATGAGTTCGTCGAGGGCCTCGAGGCCACCGAAGAGCGGGTCGATGTCGCGGGGATCGGACACGTCGTAGCCGCCGTCGGCCTGCGGTGAGCGTATCACCGGACAGATCCACAGCGCGTCGACACCCAATAGCTCGAGGTAGCCCATCTTTTCGCGCACACCGCCGAGGTCACCGACCCCGTCACCATCGGAGTCGGCGAACGAACGCGGATAGACCTGATAGAACACGGCGGTTTTCCACCACGGAGCGGTGCTGTTGTCCCCCGGCACCGGCGAGGCAGGTGTCTGTGTCACAACCGCAATATTGCCAAAGAACGCCCACAATATTCATGCGGCGCGAGACTTTCTTCGAATCCGGCAAATCGCCAGCGTTCGCCACGCCGGACGGAAACATCGCGGTAAACCGGGGCGCAGGTCCGAAATCGTGCCGCTACCTGGACGTCACCAGCGAATCCCGGGCGTCCCGGGCTCAGTGCGGAGCGTTCTGCAACGAGGCCGCTGCCATCTGGAAGTAGTCCAGCATCGCCTTGCGGTGCTCGGCGTCCAGGATCGACGGTTCGATCTCGTCGACGGCGATCCGCATGCAGCGCAACCACGCGTCCCGCTCGAGCGCCCCGATGACGAACGGATGATGACGCATCCGCAGCCGGGGGTGGCCGCGCTCGTCGGAGTAGGTGCGCGGCCCGCCCCAGTACTGTTCGAGGAACATCCGCAACCTGCGTTCGGCCGGCCCCAGATCCTCCTCCGGATACAGCGGGCGCAGGATCTCGTCGGCAGCGACCTCGCGATAGAACACCGACACGATGCGGCGGAAGGTCTCCGCGCCACCCACCGCGTCGTAGAACGAGGTCGTTGTCTGCTCACCTGAAGTCACGCGCTCCATTGTGCCCCGAGCGCGTGCCGGGCCTTCAATCACAGTTCACCCGAAAGTTTGAAAAATAACCGTGCAATACGGGCTCAACCGTGGTCAACTGGGGGACAGTATCGGCCCCAGATACCACATGATCCTGCCAATCATGAAATTGAGGTCACACAATGAAGCAGCGGCCAAGCGCCAGGTCACACGAGGCGCGCGCGCACCGACAACTCCAGCCCGCCGACGTCCACAATCGTGGCTCGGGGGCTATTCCGCTGCACATCTTGTCCGATCACCATCCGGGCGCACACGGTCTGCACGACCTGCCGCATCGCCCCGCGCCACTGCATCTCGCCGGCGATCACGACGCCGCCGCCTGGCGTAAACGCCGGGTGCTGCTTCTCAACGCCACCTACGAACCACTCACCGCACTGTCCGCTCGCCGCGCTGTCGTTCTGCTGATCTGCGCGAAGGCCGACGCGGTCCACGACGATCCCGCCGCCCCGGTCCTGCATTCGGCGGGCGCGACGGTTGCCATTCCCTCCGTTATCCGGCTGCGCACCTATGTGCGCGTCCCCTACCGTGCCCGGGTGCCGATGACCCGGGCGGCACTCATGCACCGCGACCGCTACCGCTGCGGCTACTGCGGCGGCAAAGCCGAAACCATCGACCACGTCATCCCGCGCAGTCGCGGCGGGGAGCACTCGTGGGAGAACTGCGTGGCCAGCTGCGCGCCGTGCAACCACCGCAAAGCCGACAAGATGCTGACCGAGCTGGGCTGGACGCTGCGTCATCCGCTGGTCTCGCCCAAGGGCCCGCACTGGCGGTTGCTGTCGACTACCGCCGACCTCGACCCGCTCTGGCTGCAGTACCTGGGCGAAGGGGCCGCCTGATCAGGCGCTCTCGATGACCATCGTGGCCCACGTGCCCGGCTCGAGAGCCTCGAAGACGTGCGGGAGATCACCCAGGTAGCGGATGTAGTCACCTGGGCGCATCTCCACGGGCTCGTCGGCGGGACCGACGATGGCATGACCGGCCGCGAGGACCACGTGCTCGACCACACCGGGCGTGTGCGGTTCCGAGCGACGAATTTGACCGGGTTCGGCCGCGATCCGGTACACATCGCAGCGCGTGTGTGATTGGCCTGCCGCGAGCAGCGTGACGCGATAATCCGCGTCGGCCGAGGGCACCTGCGAACCCTCGTCGGCGCGGATCACCTGCACGTTCGGGCGCGGCGGATCGAGCAGTCGCGAGAACGGCATCTCCAGGGCGACACACAGCGCCCACAGGGTTTCCAAGCTGGGATTACCGGTGCCCGATTCCAGTTGCGACAGTGTGGACTTCGCCACACCCGCGCGGCTGGCGACCTCGGTGAGCGACAGGCCGGCGCGGGCGCGTTCTCGTCGCAGGGCCGCCGCGATCACCGCTTGGGGTGGTCCGGCGACCGGGTCCTGCCGGTCCATCAACGCCTCCTCCGGAGCTGTTTCCGCGTTGACTTTACCGACCCGCAGCGTTCACTATGAAAAACATGCGTTCGATATGGCGAACACTCGATCGGCGGACCACCGCCGCCGTGGCCGCGGCCTGCCTGGCCGTCGGCCTCTTCGGCGTCTCCTACGGCGCCTCGACCATCGCTGCCGGGTTCCCGGTGTGGATGCCGATCGTCGCCGCGGTGACGGTGCTGGCCGGCGGCTCGGAACTGCTGTTCTTCGGGATCGTCGCGGCCGGTGGGAGCCCGCTCGCCGCCGTCGTCGCCGGGTTGCTGCTCAACGCCAGGCACCTGCCGTACGGGTTGGCGGCCCCCGATGTGTTCGGACACGGCTGGCGGCGGCTGCTCGGGATCCACGTTCTCAACGACGAGTCGGTGGCCTTCGCGACCGCGCCCGGTGCTCGGGAACGCAAGCGTGCGGCGTATTGGGCCTGCGGAATCGGAGTCGCCCTGTGCTGGCCGCTCGGTGCGACCCTCGGCGCCGCCCTCGGCTCTCTCGTCCCCGACACCTCAGCCCTCGGCCTCGACGCGGTGTTCCCGGTCATCCTGCTGGCGCTCCTGTTGCCTGCGCTGCGTGACCGCGCGACGCTGCGCCCGGTACTGGCCGGGGCCGGGCTGGCAGTCGCGATTGCGCCATTCGTGCCGGCCGGGTTGCCGGTGTTGATCGCGCTGATCGGGTTGGTGCTGGCGTCCCGGCCTGCGAAGCCATCGGATTCCTCAGCGGCACAACCGGAGAGCGTCGGCGGAGTCGGCCATGCGGAAGTCGACGCGGCGGGGGCAACACCACAGCGCGTTCCGAAGGCCGGCTATGCGGAAGCCGATGCACCGGACACCACAACCTCGGCGACACCACAAGGTGTCCGATCGGCTCGCCATGCGAACGTCGGCGCTCGGGGCGACCGAGGCATGGTTTCAGCGGTGGACGATGGTTGCGTAGCAGGCGTCGACGCGGCGGGTGCCGGCGTGCAGCCAGGCGTGTGGGTCGCCGCCGACGCGGAATGCTGCCCAGCTGCGGCATTCTCGCGCGGGGGTGCGACGTGAACGCGCCCTACCTGGTGCCCGCGATGATGGCGCTGGCGGTCGGCACCTATGCGTTGCGGTGGGCGGGGCCGGCGTTGCGGGATCGAATCCGGTTGTCGGCGCGCACTATTGCGCTGCTCGACACCGGGGCGTTGATTCTGCTGGCCGCGCTGGTGGCGACGGCGACGTTGCCGACGGGCACCGGGAAACTCGGCGTCGCCTTGCCCGCCGGGGTGGCGGTCGGCGGTGTGCTCGCCTGGCGACGGGCACCCTTACTCGTCACGGTGATCGCCGCAGCCGCCACGACCGCACTGCTTCGGCTCGTCGGCGTGCATTGAGCCGAGCCCCACCCGCGCCGCGCGATCGGCCGAGGGGCGTAGCGCCGGCCGATGGCAAGGTGCCGGCCTGTGGCAGAGTGCCGCCCGGTGGCGTAGCGCGGCCCAATGGCGTAGCGCGGCCCGGCGGCAAAGTACCGACCGGTCGCACTACGCGGCCCGATCACATCGCATGGCGCTCGGGTCGAATTCGGCACCTGCGTGCCTGCCGGTTGGCGTCGGGCGCTGCTGCGTGTGAGTTCAGCTGGGCGACAAGGGGATTCCGCCACCCAGGCGGCGAGCGACGGAACCGTAGCGGGCGTCGAGGCGTAGCCAGGTGCGGGTGGTGCGGACGCGGACCAGTTCGGTGGGCTGGATGCGTCGCGCTTCGGCCTTCTCCCCTGCGTGTGGGATGAAATCCATGGCCGTGAGGGCGAAGACGACGCGCATGGGCACCTGCACCTTGAGGTCGTCGGCGCCGGTCACCGTGAGCACCGACTGATCTAGCAGCGAGGCGGGCGGACCGTGGGCGCCGCCGTGTTCGCGGGCCAGATCGGCGCCACGTTCGGCCAATTCGACCAGGGCGCGGGCGGGGACGTCATCGACGTGGGCGAAGCCGTCCATCGGGGGCAACGCACCGCGCCATGCCGAGTCCATCGAGTAGCCGAGGTCCACCGGGTGTCCGGTGCGCAACCCCGCCAGCACGGTATCGGCGCCGACCGTCACATCGTCGACGCCGAGTTCGGCGGTGATGGTGCGCACCGCCAGTGTCTCGAAACCCGTTGCCACCCAGGCGGAGACGAGACTCGAGCCGCGGCGGCGCAACCGCACCACCGCCGCCTGGTCCAAGCGCAACGCCCGTGACAGGAAGGTGGCCAGGTTCTCGCGTTCGGCCGGGTCGGGCGTATGCAGCACTCGCTGTTCGGAACTCACGAAATCAGGCCCGCCACAGCGCCAGGTAGTCGCGTTCGGTGTCGGTGAGCCTGCGCAGTCGCTGGGTATCGATGTCGAACGCCGCGAGCTGGGTGGTCGCGGTGACCGCGGGCGGCGAATCCGGTGCGGCGCCGCTGGCCCGCACCTCGTAGCCGACGGTGAAGTCGACGGCGCGCAACTGCTTGATCCACATGGCGATATCGAGCGGGGTGTCCTCGTGGCGCAGTTGTCCCCGGTACTTCACGTGCAAATCGACGAGCACACAACCCTGCCTACCCATCGACGCGGTCGGCTTGTCGTCGTCGAACAGCCACGGAATCCTGGCCTCCTCCAGCAGCGTCACCATGCGGGCATGGTTGACGTGCTGGAACACGTCCATATCCGACCAGCGGATCTCGACCTTCGCGTGGAAACGCTGCGGCAGAACCAGCTGCGCTTCGGGCGCGGCGGTGCTGCCGTTCGGCGAACTCGTCACCGTGGTACCTCCGATTGGGCGCCCACCCCGCTCACCATGCTCCGCACCTGTCGCGCGGCGACCGACAGTGTGGCGAGGTCGTGGGTCCCGGACTCGAACAGTTCCGACAGGGCAGCGCGCGCACGACCCAGCCGGGACTGGTTCTTCGACTCCCAGTATGCAATTTTCTCGTCGGGCGTCTCCTCCGGGTCGCCCGCCGACAGCACATCGAGGGTCAGCGAGCGCAGCGAACCGTACATGTCGTCACGCAGCGCGAGCCTGGCCAGCGCGTGCCAGCGGTCGCCGCGCTCGAGGTGGCTCACCGCCTCGAGCAGCCAATCGATCTTGAGGTGCTCGTTGAGCGCGTAGTACAGCGCACCGACTTCGGCGCCGTCGCGGTCGGTGATGTCGGCGATGTCGACCACATCGAGCAGCGGGAAGAGCCCGAGCAGTCCGAATACTTCGGTGGCCAGTTCGGTCGGGGCGCCACGGGCGATGAGTTCGGCCGCGCCCTGGGTGAGCGAGGTGACGTGGTGCCCGCGCAACCAGCCGGGCACCTGCGGCGCCAGCTCCTGCACCCGCCGGTGGTAACGGTTGATCTCCGCGCCCACGGCGACGGGCTGCGGACGGTTGCTCAGCAACCAGCGCGAGGCCCGGTCGAGGGTGCGCTTGGATTCCAGCTCGAGCAGGTCGCAGACCGAGGCAGGGGCGTCGGCGCTGCGGATCCGCGACCACACATCGTGCAGCTGGAAGATCGCGGTAGCCGCGGCGAACGCGCGAACCGTGTCGGACGTGGTCGCACCGACCTCTTCGTTGAGCCGGTGGGCGTAGGTGATTCCGCCGTAGTCGACCACCTCGTTGACGAGCATCGTGGTGACGATCTCGCGGCGCAACCGGTGCTTCTTGATCTCGGCACCGAACCGTTCGCGCAGTGGCGTGGGGAAATACAGCGGCAGCCTGCCCGCGAACGCGGCGCTGTCGGGCAGGTCCGTGTCGAGCAGGTCGGCCTTGAGGCCGAGCTTCACGTGGGCCAGCAGGTTCGCCAGCTCGGGCGAGGTGAGACCGACGCCTTCCGCCTCCCGCTGTTGCAACTCGGTTTCCGACGGCAGCGCCTCGAGCTCACGATCCAGACCACGCCGCTGTTCGAGATCGGAGATCACCCGCGCGTGCACGCTGGCCATCTGTGCCGCGTCGGTGCGGGCGATACCGATCAGGAAGTTCTGATCCACGTTGTCCTGCAACACCATTCGCGCGACCTCGTCGGTCATCGAGGCGAGCAGCGGGTTGCGGTCCTGCGGTGCGAGCGCGCCCGCGCTCACCACGCCGTCGAGCAACACCTTGATATTGACCTCGTGGTCGGAGCAATCGACGCCCGCCGAGTTGTCCAGGGCATCGGTGTTCATCTTGCCGCCCGCGCGGCAGAACTCGATGCGCCCGAGCGCGGTGGCGCCGAGGTTGCCGCCCTCGCCGATCACCTTGACGCGCAACTGGTTTCCGTTCACCCGGACCGCGTCGTTGGACTTGTCGCCCACCTCGGCATTGGTCTCGGTACCGGCCTTCACATACGTGCCGATACCGCCGTTCCACAGCAACTGCACGGGCGCGAGCAGGATGGCACGCACCAGTTCGGGCGGCGACAGTGCCTGCACCGCGTCGGGCAGGCCGAGCGCCGCCCTGGCCTGCGGCGAGATCGGCACCGATTTCACGGTGCGCTCGAACACGCCGCCGCCCGAGCTGATGAGGCTGCGGTCGTAGTCGGCCCACGACGAACGCGGCAGTGCGAACAGCCGCTCCCGTTCGGCGTAGGACGTGGCCGCGTCGGGGTTCGGGTCGAGGAAGATGTGGCGGTGGTCGAAGGCCGCGACCAGCCGGATGTGGCGCGAGAGCAGCATGCCGTTGCCGAACACGTCGCCGCTCATGTCGCCGACGCCGACCACGGTGAAGTCCTGGCTCTGGGTGTCGATGCCCATCTCCCGGAAGTGGCGTTTCACCGACTCCCACGCGCCCTTGGCGGTGATGCCCATGGCCTTGTGGTCGTAGCCTGCCGACCCGCCGGAGGCGAAGGCGTCGCCGAGCCAGAAGCCGTATCGCTTGGCGACATCGTTGGCGATGTCGGAGAAGCTCGCCGTGCCCTTGTCGGCGGCCACCACGAGGTAGGTGTCGTCGCCGTCGCGGCGGACCACCCGCTCGGGCGGCAGCACCGCACCCGTGGCCAGGTCGACATTGTCGGTGACGTCGAGCAAGCCGGAGATGAAGGTGCGGTAGCAGTCGATGCCCTCGGCGATGCTCGCCTGACGGTCGGCGGCCGGGTCGCCGGTGGCGGCGGGCGGCCGCTTCACCACGAACCCGCCCTTGGCACCGACCGGCACGATCACCGCGTTCTTGACCGCCTGGGCCTTCACCAGACCCAGGATCTCGGTGCGGAAGTCCTCGAGGCGGTCCGACCAGCGCAGACCGCCACGCGCCACCGAACCGAAGCGCAGGTGCACACCCTCGACCCGCGGCGAGTACACGAAGATCTCGAACTGTGGTCGTGGCTTTGGCAGTTCGGCGATTTCTCGCGGCTCGACCTTCAGCGACAGGTAGCCGCGCGGTGCGCCGTCGGCGTCGACGACGTAGTTGTTGGTGCGCAGGGTCGCCTTGATGAGACCGAGGATGGCACGCAGGATGCGGTCGGCATCCATGCTGACCACCTCGTCGATGCCGGCGCGCACGCGCGTTTCCAGTTCGGCGGCGTGCTCGGCCGAGACGGTGTCTGGATCGAATCGCGCGGCGAACAGGGCGACGAAGTCGCGCGCCACCTCCGGATGCGCGAGCAGGACGCGGGCGATATTGACCTGGCTGTAGGGAAAACCCGCCTGCTGCAGGTACTTCGCGTAGGCGCGCAGGATGGCGACCGAGCGCCAGGGCAGGCCTGCCCGCAGCACGAGTTCGTTGAGACCGTCAGCTTCGGCACGGTCGTACCAGACTGCCTCGAACGCCTCGGTGAAGCGGGCGCGCAGGCCGTCGGCCTGGCCCGGGTGTTCGAGCAATTCCGCGTCGAGATCGCCGCCGAGGGCGTTGCGCAGCAGTTCGGGACGGGCCTGCAAGCCGAAATCGTAGATCCAGCGTTCGGTTCCGTCATCGAGTTCGAGCTGGTAGGGCCGCTCGTCCACGACCTCCACGCCAAGGCTCTGCAGCACCGGAAGCACCTGACTCAACGACACACCACGCCCGGCGATGTAGAGACTGAACCGCCACGAACCGGGTTCGGCCTCGGACCGGCGGTACAGGTGCTGATCGATGCCACCTTCGGACAGTTGCTCGAGGCGCGCGATGTCGGCCAGGGCGCGGGCAGGCGCGAAGTCTTCCTTGTAGCTCTCCGGCAGCGCCTTCGAATAACGCGAGACCACGGCGGGATCGAGCACCGTCGACGACGCGACCTCGTCACCGATCCGGTCGTCCCAGGAGTGGCTCGCCGCGTTCAGCAGCGACTGCAGGCGGCGCCGGTTCTCCTCGGAGGTGTCGGGGCCGTCCTGACCGGCGGCCTCGGGCGGCAGCATCACCGTGAAATACACACTGGCGAGCTCGCTTTCGCTCACCCGGGCCGAGTAGTCGATGTCGACGCCGCCGAGTTCGCGCACCAGGATGGACTGCATTTCCAGCCGCACCGCGGTGGTGTAGCGGTCGCGCGGCAGGTACACCATGCAGGCGACGAACCGGCCGTAGGTGTCGCAGCGCAGGAACAGCCGTACCTGCCTGCGCAAACCGACGCCGAGGACGGCGACGGCGGTGCGCCGCATGGTGGCGGTGTCGGCGGAGAACAATTCGGTACGCGGGAACGACTCGATCACCTCGAGCATCGCCTGCCCGGAGAACGAGTCCTTGTCGAAGCCCGCAGCCTCGATGGCTGTACGTACGCGGCGATTGATGACAGGAATGTCGAGCACGTTCTCGTGCACGGCGCTCACGGTGAACACACCGATGAACAGGTGCACACCGACCACGGCGCCCGCGTCGTCGACATCGGCGACCCCGATGAAGTACGGGTACACCGAGCGGTGCACGGTCGCGCGGACCAAGCCCTGCGTGAGCATCAGCAGCGGGCGGTCACCGCCGTTGATCGGCACCTGGAAGTCGGTGCCGATATCGGGGCGAAGCACACCGAGGCTGGTGCCCGGAACCCGCGCGGGGACGGTGTGGCCGTTCTCGGTGGTGCGCTGGTAGCGCGTGTAGCCGAGCAGGGTGAAGTTGCCGTCGGCCAGCCAGCGCAGCAGCTGGGCGCAGTCGGCGAGATCGACCGAGGGGAAGGGCGCGGTGCCCGCCGCGGCGGTCCGATCGAGACGATCGGCGAGCGAACTCTGCGCCTCGACCATCGCCTCGGTGTCGTCGATCACCTGACGCACGTCGGCGAGCACCTCGGGCAGGGTGCGTTCGATCTCGTCGAGCTGGGCCTGCTCGGTCGACGGGTGCAACTGCAGATGCATCCACGACTCGGCCAGCCCCTCGGCGCCGTTGCCGTCCACCTCGTGTGGTGCCGCGCCGACGAGCGTGCCGTCGGCGTTGCGAGTGACCTCGAAGATCGGGTGGATCAGCTCGCTCACACTCACCTGCATGCGGCCCAGCGCCGCCGTGATCGACTCGACCAGCAGCGGCATATCGTCGGTCACCACCTGCACGGCGGCTCCCATGCCCGACCCGTCGTCGGGATGATGCACCTCCACCAGGGCCTTACCCGGTTGACGGCGGGCGGCGAGTTCCATGTGGTGGCGGAAGATCTGGGTGATCCCGGTGATCGGAAAATCCACGTCCCCCGCGTCGACGTGTCGGAAATACGCCTCCTCGAGTGTCGCGAGATCGTCGCGCAAACTCGGTGGCATTCCCGCCGCCCAGCCCGCACTCGACATTTCCGACGAGACCGTCATCTTTCGCCTGCTCCCATGTTTCGGTTGGCTTCGATTCCGTAAAGTCCGGTGACGCGATTCCGAGACTAACGCCGCCGCGCGAGCCGTGCCGTCGGAAATCCGGCTTCCCCGCCGGTAACTTGTGAAACGCCGACGGCCCGGCCGTTCGATCGACAAGTCGATCGTCAGGCCGGGCCGTCGATGCGGTCCGCGCGGATATCAGTCGCGAGTGAGCTTGCGGTGCGTAACCCGGTGCGGGCGAGCGGCTTCCGCGCCCATCCGCTCCACCTTGTTCGCCTCGTAGGCCTCGAAGTTGCCCTCGAACCAGAACCACTTGGCTTCGTTGTCGTTGTCGCCTTCCCACGCCAGGATGTGGGTGCAGGTGCGGTCGAGGAACCACCGGTCGTGGGAGATCACGACGGCGCAGCCCGGGAACTGCTCGAGCGCGTTCTCGAGCGAGCTCAGGGTCTCGACGTCGAGGTCGTTGGTCGGCTCGTCGAGCAGGATCAGGTTGCCACCCTGCTTGAGAGTGAGCGCCAGGTTCAGGCGGTTGCGCTCACCACCGGAGAGCACTCCGGCCGGCTTCTGCTGATCCGGGCCCTTGAAACCGAACGCGCTGACGTAGGCACGCGAGGGCATCTCCTGGTTACCGACCTCGATGAAGTCGAGCCCGTCGGAGACGACCTGCCAGACGTTCTTGTTCGGGTCGATACCCGCACGGTTCTGGTCGACGTAGCTGAGCTTGACGGTCTCGCCGACCTTCACCTCGCCGCTGTCGGGCTCCTCGAGCCCGACGATGGTCTTGAACAGCGTGGTCTTACCGACACCGTTGGGGCCGATCACGCCGACGATGCCGTTGCGCGGCAACGTGAACGACAAATCCTTGATGAGCTGACGGTCGCCGAAGCCCTTGTCCAGGTGCGAGACGTTGACGACGATGTCGCCGAGGCGCGGACCCGCGGGGATCTGGATCTCCTCGAAGTCCAGCTTGCGGTGCCGCTCGGCCTCGGCCGCCATCTCTTCGTAGCGACCGAGACGGGCCTTGTTCTTGGCCTGGCGGGCCTTGGCGCCGGAACGAACCCAGGCCAGCTCCTCCTTGAGGCGCTTCTGCAGCTTCTGGTCCTTCTTGCCCTGCACCTCGAGACGCTGGGCCTTCTTCTCCAGGTAGGTGGAGTAGTTGCCCTCGTAGCCGATGGCCCGACCGCGGTCGAGTTCGAGGATCCACTGCGCGACGTTGTCGAGGAAGTACCGGTCGTGGGTGACGGCGAGCACGGCACCCGGGTAGGAGGCCAGGTGCTGTTCGAGCCACAGCACGCTCTCGGCGTCCAGGTGGTTGGTCGGTTCGTCGAGCAGCAGCAGGTCGGGCTTGCTCAGCAGCAGCTTGCACAGCGCGACGCGGCGACGCTCACCACCGGAGAGGTTGGTGACCGGCTCGTCCGGCGGCGGGCAGCGCAGCGCGTCCATGGCCTGCTCGAGTTGGGAGTCGACATCCCACGCGTCGGCGTGGTCGAGGAACTCCTGCAGTTGGCCCATCTCGTCCATGAGCTCGTCGGAGTACTCCGTGGCCATGAGCTCGGCGATCTCGTTGAAGCGATCCAGCTTCACCTTGACCTCGCCGAGGCCCTCCTCCACGTTGCCGCGGACGGTCTTCTCCTCGTTCAGGTCCGGTTCCTGCATGAGGATGCCGACCGAAGCGCCGGGCGCGAGGAACGCTTCACCGTTGTTCGGCCGGTCCACCCCCGCCATGATCTTCAGCACGCTGGACTTACCCGCACCGTTCGGGCCGACCACGCCGATCTTGGCGCCGGGCAGGAAGTTCAACGAAACGTCGTCGAGAATGACCTTGTCGCCGTGCGCCTTGCGAACTTTGATCATCGAATAAATGAACTCAGCCATATATGGAAGCCTATCGGTGCGGGTAACAGGGGTGCGATGCGGAGCGGGGGCCGGTGCCGCGGACCTGCCCTCAGGCGTCGACCTGCGCGGGGATGCCTTCGATCGGCATCTCGTCCGGCGATCGCGCCGGGAGGGAATCCGCCGCGGACGTAGAGGCTACGGCAGAACGGTCCTCGGGCGCATACTCGCCCTCCGCCCCCGGCGATGCAGCAGCCGACAGTACAGCGCCCTGATCTCCCGGAATATTCCGTACCACGTGCGGGGTGAACCGCGCCGCCTCCGATCGTCGCTGGATGGTGGCACTGCACCGGCCGAGATCGGGTCCCACCGCGACGGCGCGCATTTCCAGGTCACGACGTTCGCCGCCATCCTTGCCCCGATATTCGTGCGAGCGCAGCTGACCGTAGGCGATCACCGGATCGCCCCGGCGCAGTGATCGGTCGACGCCGGCGACCAATCTGCGCCAGCAGCTGACCGTGAGATAGAGCGTGCCCGCATCCACCCATTCGCCCGCGCTCGGATCGAACCGGCGTGCCGTGCTCGCCATCCGGAACGACACCACCTGCTCCCCGTTGGCCAGATCCCGCCGCACGGGATGGTTGACCACCGTGCCGATCACCGTCGCATTCGCCTCGTACATCGAAACCGCCCCCGCTCAGACATTCGGTGTTGTTGCTCTGACCATTCAAGAATGGCGCAGGCAGGCACCGCCGATCCGGCACCGCCGACATCTGGGGACAACTTCTCGGGTTGTGGATATCCGCCGTGTCAGAGCATGGGCAGTTCGGTGTTCGCCCCGCACAACACCACGATCGGCCGCACTCCCGGCTCCGGGGTGTAGGCACCGCTCTGCACCGCAGCCAGCGCGGACGCGCCCTCGAGTTCGACGACCACCCGGAATTCGCGCCACAGGTATTCGCGCGCACGGGTCACCGCGTCGTCGGCCACGCCGAGGGCCCGCATCTGCTGTCGACTGGCGATGTCGTAGGCGATATCGCCGACCCGGGTCGCGCACATCGGCTCGTCGCCCGGGGACGGCGCTGCGACGTCGACCGGCCTGCCCGCCGCGAGCGCGGCCGACAGTGCGGGCGTGTGCTCGGATTCCACCCCGACGATCTGACGTCGCCTGCCGAGCGCGGCCCCGAGCCCGGCGATCAGCCCGCCGCAGCCGACGGCCGCCAGCACCGGCGGCCGCCCGCGCACCTGTTCCTCCAGCTCGAGACCGATGATGCCCGCACCCGCCACCACCGCGGGAATGTCGTCGGCGCGCAGGTGCCCCGCGCCGCGTTCGGCCGCCAGGGTCACCGCGTGGCGCTCGGCTTCGGCGAAGGTCGCCCCGTGCCAGAGCACCTCCGCACCGTGCGCCCACATGGCCGCGACCTTCGTGTGCGGTGCGGATTCGGGCACGACGACCGTGCATTCCTTACCGAGCTGCGCCGCTGCCAGCGCGAACGCGATCCCGGCGTTGCCACCCGAGGCGACCACAACGTGCCCGGCAGACTCCTCGGCCAGCAGCGCGTTGAACGCGCCACGCACCTTGAAGGTGCCGCCGTGCTGCAGGAATTCCATCTTCAACGACACCGGAACCGGTCCGTCGGGCCCGTCGACGCTGGTGTGGAACACCGGTGTCTTACGCACCCGCCCCGATAATCGGCGCCGAGCCGTCCGCACATCGGTCCGCAGCACACGCGGCGTCCCGACCGGTCGACTCGTCTGGCTCGCCGGTGTACCGCATTCGGTCACGGACGCACCTCGCGGTCGCGACGCGCCAGCTCGGCGTACATCGCGTTGTAGGCGTTGAGTTCGGCGTCGTTGTCGCGGTCGGCCGCGCGATCGGTGCGCTTGGCGAGCCGCTGATCGCTGCGGGACCACTGGATCAGCAGCGCCAGCATCACCACGACCAGCGGCACCTCACCGCTCGCCCAGGCGAAGCTGCCACCGTTGCGCTGGTCGGCCAGCAGGTCGATATTCCAGCCCAGGTCGAGGGTGCGGTAGAACCAGCCACCGAGGACGGTCGTCATGCTCATCAGAGCGATACCGAAGAAGGCGTGGAACGGCAGGGTGCCGAACACCATGGCCAGTTTGGTCAACGGCGCCACCTCACGCGGTTTGGGATCGATGCCGATCACCACCCAGTAGAACAGATAACCGCTGATGAGGAAGTGCGCGTTCATCATCAGGTGCGCCGCGTGCGAATCGACTGTGGCGTCGAAGATCCCACCGAGGTAGAGCGCGTAGAACCCGGCCACGAAGATCACCGACGCGACCACCGGCTGGGTGAGGAACCGCGAGACCGGGTTGTGCACGGCCGCGAGGATCCATTCGCGCGGGCCGGGAATCCCGCCGCGACCGGCGGGCGTGAGCGCGCGCAGGGCGAGGGTCACCGCACCGCCGAGGGCGAGCAGGATCGGTGCGAGCATCGACAACGCCATGTGCGCGCCCATGTGCACGCTGAACATGGCGGGTGCGTACCGGCCGACGCCCGAGGAGGTGGCGAGCAACAGCACGAGGCAGCCGCTGCACCAGGCGATGGTCCGGCCGAGCGGCCAGGCGTCGCCGCGGGTGCGCAGGCGGTGCACGCCGAGCAGGTACAGGGCGGCGAGCACGATGGCGAGGGTGCCGAAGATCAGGTCGAATCGCCAGTCGAACAGCAGCCTGCCGACGGTCGGCGGGCCGTCGACGGTGTAGCCCAGTTCCACTTCCGTCGGCGTGGGGATAGCCGTCGGTGGCGGCGGCGGGGTGCGCCCGAGGCCGACGGCGAGGCCGATCGTGGCGGCGAAGATCAGCATCTCCACGCCGGCGAACCGGATCAGCGCCGCGCGATCGCGCGCATCCGCGGCCAGCGCGGGCAGGGCGGCCCGTCGCTGCAGGAAGCCGAGGCCCGCGAGCAGCACGAGTGCCGCCGTTTTGGCGAGCACGAGCCTGCCGTACGTGGTGGTGAACAGCTCGGCGGCCGGCACCCGGACCCAGGCGTTGATCACACCGCTGAGCGCGATGACGACGATCGCGACGGTCGCGGCCAGCGAGAAACGCCGGGCGGCGACATCGGTATCGGCGCCGCCGCGCATCGCGTGGGCGAGCACCGCGACCAGCCCACCGACCCACACCGCGGCCGAGATCATGTGCAGGATGAGCGAGTTGGTCGCCACGTCGTGCGAACCGCCCGAGGACGAGTGCCCGGTCAAAGCCAACGGCATCATGGTGCCGATCGCGAGCGCGAGCAGGATCGGCGTCCAGCTCCAGCGCAAGGCCAGTCGGCACCCGATCGCGAGGACCAGGGCGAGCACGGTGGTCGTTCGCCAGGCGCCCGCCACCTCGACCTGGGCGATCACCGGCCACAGCACTTCGGGCCGCCAGATCGCACCCACCGGCTGACCCGTCGTATCCGACACCGTCAGCGGCACGAGCAACGCCGCGCACACCGCCCAGACGATCGCCGCGTCCGAGGCCCGTCGCACCGCCCGGTACCCACCGGCCTCGAGCAACCCGCTGTCTTTCGGCGGCAGCAGGAACGCCGCGAACAGCAGGGAGCCGACCGTCACGGCGGCGGACAGGTCGGCGAGTGCCCGCAACGCGGGCAACCCGTACGTGGTGAGCGCACCGGGATCGGGAATCCCCAGCAGACTCAGCGCCTGCGCCGCCGACAACGCGACGACGATCGCCGCGACCGCCGCGGCCATCGCCCCGGCGATCACCCCGAGCGCACCGAACGCCCGCACACCCGCCGAGGAACTGCTGCCCGTCGCGGCCGCCCGATCCGTCTCCGCCGGTCCAGCGCCGTCGCCGACGGTTCCTGCGGAGGGGTCTTGCGATAACGACATGTCAACGAGGGTAGTTCGACCTGCTCCCCCACGCGCCCATGGGGCGCCGCTCCCAACCCCGCCCACCACCCGGTCGGTCGCTATACTTTTCGCGCTGGACACCGACGCCGACATCGACAAAGGTGAATGCGTCTGCCTCCGTAGCTCAGTTGGATAGAGCAAGGGCCTTCTAATCCCTAGGTCGCAGGTTCGATTCCTGCCGGGGGCGCAAATGGCTCCTGACCTGCGCATATGCCGGTCAGGAGCTTTCTTCGTCTCCGCACATGCGCGTGGTGGCGTTTTCGTTCAGTCCCAGGGGAGCACAGATGGTGGGCTCGGAGTGGTGATCGGTGCTGCGGGTGCGTGGGTGAGAGTGGTTTCGCCGGTTACGAGGTAGTGCAGCACGGCTTGGTCGACAGCCGGGTTGTAGCGTGCGAACGACCCGTGGTCGGTACCGTCGACCCGCAGCAGCGTCCCGCCGAGCGCGGCAGCCATGGCGGGCCCGCCCGCAGCCGGGGTGGCTGCATCCGCCGAGGTCTGGACGATCAGCGGAGGATGTGCCAACCCGCGCCCGTGGAGCGCCATCCGCTGCGCGGACGACGGCCATGCAGAGCACAGCACACCGGACCGTTGCAGCTCGGCGGCAAACTGGAAATAGCTTGCCCCGTTGGCGAATCGACCAAAGCAGCGACCCCGGCCGACGAAACGGCCCCGGCCTCATTGCACGTGATCGCGTCGTAGACCCAACCTGAGGTCGGATCGGGGGAAAGCCGAGACGCGACATAGGAGAGGAACTCGATGTGTCGCGGATCATCCTTATACCGGCGCATGCCTTCGGCCAGGTACGGCCAGTAGTTGCGCCAGTAGACGGCGGCGTCGGTGGCGCTCTGTGTCAGGCTCTGCCCTGCGCCCGGTCGACGCACCGACTGCACCAGGTTCGCCAACCGACCCGAGAGCTCAGCCGAGCCGACCTCGGCGCCTCCGTCGACGAGCGCACCAAGAGCACCGCCGAGCGCGGGATCCAGCCGCGCCTGCCAGCCCCCGCCTTGAGCATAGACCTGTCGAGCCCATTCACCCGCGACCGCACGCCGGGTCGCACCGAGGCCGTAGGTGTCATCATTCGCGGCGATCCAGTCGAACAGTTCGTAGACAGCGGCCTCCCTGGCCTGCCACCCACGTGCGACCTGCTCGCCCCAGGCCCACTCCGGGTTCACGTTGGCGTCCAGCACCATCTTGTCGACCCGTTCGGGAAACAACGTGGCATACGCCGCCCCCAGGGCCGTCCCGTAGGACCCGCCATAGAAGCTGATCTGCTCGGTACCGAGCGCCCGGCGCACCTGTTCGAGATCGCGAGCGAGCGTCTCGGTGGTGAGCGTCCCCGGGTAGCCGGGCGCCGCGGCCTCGCACGAGGCGCGGTCGGTCACCGGCAGGATCACCACGACCGCCTTGGTGCAGCGCAGCGGCGTCGACCAGCGCAGGCCGCGCGGTTGGACAGCGATACGGTCGAATTCCCGTAGCGCGGGCACTCGAGAATCACGCGAGGACCAGAAGTTCAACGCGTCCACTCCCGGCCCACCCTGGCCCGCGAACAGCACGCCGCGCCCCTGGGCAGGTCCAACCGGCTGCATCCGGCTCACCGTGAGCTCGATCTGTTCGCCCTCCGGCACCGAGTAGTTCATCGGGACCGTCACCGTCGTACACAACGCGGCACCCGCACCCGCCTCCGTGGGACACGGGCCCCAGCGCAATCCCGCGCCGGGGGCAGCCATCGACGTCGAACCTCCAAAGGGGAGCAGCACCATGGCCATCACACACAGCAACGTCATCGAAGTACGCACAGCTTGCCCCCGCTTCTCGGCACGATCACCCCGCCCGGCCCCCGGCAGCTACCCGCCGACGACTATCGCGTACGTCACAGTACCGAATCGCGCTCGGGCACCAATTCTCTTCGCCTGCTGCATGATCCGGCCACTACGAATGTTCGGTCCGTCGGCGTATCTCAGAAACTGGGAATCACGCTGGAATTCACCAGCACACCGTGGCCGAACCCGCGAGCACCACGTTGGCATTCGTCGGGGACCATGCTGAAATTCGTCAGGTAGGCCATCCGGGCGTGCGCCGGTGAATTCACGACCAGCACGATGAAGTGGACCGCCAGAAGTAGGCCGGGGCCATTGTCGGTGTCTCAGTTGTCTTGGTCGGGGCCGAAGAGGTCGGCGACCGGGGTTTGGGCGTCTACGGCGACGCCGAGGTCGGCCAGGGTGACGGCGATCGTGTTGACGATCCAGCGTTGTAGGACGCGTGACAGTTCGTCGGCGGTGAGTGGTTGCATGCCTCGGCTGAGCCAGCGGTTGACCGAGTTGTCGACCATGCCGACGAGACCGAACGCCAAGGGCTCGGCGACTTCGGTTGTCCCGCCGTGGCGGGCGATGCTGATCGAGAAAAGTCGTGAGGTCTGCACGGCGACGGCTGTGCGTGCGTCGGAGACCGACGGTGAGCTGCCGACGACCCGTTTCGACCCGGCGGCCAGGAAGCGATGCAGGTGTGGGTTGGTGACGATCCAGCCGATGTAGGTTTCGACTGCCCTGGTGACGGCGTCGCCGACGGTGCCCTCCGGGTTCAGGACGGGGGTCAACCGGGTCATCAGCTCGGAGATGATGCGGATGCGGACCTGTTCGTCGAGGTCGTCGCGGTCGCCGAAGAGGCGGTAGACCACCGAGCGTGGGACGCCTGCGCGTGCGGCGATGTCCTTGACGCCGACCCGCGCGCCGTCCTCGCGGATGGCGACGACGGCGGCGGCCAGGATCTGGTCACGTCGTTCGGCCTTGTGCCCGTCCCACCGCTGCGATCGACCATCGGACGAGGTAGCTGGCGCGGCGGATTCCAGATTCGGCACAGTCGGACCCTACACCGCGAGGTCGGACGTGGATTTGCCCGCGAACTGGGCATCGAGGCAGCGCGGGTGCTGCCCGGCCGTCACGTGATGACAGCCGGACAGCAGACCGATCGGCATGGTTACGCGCTCGGCGCCGCGTCGCGCGGCAGCCCGAGCATGCGCTCGCCGATGACATTGAGCTGCACCTCGGTCGTGCCACCGTAGATGGTGGTGGCGCGACCGGCGATGAGCTGTTCCATCGCGTGATCGCTACGCTCGCCCGGCACCGAGACGACACCGGCGACACCGAGTTCGGCGACGATGAACTCCGAGATCGCCTGTCCCAGACCCATACCGAGCAGCTTGCCGACACTCGAGGTGGTGGAGACATCGATGCCGGACAGCTGCTTGAGCACCACCCGGGAACCGATCACGTCCACCGCCCGGCTCTCGGCCATCAGCTCGCCGACCCGGTAGCGGGCCACGGGCGACAGATCGCGGCCGATCGCGAACCGCAGCAGGTCGGTGTCGGTGGCGTAGGCCTCCATCTTCTGGCTCAGCGCCACCCGCTCACCCGCCAGGGTCGTGCGGGCCACGTGCCAGCCGTCGTCGACGGCGCCGACCACGTTCTCGTCCGGGATGAACACGTCGTCGAGGAACACCTCGTTGAACAGCGCCGACCCGGTCATCTCCCGCAGCGGACGCACCGTGATGCCCGGGCTCGACATGTCGAGCACGAAATAGGTGATGCCCTCGTGCTTCGGCTTGTCCGGGCTGGTGCGGGCGATCAGCATCGCCCACTGCGCGAACTGCGCGACCGTGGTCCAGATCTTCTGGCCGGTGACCCGCCAACCACCGTCGACCTTGACGGCCTTGGTGGTCAGGCTCGCCAGGTCGGATCCGGCGCCCGGTTCGCTGAACAGCTGGCACCACACGAGCTCACCGCGCAGCGTCGGCACGACAAGTTCACGCTTCTGCCGCTCGTCACCGTGCGGGACGATGGCGCCGACCGCCCAGGTGCCCATCAGCAACTGCGGCATCGCGATACCGGAAGCCTTGATCTCCTGCGAGATCACCACCTGCTCGAGCGGCGAGGCCGAACGGCCGTACGGGCGGGGCAGGTGTGGCAGGTTCCAGCCGCCGTCGCCGAGTGCGACGAGCTGGTCGTCCTCGTCGTCGATGGCCGCGATCTCGGCCAGTTCGGCCCGGATGCCCGCCCGGATCTGCTCTGCTTCCTCGGGCAGTTCCAGTTCGTTCGAGAGGGTGACACCCGACAAGGCGTACCCCGCGACCGCCTCGGCCCGCTCGTCGCGCCCACCCAGCTGACCGCGCAACGCGAGCGCGCGCCGGTAGTACAGGTGCGCGTCGTGTTCCCAGGTGAAGCCGATGCCGCCGTGCACCTGGATGCAATCCTGGGCCACCTCGACGGCGGCGTCGGGAATGATCAGCGCGGCGATCGCGGCCGCGTAGTCGGCGGTGTCGTCATCGCGGTCGAGAGCGTAGGCGGCGTCCCACAGCACGGCGCGCGCCTTCTCGAGGGCGATACCCATGTGCGCGCACTTGTGCTTCACACCTTGGAACTGCCCGATCGGGCGACCGAACTGCACGCGGGTCTTGGCGTACTCCGCCGCGGTCGAGACACACCACGACATCACGCCGACGGCCTCGGCGCCGAGCACGACCGCCGCCACCGAGCGCACCCGGGTCGAGGTCACCGTGAGCACCCGCTCGGCGGGCACCTCGACGGCTTCCGCCTGCAGCCGCCCGGCACCGCGCAGCACGTCGACGTTGTCCTGGGTGCTCACGCTCAGCTCGACATTGTCGAACGCGACCCACTGCCGGTCACCGTCGACGGTGACCGGCGCGATGAGCACATCCGCCGACAACGCCCCGATGACGCCGTCGGCCGTGCCGTCGACGATCAGCACGCCGTCGCGCAGCACACCGGTCAGCGACGACGACAGCGCGACCGCACCGGTCCGCGAGCCGTCGGCGAGACCGGGCAGCTGGGCACGCGCCCACGCTCCCCCGTCCTGTGCGAGCACCGCGCTCGCCAATGCCGTGGGCACGAACGGTCCGGTGTGCAGGCCGCGGCCGAGCGGCTCGAGGGCGACGGCCAGTGTCAGCAGGCCCGCGCCCTGTCCACCGAGGTCCTCGGCGATGTGCAGGCTGAGCAGGTCCTGCGCGACGAGGGAGTCCCAGTAGGGCAGCTTGCCCGTATCGGTGGATTCGACTGCCGCACGGACGGTTTCGCTGGTGACGGTGCGCTCGACGAATCCGCTCACCGCGTCGGCGAGGGCCAGGTGGTCTTCGCTCACGCCGACGCCGAGCTCATAGCTGTTGCGCGCCATGGCTAGCTGGTCTCCTTCAGCTGCGCGGCGACACCGTCGATGGTCCACGGGCCGTCGGTCTCGACGGTTCGCACGTCGTGCCAGCCGCCGAGTTCGATGATGGCGCCGCCCTGCACCGCGAACACCTTGCCGGTGAGCGGGCAGTCGGCCTCGGCCAGGTGCGCGACCAGCGGGGAGATGTTGGCCGGGGAGAACGGGTCGAACTCGCCCTCGGGCACCTCGGCGGCGAACAGCGCGCCCATGCCGGGGGTGGCCAGGGTGAGCCGGGTGCGGGCGATCGGGGCGATCGCGTTCACTCGCACGCCGTAGCGCTCGAGCTCGTCGGCGGCGACCAGCGTCAGCGCGGCGATGCCCGCCTTGGCGGCGCCGTAGTTGCCCTGGCCCGCGTTCGGCATGAAGGTGCCCGACGCCGAGGCGGTGTTGATCACCGACGCCGAGACCGGGTTACCGGCCTTGGTCTGCGCCTTCCAGTACGCGGCGGCGTGGTGCAGGGTGGCGGCGTGGCCCTTGAGGTGCACGGCGATGACCGCGTCCCACTGGGATTCCTCCATGCTCGCGATGAACGCGTCGCGCAGGATGCCCGCGTTGTTCACCAGTACGTCGAGCGAGCCGTACTCGCTGACCGCCTGGTCGACAAGGGCTTTCGCACCCTCCCAGGTGGCGATGTTGTCGGTGTTGGCCACGGCCTGCCCGCCCGCGGCGACGGCCTCGTCGACCACCTGCTGGGCGGGCCCGGCATCGGTGCCGGTGCCGTCGTTGGCGCCGCCGAGATCGTTGACCACGACCTTGGCACCCTCGCGGGCGAACAGCAGCGCGTGTTCGCGACCGATACCGCGACCGGCACCGGTGATCACCGCGACGCGACCATCAAGCTTTCCCATAAGTCTTGTCTCCTAATTGAATTCGACGCGGCCGTCGGTGATGGCGATCTGCCCCGCCGCTTCGGTCTCGAAGGCGTAGGCACGCACACCGGAGTCGGCGGACCCGGTCGGCCAGAAGGTGGTGGTGATCTCCTGGCCCGGCAGGACGGGCTTGGCGAAACGCACGGCCAGTCGGCGCAGGCGGGCGGTCTCGCTGTCGGCGAGTTCGGTCAGCGCCGCCCAGGAGGTGAAGGCCATGGTGCACAGGCCGTGGTTGATGATGCCGGGCAGCCCGGCCATCTGGGCGATCTCGTCGTCGAGGTGGATCGGCATCGGATCGCCGGAGGCCGGCGAGTACCGGAAGGTCTGATCCTTGTCGATCTGCGCGGTGACCTGCGCGGCAGGCTCGCCCGCGCGGTCGGCGTCGGTGATGCGGTGCTCGGGCGCGGCCTCACCTTCGCCAGGGCCCGCGTCCACCTTGCGGAAGAACGCGGTCATCCACTGCTCGTTGACGAGTTCGCCTGCCGCGTCACGGGTTTCGGCGTAGACGACGACGGTGGACCCGTTGGGCTTTCCGACGTACCCGATCGGCTTGGCCCGCACGACCAGTTCGTCGCCGGGCCGGATCGGGCGGTGGAACAGAAAGTCCTGCTCACCGTGCACCAGCTTCATCAGCAATTCCACCGGCGCCACCGACAACGCCGCGGGCGCCATCGACGTGAACACCGGAACCACCGCGAACACCGGCGGCGCGACTTCGCCGTTGCGGTGGGCCGCGATCGGATCATTGGTCGCGGCAGCGTATTCGGCGATCCGTTCGGCGGTGACCGAGAAACGCTCCTCGTCGGTCCATTCCCCCAGGCCGGAGCCGTCGAAGACGACTCCGGCCGTGGTCGCGTCGGCGCTGCTCACGCCGCGGACCCGACGAGCTCGGTGAACTTGGCCATCGACTCCTTCAGATCCGCCTCGGCGTTCTTGGCGACGGCCTTGCCGATCGGGCCGACGATCATGGTGCCCTTGAACGAGGCGTCGAAGGCGGCGGAGGAACCGGTGGCGGTCGGCTCGACCTTCAGCGCGAATTCCACGGTGACACCCGCCATGCCGGTACCGGTGATCTTGAGGTACTTGTTCGGGTCGACCTCGGCCACCGTCCACTCGATCTTGTTGGCCATGTTCATCACCGACACGACCTCGATGAAGCGCGCGCCTGCGGTCAGCTCGGCGGGCAGGTCCGAACGCCAGCCCTGGTGGATGGTCAGCCACTCCTCCCAGTTCGCCAGGTCGCTCAGCCGCGCCCAGGCCTGCTCGGGGGTGACGGGAAGGTCGGTGGAAACGGTCACAGATGCCATGGGGTTACTCCTCGTTGAGATTGGTGGCGGAAATCAGCGGTTGGCCGGGCGGTAGGCGGTGACTACGACCGCGCCACCGAGACCGATGTTGTGTTGCAGGGCGATACGCGCTCCGTCGACCTGACGGGCGTCGGCGGTGCCGCGCAGCTGCCAGGTGAGTTCGCTGCACTGGGCGAGACCGGTCGCGCCGAGCGGGTGCCCCTTCGAGATGAGGCCACCGGAGGGGTTGACGACCCACTTGCCGCCGTAGGTGGTGGCGTTGTCGTCGACGAGACGTCCGCCTTCGCCCGCGGCGCAGAGGCCGAGCGCTTCGTAGGTGAGCAGTTCGTTGGTGGAGAAGCAGTCGTGCAGCTCGATCACGTCGACGTCCTCGGGCCCGATCCCGGCCTGGGCATAGACCGCTTCGGCGGCGGTGCGCGACATGTCGGCGCCGACCAGGTTGATCGCGCTCTTGGTGGAGAAGGTGGTCTCGAGGTCGGTGACCATCGACTGCCCGACCATCTCGATCGCCCGGTCGGCCAGGTTGTGCTTGTCGACGAAGGCCTCGCTCGCCAGGATCACCGCGCCCGAACCGTCGGAGGTCGGCGAGCACTGCAGCTTGGTGAGCGGTCCGTAGATCTGCTTGGCGGCCAGCACTTCTTCCAGGCTGTATTCCTTCTGGAACTGCGCGTAGGGGTTGTTCACCGAGTGCTTGTGGTTCTTCACGCCGATCTTGGCGAACTGCTCGGCGGTGGTGCCGTAGCGCTCCATGTGCTCTTTGCCCGCGGCGCCGAACATGTACGGCGCGGGCGGCATCGCGAACTCCTGCAGTTCGGCCAGCGCCAGCAGGTGCCGCATCATCGGCTGCTCGCGGTCGTCGTAGGTGGAGCCGAGCGAGCCCTTCTGCATCTTCTCGAAGCCGAGCGCCAGGGTGCAGTCGGCCAGGCCGCCGCGGATCGCCTGGGCGGCGAGGTAGAGCGCGGTCGAGCCGGTGGAACAGTTGTTGTTGACGTTGACCACCGGGATGCCGGTCATGCCCAGCTCGTAGACAGCGCGCTGTCCGGCGGTCGACTCGCCGTAGACGTAACCGACATAGGCCTGCTGGACCTGGTTGTAGTCGATTCCGGCATCGGCGAGCGCCTTGGTGCCCGCCTCGCGGGCCATGTCCGGGTAATCCCACTCCAGCGCGCCCGGCTTTTCGAACTTCGTCATGCCGACGCCGACGACGAACACCTTCTGTGTCATGTACGCACTCCTGTGTGTCGCGTATCCCAAGTACGTGGGACTACGTGTACCAGGAAGGTATATTGGACATCGTGTCCCAGTCAATACCTGGAAGTCCGGGAATTCGCCGGTCACGCGGATGTGCACACCACGGAAAGTTGCGACTCATCGCGTAAGTGAGACACGATGTCCAGGTCAGCGCAGGCATAGTGATGGAGGGAAGACGATGGTCGGATGGGGCACCGCGGTGCGCAACATCGGCGCCTTGTTCCGGGAGGGGATAGAGCCCTACACCCCGTCACCGTCGGTCGACGTGTACAACCACCCCCACCGGCGGCTGCGGTGCTATCGCCGCACCATACCGGCCGTCGGCAAGCCGATCCTGCTTGTCCCGCCGCTGGCGGTCACGATCTCGTGCTACGACCTGCGGCCCGACCAGAGCCTGGTCGAGTTCCTCCTCGGCCTCGGCCGTGCGGTGTACGTCATCGACTACGGCGAGATCACCTACGCCGACCGTGATCTCGGCTTCGAGGAGTGGGTCGACGACATCGTGCCCGACGCGATCCGCCGGGTCAGCGCCGAGCACGGCTACCTCCCGGTCGAGGTGATCGGCTGGTCGTTCGGCGGCACCATCAGCCTGTTGACCACCGCGGCCGACCCCGAACTCCCCGTCGCGTCGGTGACGGCGGTCGGTACCCCGTTCGACCAGCGACGCAACGGGCCGATGTCGCTGGCCAGGTCGCTCGGCCGCCTCGCCCCGACCAAGATCGTCACCACGCCGGTGCGCCTCCTCGGCGGCATCCCGAAACAGGCCGTTCGGATCGGTTTCCGCGCCCAATCGCTCGACCGCGAGCTGACCAAACCGCTCTACATCGCGCGCCATGCCAACGACCCCGAATCCCTGGCCAGAATGCAGGCCGTCGATCGATTCATGGACACGATGCCGGGCTACCCGGCGCGCTTCTACTCGCAGGTGTACCGCCAGCTGATCATCCGCAACGAAATGTGGACCGGCACGGTGCATCTCAATGCCCAACACGCCGTCGACCTGACCGCGATCACCGTCCCGGTACTGCTGATCGGCGGAAACCGCGACACCCTCGCCTCCGCCGCGTCGGTAGCCGCCGGAGTCGATGTCCTCACCGGAGCCCCCGTCACCTTCGTCGAGGTCGACGGCAGCCACCTCGGCATCATCGCCGGCCCCGGCGCCCGCACCACCAGCTGGGCCGCGATCGCCGACTTCCTCGCCGACACCACCGTCGACACGGACGAACTCTTGGCACGGAGTGCCACCGCACACTGACGGTCCGGCCACGAGTGCCCGCGATGAGCCGGACCGATGCCGTGTCAAGTGTGGGCGACAGGTAATCTTGCCCCCCATGTGGATCATTCTCGCCATCTCTGTGGTCAGCTCGGTCGCCATCGCGATCCTGTTCGCGACGGGGTTCCCCAAGGACTGACAACGATCGGCGAACAACGCCGTTTTCGTCCTGATTCAGGGTTCTGCCGCCTAGAGTTGACTGATTGTGCGGGGCAATGCGGAGGGGGACGCGGGGATTGTTCTCGCGGTGCGCCGACGCAGGTGCCGACGGCGCACACCAGGGACCGCCGGGGTGTATTGGACCCTGGTGCGGGCGGGTTTCAAGAGACAGGCGCAGTACAAGCTGGCGATGTTCGCCGGGCTGTTCACCAACTGCATCTTCGGATTCGTCCGTGCCGCGGTGATGGTCGCGGCCGTGCGATCGGCCGGGGATTTCGGCGGGTACGACGAGGCGACCATCGCCGCGTACGTGTGGTTGTCGCAGGCCCTGCTCGGGGCGACGCAGTTCATGGGCCCGCCGATCGATCTGGTCGAGCGGATCAAGACCGGTGACGTCGCCATCGATTTCCTGCGCCCGGTCGACGTGCAACTCGGCTACCTCGCCACCGATATGGGTCGGGCGGCGTGCACGTTCCTCCCCCGCGCGGTGCCGAGCATCCTGATCGGTGCGACGATCTTCGGTCTGTCGATGCCGGACTCACCACAGGCGTACCTGCTCGGCCTACTGAGTGTGCTGCTCGCGGTCGCGCTGTCGTTCCTGTGCTTGTTCGCGGTCGCGCTGTGCGGTTTCTGGGTGGTGGAGATCCGGGGCATCCGCATGCTGTACCAGATCGTCGGCACATTCCTCGCGGGCCTTTTCGTACCGGTCCACATGTTTCCCGAGTGGTTGCGTCTGATCGCGCACGCTACCCCGTTTCCCTCCATCCTCCAGTCCCCGATCGATACGCTGTCAGGGCGGGTCGTCGGAATGGAAGCCTTGTCGGTCGTTGCGGGACAAGGTTTCTGGGTACTGGTGATCGGACTGCTCGGCAGGGTGTTGTTGCGAGCGGGACAACGCAGGTTGGAGGTACAGGGTGGCTGAACCGGAGACCGCACGCATTGTGTCCGGGACCTGGTTCACCCCCTACCTCGCAGTATTGCGTTCGCGTGTCAAAGCACAGCGGGTCTACCGGGTTTCGTTCGCCACCGAGGTGTTCAGCGCGTTCCTGATCGGGCTGGTGGAATTCGCCGAGGTGTGGGTGATCTTCCACAACGTCGGCACCCTCGGCGGCCTCGACGTCGACGCGGCACTGTTGCTGTTCGGCCTGTCCAACACCGCTTTCGCACTCGCCCAGGTCCTGGTCGGCCACCTCGACTCGCTCCCGGCGATGATCCGCATGGGCACCCTCGACGCGTATCACCTTCGCCCGCAACCACTCCTGCTCCAGCTGATCACCAGCGACATCTCGCTGCGCCGCATCGCCAGGGCAGCCGTCGCGGTGATCGTGCTCGGCATCGGGCTGTGGCGCAACGAAATCGACTGGGGCATCGTCCCGGTTACCTTGATCGTGATCACCCTGCTGAGTGGAATCGCGCTGTTCTGTGGCCTTTTCGTATGCGCGGCGGGGCTACAGTTCTTCTTGATAGACGGTGCCGAGCTCACCAACAGCTTCACCTACGGCGGCTCGTTCGCCGCGATGCAGCCGGCCTCGGTGTTCCCGACACCGCTGAAACTGTTGTTCGGGTTCGCGATTCCGGTCGCGTTCACGGCGTACGTGCCGACCATCGCGCTGCTCGGTCTGCCGGGTCCGCCGCTGCTGCCCGCGTGGTCGGCATGGCTCACCCCACTGGCCGCCGCCTGGGTGTGGTTGCTCGCGGCGGCGGCATGGCGGGTCGGGACGAGGCACTATCAGGGAGGAGGCGGATAACGATGGACCACAACGCCACATCGGATCCGATCATCGACATCGACGACCTCACCCGGCAGTTCAGCGTGTACCGCAAGAACGGCAGCCGCTGGCGCAGACATCGCGACATCATCACCGCCGTCGACCGGATGAGTTTCCGGGTCGAACGCGGCTCGGCCGTTGGCTATATCGGCGCCAACGGCGCGGGCAAGTCGACCACGATCAAAATGCTCACCGGCATCCTCGTCCCCACCAAGGGGACGGTTCGCACGTGCGGTCTCGAACCCGTGCGCCAGCGGCGGGAACTGGCCTCGCGCATCGGTGTGGTGTTCGGGCAGCGGTCGCAGTTGTGGTGGGATCTGCCGCTGCACGAATCGTTTTCGATCCTCGCCGCGATCCACCGGCTCGATCCGGAGGTCGCGGGCAAGCGGACACACGAGCTCGTCGAGCAATTGGAGATGGCCGACACCCTCGACACGCCGGTGCGTCAGCTCTCGCTCGGTCAGCGGATGCGCGCCGAGGTGGCCGCCGCCCTGCTGCATTCGCCGGAGCTGGTGATTCTCGACGAGCCGACGATCGGTCTCGATGTGTTGTCCAAGCAGCGATTACGCGAGTTCCTGCGTGCCGAACGCATGGAGCGCGGAACCACTTTGCTCCTCACCACCCACGACATGGGCGATATCGAACGACTCTGCGAGCGGGTGCTCGTAGTCGATCACGGCACCCTCGTCTACGACGGTTCGCTCACCGGCCTCGGCGCCACCGTCGGCGCGCGCCGGGTGCTCGTCGTCGACCTGGCCGAGCCGACACCGGATCTCGACGATCTGCCGTGCGGTGCGCAATTGCTGTCGAGCGCGGCGGGCGGTATGCGTCAGCGCCTGGCCTTCGACGCCGAACACACCACCGCCGCGGCGTTGCTCGCGGCGGTCTCGGATCGGGCCAAGGTGCGCGATCTGTCCATCGAGGAACCGGGCATCGAGGACGTGGTGCGCCGAATCTACGAGTCTGCGCGCTGAATTCAAGCGTTCGGGTTACCGGAGTACATGCTCACCTCGCCGCCTTCGCCGATGAAGGCGTTGACCAGCATGATCCGCTGCGCGCGTAACTCGTCGGCGTCGGGGGCGCTGGTGGTGATGGCGATCTGCGGGATGGCGGCCCAGTTCACCACGTAGCGCTGCGGCGGTCCTTCGTCGTCGGACAGCCGTGCGAGCCGGAATACCGACACCGCACGGCGTTCCATCAGGTCGCGGACCACATCGGCGATTCGCTGCGGGTCTTCCAGCGCGAAGAGAAAGCCGAAGGTCAGCTCGGGCGAGGACACGTAAGCCGGCACATCTACCGAGGCTAGTGCATACACGGGTCTTGTCGCCGGTGAGATTGCCGTGAATGTGCCGCAGTGGTTTTCCCGGTCACCGCCAGGTGACCCGCCCGTCATCGGCACATAACAATTTCTGCCGACCCGGAGTTTTGTACACCATACTATTGCGCGTCGATCCCGGATCGCGCTTTCCTGAAAGGGTCCCGATATTTCCCGGGCCGTCATCCTCACCGCAGCGTCGCGGAATACGTCGGCGCCTGGGCGGGGCTACGCCGGTGCCGGGGCGCGTCCCGGCGATTCCCCGGCCCCGGCGTATCCACCCTCGCGAGCTTTTCCAGGGGCGTGCACCATGCCGATCGACTCCGGCCACCTGACACAACCACCGTCACCGTCGGCCTTGTTACGGGCATTCGTCCGGCCGATCGATCGGAACCGGCCCCGTCACCGGGTACTCGACGCGGCTGCCGCCCTCGCCGAATGCCACGCACGCAGGCGCGCGGTGATCGAGGAGGCCCGCGACCCGGCCGTCTCGAGCGCGCGGATCCTGCGCCTGATCGACGAGATAGACCGCGAACGCGCCACCCAGATGGCGCTCATCGATAACTGGGTCGCCACCAACCTGGCCCATCGCGCGGGCGCCTCGCTGCACACCGAGACCCTCGGCGCGGTGATCGACCGGATGGCACGAAAATGGATCGCCGCCCAGCATGCGCTGGACGGCGATCCGGAGGGTCGAACCCATCTGCACTGGTCCCGGCTGGCCGAACTGGCCGACGGCTACCGCGATCTCATCACCGATGTGATCGAGCACCGGCGCCGGTTGCCGGTGTGGTGATCAGTGCTGTTCGGGAACCGGCTTCGGCGAGACCACCTCGGCCTCGTCGACGATCTCGGCCTCGGTGACGGGCTGCTCGGGCGCCCGCACCTCGTCGTCGGTGGCGTCGGAGGCCGGTTCGGCCGCGGCCGCGTCGCGACGAGCCGCGGCGGCCGCTTCCTTCATCTCGATCGCGTCGGTGATGAACTCACCGATCTCCCGAGCCACTCCCGCGACGGTCCCGGTGATCAGTGCGGCGATATTGCCCACCCGCTGCGCACCGGAGGTCGTCAATTCCTGGACGAGATCCTTGTTGGTTTCGAATTTGCCGACCATTACACGCCCACTTCGGTTGCCTTCCGATTACGCATAACGATAACACCGGGCTTGGGCGCCCTCTTGGTGATGTTGTCGGGCAGCGCGAGCTGGAAGATCTTGACCCACACCGAGCCGATCTGCTTGGAGAAACGGCCGGTGTTGTAGGGCAGACCGTACTTCTCGCACAGCGCCTTCACCTCGGGCGCCATTTCCGGGTACCGGTTGGCCGGGATATCCGGGAACAGGTGGTGCTCGATCTGGTGCGAGAGGTTGCCCGACATGATGTGGAACAGTCGCGAGCCGTTGATGTTGGCCGAGCCGAGCATCTGGCGCACGTACCACTCACCACGGGTTTCCTCCGCGGTCTCCTCCTTGGTGAACGTCTGCACGCCCGCCGGGAAGTGTCCGCAGAAGATGATGGAGAAGGTCCACAGGTTGCGCATCAGGTTCGCGGCCGCGTTGCCCGCCAGAGTGTGCAGGAACAGCGGGCCGGTCAGCGCCGGGAACACCACGTAGTCCTTGAGGACCTGCCTGCCCGCCTTCTTGAACTGCCCCTTGAGCAGCGGCTTGAGGTCCGACCACTTGCGCTTGCCCTTGATGATGTTGTCGGCCTCGAGGTCGTGCACCATCACGCCCCACTCGAACAGCACCATCAGCAGGAAGGCGTAGACGGGGTTACCCAGGTAGTAGGGGTTCCACTTCTGGCCCTCGTCGATACGCAGGATGCCGTAACCGATGTCGCGGTCCATGTCGTGGATGTTGGTGTAGGTGTGGTGCATGTAGTTGTGCGAGTGCTTCCACTGATCGGCCGGGCACACGGTGTCCCAGTCGAATTCGCGGGAGTTCACGCCGCGCTCACGCATCCAGTCGTACTGGCCGTGCATCACGTTGTGGCCGATTTCCATGTTGTCGAGAATCTTCGACGCGCCGAGCGCGGCGACGCCGGCCAGCCAGAACGGCGGGAGGAAGCCGAGGTACATCAGGCCGCGGCCTGCCACCTCGAGACCACGCTGGGTCTTGATGATCTTGTAGATGTATTCGCGGTCGCGTTCGCCGAGGTCGGCGACGACGCGGGCACGCAGGTCGTCGAGCGCCTTGCCGAGCTCTTCGACCTGGTCGGGGGTCAGGATGACCGGGCCGTCTGCGGTTTCGGTGAGGATCGTCATAGCAGTATCTCCCCTGGGTTGTTTCGCGGTAATCGGTTGACTAGAGGGCGATGTCGACGTCGCCGACGGGTGCGTTCACGCAGATCTGGATCTGCTTGTCGGGGTCGGCGTCGAGTTCGCCGGTGCGCAGGTTGCGGGTGCAGCCGGACACCTTGGTCGCGGTGCAGGAGAAGCAGATCCCCATGCGGCAGCCGTATTCCGGGGTGAGCCCGGCCGATTCGGCCTGTTCGAGCAGTGAGGAACCGTTGTTCTCGGCGGCGACATCGCTGCCGGAGAAGGTGACGGTGCCGGTGGCCTCGGACGGGTCGAGCGGAACGGTGGTGAGGGTGAACTCCTCGCTGTGCACCCGATCGGCGAGACCCTCGGCCTCGAAGATGTTCTTCACGGCGTTCATCAGCGGCGGCGGGCCGCACACGAAGGTCTGCGCGTCGGCGAACCAGGGCGCCACGCGCTCGAGCTCGTCGTAGTCGAAAAAGCCGCTGCCGGTGGAGGTCTCACCGTTGACGACCGTGCCCGGCTCGACCGGGAAGCGGTATTCCACCCGGAAGTTGGGACGCCGGTTGGCGATCGCGGCCAGCTCCGCGCGGTGCGGAATCATCTCCGGCTGACGCGCGTAGTGCAGGAAGGTGACCTCACCGGTGTAGGCCTCGGCGTCGAGGGTGCGCAGCATCGACAGCACCGGGGTGATGCCGCTGCCGCCACTGATGAGCAGCACCTTCGCGGGCCGCTGCTCGGGCAGCGCGAATACCCCGCTCGCCGGCTCGAGGTTGACGACCATGCCCGGTTCGGCGTGATCGTGTAGGTAGTTGGAGACCAGCCCGCCGGGGTGTGCCTTGACGGTGAGCTGCAGGAAACGGTCGCTGCCGCCCTCGGGGTCGATGGGCGAATAGCAGCGGACGTGGCGCACGCCGTCGATCAGCACCCCGATCTGGATGTACTGCCCGGCCTTGTGTCCACGCCAGCGGCGCGATGTACGCAGGGTCAGCGTCACCGAGCCGGGCACCGCGCGAGATACATGGGTGACCTCGGCACGCAGTTCCCGCGCGGTCAGCGCCGGGCTGACGAGTTCGAGGTACCGGTCCAGCGGATGCGGCGTCGTCAACGTCTGCACCAGGTCGATCAGTCCCACCATGTGTGTTGCCCCTCTGCGGATGTTCCGTGGACGTGCTGGCGAAAATTTCAGTGCACGCCTGTACACTCACCAGTGTGCCGGATGAACCCGGCCTACTGTCAACCGGCAGCGATGTGAGCCGGACTACATTTCCAAGGAAGCGACTATGGTGAACGGATGTATGCTCACCGATGTGACTGAGCAGGCAGGAACCCGGAATGAGCGCAAAGCGCACACTCGGGCGGCTCTCCTCGACGGCACGCTGGCCCTGGCCGCGGAGCGCGGGTTCGCCGCACTGAGCCTGCGCGAGGTCGCACGCTCGGCCGGGATCGTGCCGACGGCGTTCTACCGCCACTTCGCGTCGCTGGACGATCTGGGCGCCACCCTCGTCGACGAGGGTGTCACCGCGCTACGGCTGGCATTGCGCGAGGTCAGGCGCAAGCCCGACGCCCACCTCGCCGACACCGTGCGGTTCGTCTTCGACCAGGTCGCCGCCAAGCGCGCGCTGTTCGGATTCCTCCTGCGCGAACGGCACGGCGGCTCGGCACCACTGCGTCAGGCCATCGCGATGGAGATGCAGCTGATCGTGCGCGAGATCGTCGCGGACCTGTCGAGGTTGCGGGCGCTCGACTCGTGGAGCACAACAGAACTCGAGATCGCCGCGGATCTGCTGGTCAGCACCGTCACCGACGGCATCGGTTCCTTCGTGTCGGCGACGCCGCGCGAGGAGGCGGCGGTCGTGGAGCGCACGGTGATGCAGATGCGCTTGATCGCCCTGGGTATCGCCGCATGGCAAACCCGCCTCCCCGAAAATTAAGGCCAGACTCAGGTGCGGGGGGACTTGGGTCGGCGGCCAGACACAGGTTCGTGGTTGCGTTTGTTCGTACCCGGTGAGTTACCCATGTTCTTGCGGATTTGCGGTTGAACCGGTTGGGAGTACAGATGTTCACAAATTGGAACGGGGCAAATCGGTGACGCTACACAGGTTTGGCGTCCTGGACGGTGTTCGGTGCACGGACCGGAAGTAGCACGAGTAGGCCGACGGTTAATACGACGAGCAGACCGATGATTCCGGCGCGGTCGTTGTGGAAGGCCCAGGCGAACAGGCCGAACAGGGCAGGTGCCAGGAACGAGACGGCGCGGCCGGTGGTGGTGTACAGGCCGAACAGCTGACCCTCGCGGCCCGGTGGGGCGAGGCGGGCGAGGAACGATCGGGCCGAGGCCTGGGCGGGGCCGACGAAGACCGTCAGGGCCAGACCGAAGATCCAGAACATCAGCGAACCGGTCACCACCAGCAACACCGTGCCGCAGACGATCATCCCGATCAGTGAGCCGACGATCACGCGCTTGGGTCCGAGCCGGTCGTCGAAGCGGCCCGCCGCGATCGCCGCCGCACCGGCCACCACGTTCGCGGCCACCCCGAACAGCAGCACATCGGCATCGGCGAAGCCGTACACGCCCACCGCCAGCACCGCGCCGAAGGTGAAAACCCCAGCCAGCCCGTCGCGGAAGATCGCGCTGGCCAGCAGGAACCACACGGTGTGCCGGTCGGTGCGCCACAGGTCGCGCACGTCACGCCACAGCACCCGGTAGGAGCCGAGAAATCCGACGCGGTCGGCGCCGGGATCGGCACCGGTGCGTGGCAGTTCGGGCACGGTGAACAGCACCGGCAGCGCGAACACCGTGAACCAGACGGCGGCGAGCACGATCACCAGGCGCACATTGAGGCCCTGATCGGTCGGCATGTCGAGCAGGCCGCGGCGGTCACCGTCACCGGCGAGGAATCCCGCGTAGCAGGCGAGCAGCAGCACGATGCCACCGAAGTAGCCCATCGCCCAACCGAATCCGGACACCCGGCCGACCGTCGCAGGCGTCGACACCTGGCGCATCATCGCGTTGTAGGGCACCGTCGCCAATTCGAAGGTGGCCGAGGCGAAACCGAGCAGCGCGAGACCGAGCCACAGGTCGCGGTAGTCGGCGTGGACGAAGAACATCAGCGCCATCGCACCGACGGTGAGCGCGGTCAGCGTGGCCAGCGCGCGCTTGCGGGAGCCGACCGCGTCGAAATACTGCCCGCACACCGGTGCCGTCAGCGCGACCACCAGACCCGCACCCGCCAGCGCCCAACCGAGCCACGCGCTCGCGGAGATCGTTCCCGGCAGATCCTTGCCGACCTTGTCGGTGAGATACACCGAGAACACGAAGGTGAGCGTCACGGCCTGGAACGCCGAGGACCCCCAGTCCCACAATCCCCACGCCATCACCTGTCCGCGTCCGGCCGCCTCGCCGATGGTCGCGGACGCGCTCACCTCGGTCATGCACCGAGCGTAACGGCGTGTTCGGCGCCCGGCAGGGCATCGATGATCCGCCACGCCGTCAATCCATATGAACCTGGTTGCATAGAACCGTTGGTTGCGCATATCCTCGTCGCATGGCACTCGAGCACGCGCTCCTGGTCTCGCTGAGCGAGCGAGCAGGCTCCGGGTATGAACTCGCCCGCCGGTTCGACAAGTCGATCGGCTACTTCTGGAGTGCCACCCACCAGCAGATCTACCGCGTGCTCAAGCGGATGGAGGAAGCCGGCTGGGTCACCGTGGAATCGGTCGCCCAGCAGGGCAAACCCGACAAGAAGGTGTACTCGGTCGCCCCCGCGGGAGCCGAGGAACTGGCCCGCTGGATCGCCGAGCCCGCCGAATCGGTGCCCACCCGCGACGAACTCGGCGTCAAGGTGCGTGGCGCCGCGCACGGCGATATCGACGCCGTCTGCGCCGAGGTGGCCCGCCATCGCGCCGAACACGCGCAACGCCTCGAGGAGTACCAGCTCAGCGAGAAGAAGTTCTTTCCGGCGCCGGACCAGCTCTCCGGCACCGCTCTGCACCAGTACCTGGTGCTGCGCGCGGGTATCCGCGCGGAGACCGGTTACGTCGAATGGTGCGACGAAGTACTGCAGGCCCTGCGACCGCGAAAAGGTGACCATCGCCCATGACTGCCTATCCCCATCTGTTCGAGCCCCTCGACCTCGGCCACACCACCCTGCGTAACCGGGTGGTCATGGGTTCCATGCACACCGGCCTGGAAGACCGCGCCTGGGACACCAACAAGCTCGCCGCCTACTTCGCCGAACGCGCACGCGGCGGTGTCGGGCTCATCATCACCGGCGGGTACGCACCCAACCGCACCGGCTGGCTCCTCCCGTTCGGCGGCAAGCTCACCACCAAGACCGAGGCCTACCGGCACCGGCGCATCACCAAGGCGGTGCACGACGATGGCGGCAAGATCGCCATCCAGATCCTGCACGCCGGTCGCTATTCCTATATGCCGACCAGCGTTTCGGCCTCGGCGATCAAGTCGGCGATCAACCCGTTCAAGCCGCGCGCACTGTCGGCCAAGGGCATCGAACGCACCATCGACGACTACGCCCGCTGCGCCGCGCTGGCCAAGTTCGCCGGGTACGACGGTTGCGAGATCATGGGCGGTGAAGGGTATTTCATCAACCAGTTCCTCGCGCCACGGGTGAACAAGCGCACCGACAAGTGGGGCGGCACCCCGGAGAACCGGCGGCGGCTGCCGGTGGAGATCGCCCGCCGCATCCGCGCCGAGGTGGGCCCCGATTTCATCATCGTGTTCCGGTTGTCGATGGCCGAGCTCGTGGAGAAGGGTCAGACCTTCGACGAGATCGTCGCGCTGGCACAGGAATTGGAGGCTGTCGGTGTCGACATCCTCAACACCGACATCGGCTGGCACGAGGCGCGGGTGCCGACCATCGTCACTTCGGTGCCGCGTGGGGCGTTCGTGGAGTTCACCGCCAAGATCGCCCGCAAGGTGAACATCCCGGTGTGCGCGTCGAACCGGATCAACATGCCCGAGATCGCCGAGGAGATCCTCACCCGAGGCGACGCGGCCCTGATCTCACTCGCGCGCCCGCTGCTCGCCGACCCCGAGTGGGCGAACAAGGCACGCGGTGACCGCGCCGACGAGATCAACACCTGCATCGCCTGCAACCAGGCCTGCCTCGACCACGCCTTCGGCAACAAGAAGGTGTCGTGCCTGGTGAACCCGCGTGCGGGCAGCGAGACCACCCTCAACCTGCTGCCCACCCGGCGCACCAAGCGCATCGCGGTGGTCGGCGCGGGCCCCGCAGGCCTCTCGGCCGCGGTGAACCTCGCCGAGCGCGGCCACCACGTCGACCTGTTCGAGGCCGACGACAAGATCGGCGGCCAGTTCGACATCGCCCGCCGCATCCCCGGCAAGGAAGAGTTCGACGAGTCGATCCGCTACTTCCGCCGCAAGATCGAGCTCACCGGCGTGCGACTGCACCTCGAAAAGCGCGTCGATGCGACCGAACTCATCGACGGCGGCTACGACTCGGTCGTCCTGGCCACCGGCGTGCGTCCCCGCATCCCTAACATCCCCGGCATCGACCATCCGATGGTCCTGTCGTACGCCGAACTGGTGAAGCAGGAGAAGCCGGTCGGCAAGAAGGTCGCGGTGATCGGCGCGGGCGGTATCGGCTACGACGTGAGCGAATACCTCACCGTCGACGGACATCCCACGCTCAAGCTCGACGAGTGGAAGGAAGAGTGGGGCGTCGACTCCGACAACGAGCAGGTTCCCGGCCAGCTCAAGAAGCCCAACCCCTCCCCCGCCGCCCGCGATGTCGTTCTGCTGCAACGCAAGTCGACGCCGTTCGGCAAGGATCTCGGCAAGACGTCCGGGTGGGTCCACCGTGCTGCGCTCAAGGCCAAGGGGGTCGAGCAGATCGGTGGGGTGAATTACGAGCGCATCGACGATGCCGGGCTGCACATCAGCTTCGGGGAGAAGCGGGAGAATCCGCGGGTTCTCGAGGTGGACAACGTGATCGTTTGTGCCGGGCAGGAATCGGTGCGTGAGCTCGAGGAACCGTTGCGGGCGGCCGGGGTCGAGTTGCATCTCATCGGTGGGGCGGAATTGGCTGCTGAGCTCGATGCTAAGCGGGCCATCGACCAGGGGACTCGGTTGGCTGCCCGTCTCTAGACTCGGTCGTCCGACGCGACGGACGATCGTTCGCAGCGCCCCCATTCACCGAACTCGCATCCGGTGGGTGGGGGTGTTGTCTTTTGTGGGGAGGTGGCGTGGGGGTTGGTGGCCAGCTCTTTTTGGATTGCGCCAAGGAGGTGCTGGCTGTGTTTTTGGAGCGCTGGCGCGCTCGAGCGCGGCCCCTGAGGGGCCGCGCGAACAGCGCTCGAGACTCGCGCTTCGCGCATGCGCTTCGAGCGCTGTTCGCGCGGCCGGGCCGCTACGCCGCTTCGCGGCGGACCCTCCTCGAGGTCGGGTCGTGCGGGGCTGGGAATGCGGTCATGGCGGACTCGAGTGGGCCGTGTGGCTGGTAGTGCGGTTATGGCGGACTCGAGTAGTGCCGTGTGGCTGGGAGTTCGGTAGGTGGCCTACTCGGGTGATGTGGGGTGGCTGGCAGTGCGGGAGGTGGCAAGGGTTTCAGCGCGCGGACAGGTCGTGGAGCAGTGTTCTGAGGTCGTGGCCTTCGGGTGTTTCGTACCAGCGCAGGTGTCCTAGAAGCCAGTCGTGGTAGGCGATTTCGGCGTTGCGGTGTTCCTGGGGAATCGTGAGGAAGTAGTCGATCTCGGAGAGTTCGTAGCCGATGTGGGCCAGCGGGAGGAGATCCGGTAACAGCCGGCTTTCCGCGTGGTTCAGCGGACGGATGGATTGATAGCCGTCGAGCAGGGCCGTGATCTGGTCTGTACGAACGTTGGCGGGGCCGCCGTCTCGGAGGGAGATCCAGTCCACGGCGGTACGTTCCACGGCGGTGGCGAGGTCGAAGACGGCGGTGGTGCGGTCGGATAGGCCGAAATCGATCACCGAGGTCACCTCGTGGTTGCGCCAGAGGAGATTGGTCGGGTGCCAATCACCGTGCGTCCATAAGGGGTCGATGGTGGTGAGGTCGGCGCGGAGGTCGGGGACTTCCGTGCGCCAGTCGCGGGTGGCGAGGAAGGCTGCGAGGGCGGGACGACGGGCGGTGTGCCATTCGAAGGCGCTGATGACGTCGCTGTGCATGGTGGCGAGCAACGGGCGGGCGGGGCGGGCGGGGGCATCGAAACCCTCGGCCGCCGAATGCAATCGGGCCAGCATCGTGCCTGCTCCGGCGGCGTCCTCGACGTCGCGGAACGGTGTCCAGGAAAAGTCCGCGCGATACCGATCCTCTCCCTCCCCCACCCGATGAACCTCATAGACGAACTCACCCGAACCACCGCGTACAGGCCTGGAGCCATCAAGCTCCCCGCCGAACCGGCGCTCTCCGGCCTCGTCGCGCCGACCAGCCACCCGCAACGCGGACCCGGCGACGGCGCGCACCTCCGGCACCGGAATCCCGCGTGCTCGCAGGTGCGCCATGAACCGGTGCTCCTCCGCCAGAGCACCCAGGTCGCGCAGCGCGCTCGGCAACCGTTTGACGACGAATCGCTGCCCACTGCCGGTACGCACCCCGACGGTCGCGGAAAGCGGTCGCGCACTGCGCCATTCGATCGACGCCCCACCGAAGCCCCACGTAGTCGCGACGGCCGAGGAGGCTTCGTCTTCGGTGAGCGCGGGCCAGGTCGGCGCGGCAAGGGGCTCGTCGCCCATTCCGAAAACGCGCTCCTCATCCATCGCTCGGGCTCCGTCCGGTCGGGCGAAAGCTCGGGGAGACGCTCGGCCGACGGGTTCGACATCGTGGGATGGCCGCCAGGTAGCCGACGGCGAAAGCGTCACCGGCGCCGACACGCTGGGGCCGTCGCTGCCGGAGCACCTCGCCGCGCCGCCGAATCACCGTCGCCGACCGACGACCACGACGACCCCGGTGGCGGCGCCGGCCGCGAGGAACGAGAACAGCGATGCCGATGTCCACCAGGTCGGATGCACGCCGAGCGCGTCCTGGATCCCGGTCCACCGGTCGGCCCACCAAGACACCGAGCCGGGGTTGCACAGCTGGTACACCACGAAGCCGATCGCCCAGGGCAGCAGCATGATCGGGCGGGCGGGCGAGTTGTCGGACAGGTCCCAGCCGGTTCGGCCGCGCCCGAAGAAGTAGTCGACCACGAGTACGGCGGTGAGTGGCACGAACACCGAGCCGATGAGCAGTAGGAAGTTCGCGTAAGAGCTGAAATCGCGCACGTTCAGGGCGAATACGGTGGCGAGCACGCCGACGACGGCGGCCAGGATGCGGCGATCCACGCGCGGCAGCAGGTTCTGCAACGACATGGCCGTGGAGTACACGTTGGCGAAGGACTGGTCGGTCTCGCGCAGCACGAGCACCGCGAAGAACACCCAGCCCGCGGTGATCCCGAGGAACGAGTCGAACAGCTGGTTCGGGTCGCCGCCCACGTGCAGCAGGGCGACGATACCCAGCAGGTAGCACCAGATCTGGGCCACCGAGTACCCGATCACGGTGGCACCGCCCGCCACCTTCACCGACCGGGAATGCCGGGTGTAGTCGGCAGCCAAGGGCACGAACGAGACGGCGACGGCGAGCGCGGTGTCGACGGCGGGGAAGAACCCGGCCCACGAGGTCTGCCCCAGGTCGGGCAGCGGCTGACGCAGCATCTGCACGGTGAAATACAGCATGGCGATACCGACCGCCACCGTCACGTACCGGCGCAGGATGCCGACCACGTGCATCGGCCAGATCGCCATCACCGTGCTCAGTACACCGGCCGCGATCACCGCCACCGCGTGCGGCACCCGGTCGCTGGTGAGTGCCGCGATACCCGCCGCGATCACGGTGAGCTCGTACACACCCCAGCCGATGCACTGCACCACATTGGCCACCGTCGGCAGCCCGGACAGCTTGGTGCCGAACAGCCCACGGAAATTGGCCATCGCGGGCGCACCGGTTCCGGCGCCGACCGCACCGGCGGCGGCCACCATCGACGTGCCGACGATCGTGCCGACCACGGTCGCCAGCACCGCCCCGAGCAGCGGCAACCGGTCGTACCCGGGCGGTTGCAGCACATAGATGGCGCCGGTGAACCCGATCAGGCTCACCCCGAGATTGGTCCAGAAGGCGGCCTGGTCGGTGAACCCGAACGTGCGCGGCGGCTCGGTGGTGAGCAGCAGCGGCGCCTCCTGGGCGCGGGGCGAGGAGTCAGTAGTCATAGCAAGAGCCATGCTATGGCCGGGCGGGCGATCACCTAAGCTTCGCCGTGTGAGCCTGCCCTCCCCCACTGCTGACAATCGTGCCGTCGTCACCGGCGCGTCCTCCGGTATCGGCACCGCCCTGGCCGCCGAGCTGGCCGGGCGCGGCTATTCGCTGATCCTGGTCGCCCGGCGCGGAGAGATCCTGACCGAACTGGCGCAGCGGTTGACGCTGGCGCACGGCATCACCGCCGAGGTCCGCGCCGTCGACCTCGCCGACCGCACCCAGCGCGCGAGCCTGGTCGACGAGCTGTCGGTGCGCGATATCGCCATCCTGTGCAACAACGCGGGCATCGCCACCTTCGGCCCTGTCGCCGAACTCGACTTCGCCTACGAACGCGCGCAGATGGAACTCAACGCCACCGCCGTGCACGACCTGACCCTGGCCGTGCTGCCGGGCATGATCGAGCGCAAGGCGGGCGGCATCCTCATCAGCGGCTCGGCAGCGGGCAATATGCCCATCCCGAACAACGCCACCTACGCCGCGTCGAAGGCGTTCGCCAACACGTTCTCCGAGTCGCTGCGCGGCGAGCTCAAGGGCAGCGGCGTCAATGTCACTCTGCTGGCGCCCGGTCCCGTGCGCACGGAAACGCCTGCGCCGGAAGAGGAGTCGATCGTCGACAAGATGGTCCCCGACTTCCTGTGGGTGTCGAGCGAATACACGGCCAAGGTGTCGATCGACGCCTTGGCCCGCAACAAGATGCGCATCGTCCCGGGCCTCATCAGCAAGGGCATGAGCGTGGCGGGCAACTATGGTCCGCGCGCGATGACGGCCCCGATCGCGGGCGCGTTCTACAAGAAGCTCGGCGGCTGACGAGTCACTCGACGGGCAGCAGGGCTTTCGCGGCGGCCGTGATGATGGCGTCGGCGACCGCGTTCAGGGCGGGCGAATCCAGTTTCCACTGCTGCCAGTAGAGCGGCACATCGATGCGGGCCTGGCCGTTGATGTTCACCAAAGTGCCTTCGGCCCGGTCGGTTTCGGTCTGCAGGTCGGGCAGCATGCCCCAGCCCATGCCGAGCCGGACCGCCTCACGGAACGCGGTGGAGGACGGCACGAAATGTGTCGGCGGATCGGCGGGCTGCTGATTGGCGCCACGCAGGTGCCGGGCTTGCAGGTCGTCGTTGCGGTCGAACTGGATCATCGGCACGTGGGTGTAGGAGCCGGGGCGCGCGCCGTCGGGGAACCAGTACTGCGCGAAGTCCGGCGTGGCGAGCGCCTGATAGCGCATGGCGCCGAGCGGTTGCACCCGGCAGCCCTGCACCGGGGTGGCCGTGGCGGTGATCGCCGCCATCACCGTGCCGTCGCGCAGCAACCGGGTGGTGTGTTCCTCGTCCTCTCGGTGTAGTTCGAGACAGGCGATGCCGGAGACGCGCGACACGGCCGGCAACACCCACGTCTCGAGCGAGTCGGCGTTCACCGCGATCGGAATGCGGGCGGGTCGCCCGGCCGGCCGGTCCGGTTCGCCGAGTTCGCGCGCGGTATCGGCGGCGAGCACGTGCACCTGCCTGGCCAGTCGCAGCACGGCGAGCCCCGATTCGGTGGCCCGCACCGGTTTCGACCGCTGCACGAGAATGCGGCCCGCCGCGTCCTCCAGTGCCTTTATCCGCTGGCTGACGGCCGACGGCGTGAGGTTCAATCGGCGGGCAGCCGCGTCGAAGGTGCCTTCGGTGAGCACGGCGTCGAGCGCGCGTAGCTGGTCCAGCTGCAGATCCACATCAGCGATTCTAATGGTTCTGCAGAATTATTAGCTGGACTGAATGTGCCGAGCTTTCTAGCGTCAGGGATATGACGACATCGTCGGCCGCAGTGGCCGCACTCTCCGGGTTGGGTTTCGGGCTCTCGCTCATCGTCGCGATCGGCGCGCAGAACGCGTTCGTCCTGCGACAGGGCGTGCGCGGCCGACACATCCTCCCGGTGGTCGCGGTGTGCGCGCTCTCGGATGTGGTGCTGATCGCGGCCGGGGTGGCCGGGTTCGGCACCGTCGTCGAGTCGTTTCCGGCGGTCGTCACCATCGCGCGGTGGGCCGGGGCAGCCTTCCTGGTCTGCTATGCCCTGTTCGCCGCCCGGCGCGCGTTCGGGTCGTCGGCACTGCAGGCCGACCTTACGGGCACCTCGGCGGCACTGGGCGCCTCGGTGCTCACCTGTCTCGCGCTCACCTGGCTCAACCCGCACGTCTACCTGGACACGCTCGTCCTGTTCGGCTCGTTCGCCAGCACCTGGGCGCCCTCGGAGCGCTGGTTCCTCGCGGCCGGGGCCATGCTGGCCAGCGTGCTGTGGTTCTTCGGTCTCGGTTACGGCGCGAGTCGACTCGGCCCGCTGTTCGCGAAACCCCTCGCCTGGCGCATCCTCGACTCACTGATCGCGGTGGTGATGCTCGCACTCGCGATCGGTCTCGTCCTCGGCTGACTCAGGACTGCGACGACCAGGGCGTCACCGGCGGCTTGACCCACAGCAGCTTCTCGTCGGCGTGGGCGCGGCGTGCGGCCTCGTGATCGGGGTTGCGCGCGGCCCAGCCGTCCTTCTGATCGAGCAGTTCCCCGACCACCCGCCACGTCTCGCCGGTGCTTGGTGGGTTGGTCTCGGCGGCACGGGCGAGCTTGCGCAGCGTCGGCGCGGGCAGAGCGCGCAGTTCGGCGCTGCTGATATCGCGAGCCCAAAGGTAGGCCGCCAAGCGGCGGGCCTTGGCGACGCGGCTCGCTGTCGCCGCGTCGGAATGCGCGTGATCGGGTGCCTGATCGGCGCTGTCTGGCACGAGGGCATTCTAACGGCGAACGCCCGCGCCCCGGTCTTCCCCAACCGGTGCGCGGGCGTTGCTGTGTTCGCAGTGCGTATCAGTACGCGCTGTTGACGTTGTCCATCGAGCCGTAGCGGTCGGCGGCGTAGTTGCAGGCCGCGACGATGTTGGCCACGGGGTGCCACACGTCGAAGGGGGTGCCCTCCACGTGATAGGCGGCGAAGGTCGGGTCGATCACCTGGAGCAGGCCCTTGGAGGGGATGCCCGCGGCGGCGTTGGAGTCCCACAGGTTGATGGCCTGGGGGTTACCGGTCGACTCGCGCATGATGTTGCGCATGATGCCCTCGTAGCTGCCGGGGATGCCCTTGGCGGCCATGATGTCGAGGGCCTCACGGATCCAGCCGTCGAGGTTGTTCGGGTACACCGGCGCCGCGGGGGCGGGCACGGCCTCCACGGCGGGGGCGGCACCGACGGCCGGGATGGCCTCGGCCTGCTCGACGACCATGGCGGCACGCTGCGGGACGCTGTCGTCGGCGAAGGACACCGCCGAGGACGCGGCAACGGCCACCAGACCGACCGCGGCGACTGCCACGGTGAACGCCTCGCGGCGGTGGCCGATCATGGAGTTGAGCTTGTCTTTGACGATCATGTTCTTCTCTGTTCCTTCATCTCTGTCTGGCGACCGCAGGGCCCCGGTGGACCGCGCAGCGCGCGCAGCGGCGCACGCCGGTCAGGCGATGTGTTGTTTCTGTCGGTATGGGAATGTGCGACGCTGTGGTGACGGAGACGCTCGATGGCTGTCCCGCTCGTCGCACGGTGCTCCACAGCTGGCTGCGGGGAGACCACGCGCTGTTCGGTATCCGGGTTCCCGGTGGCTAACCAAACCGCAGGTCTGTTTGTGACCTGATGACAGAATGGTCACGGCAGGTTAACGCGAGATGAACGAAATCTGAACGGCAGGTGCTGGCGATCTTGGTCGCTTCTACCGGTGGTTGCAGAATCGTTATGTATGCAGGGGGTTTAGAACTGCGACGACCGTGGTATGGGTCACAGAAAAAGTTTGCCCGAATCAGGTTTCCTGGCTGTTCGCGGTGGCAAAACGGGCGCGCGAGGCACCGAAGGTAACGATCGATGACGAGGCTGGCAGACCACAAAAAGACCGCATCCCGGCAGTGGTAACTGCCGGGATGCGGTCTACTGTGCGCCATCAGGGACTCGAACCCCGAACCCGCTGATTAAGAGTCAGCTGCTCTGCCAATTGAGCTAATGGCGCTTGGCTTCGCCCCGCTGCGCGGTGCGTTTGCTCCGCTCTGCGGTGCGGAAGAAACATTAACAGGCCCGAGGGCGAAAAGTGAAATCGGGCGCTGACCAGCACCGATGCCGGACGGTTCGCAGTGTTAACAGATCGGGCCCCGGCACGTATCTAACGATTGCCCACTCGGGTCGTGTCGCCGCGCTTTCGACGTTGGTGGCGACCGGGCGGGCTGGCAGAATGGCGGGGCGTCGGTATGGAAACGGGGTTGGACATGGGTAAGAAGCGGGGGAAACCTCGGTCATTGCGGATGATCGTTCCGGTGGCACTGTTGGCGGTTTTCGCCCTCGGTGCCTCCGCGTGCTCGTCGGCCGAGGGTGCCGGGGTCGAGGTGGCGATCGACCGTAACCCGATCACCGAACTCATCAAGCCGAAACTGGTCTCCGAGATCAAGGACGGCCAGGTCGGCGTCTCGCCGGGGATGCCGCTGAAGTTCCAGGTGCAGGACGGCAAGTTCACCGAGGTGAAGCTGACCAACCAGCAGGGCACGCAGGTGTCGGGTCAGCTCGCGCCCGACGGGCGTTCGTGGGCCACCACCGAGGTGCTCGGTTACGGCAAGACCTATCAGCTCTCGGCCGCCGCGATCGGCCTGGGCGGAACGAACTCCTCCACCCTGAGCTTCACCACGAGCTCGCCGAACAACCAGACCAAGCCGTACCTGATGCCCGGCGAGGGCGAGGTGGTCGGTATCGGCCAGCCGGTGGCGATCCAGTTCGACGAGAACATCCCGGACCGCCGCGCCGCACAGGACGCCATCAAGATCACCACCGAACCGCCCGTGGAAGGCGCGTTCTACTGGGTGAACAACCGCGAAGTCCGTTGGCGCCCAGAGCATTTCTGGAAGCCGGGTACGCGGGTGAACGTGGAGGTGAACGTCTACGGCAAGGACCTGGGCAAGGGTCTGTACGGCCAGGACAACCTCACCTCGCACTTCACCATCGGTGACGCGGTGATCTTCACCGCCGACGACAACACCCATCAGGTGACGGTCGAGCGCAACGGCGAGGTGATCATGACCATGCCTACCTCGATGGGCAAGGATTCCACGCCCACCGACAACGGCATCTACATCGTCGCCGACAAGCACGAGAAGATCATCATGGACTCGTCCACCTACGGTGTCGCGGTGAACTCCGCCGACGGCTACCGCACGCCGGTGGACTACGCCACGCGGATCTCCTACAGCGGCATCTTCTTCCACTCGGCGCCGTGGTCGGTGGGTCAGCAGGGTTACTCGAACGCCAGCCACGGCTGCCTGAATCTGAGCCCCGCCAATGCCCGCTGGGTGTACGAGAACGCCAAGCGCGGTGACATCACGATCATCAAGAACACCGTGGGTGGGACGCTGTCGGGCGTCGACGGGCTCGGTGACTGGAACATTCCGTGGGCGGAGTGGAAGGCCGGCAACGCCGACGTCTCCTGACCCATACAGCAGAAAAGGGCCGCCGGATATCTCCGGCGGCCTTTTTCGTGTCCTGATCAGACCGGGGTGGGCAGATCGGCGCAGTCCATCATGGCCTCGCCCGCCACGGCCATGGCGCTGCCGAGTGCCCCGCAGAGGATGCGTCCGCCGAACAGCAGGCGGTCGAGGTTGGGCAGGCCTGCCGAGCCGGTGCCGGAGGAGCCGGTGGTCTCCAGGCCGCCGGTCGATCCGCTCTGCGCCGATCCGGTTTCGGGCGGCCCCGGCAGTTCCATGCCGCCCGAGGGGGTGGCCGTGAAGTCGGTGAGGGGCAGGCCGGGGGTCTGCGCCGCCGAGGTGCCTGCGACGGGGCCGAGCACGGTGGCGGCTGCGAGGGCCACGACCACGGTGGAACGCTTCATCAAGGGTCTTTCCGGTCGAACGGGGATATGGCGGCCCACACATTTGGGCAGCCGTCCAGAGTGTAGCGGTTCAAACGTGACCTGCGTCATGAAGCGGATGCGGGCTCCGACAACGAAGAAGGCCCCGATCCTGAGGATCGGGGCCTTCTCTTCGGGGTGACCGACGGGACTCGAACCCGCGACAGCCAGGATCACAACCTGGTGCTCTACCAACTGAACTACGGTCACCATCACCGGCTTGCACCGGCGCGGTAAATACTAGCTTGTACCGGCCCCGAAGCCCTAATCCGCTGGTCGGGACCCTGTTCCAGCGACGTCGACGGCCTCGGTGACCGCCGCCGCGATGCTTGCGATGTCGGCCGAGGACGGGCCGGGCGGCGCCACGAACGCGGTGCGCCGGTAGTACTCCAGCTCGCGGATGGATTCCTTGATGTCGGCCAGCGCGCGGTGCGCGAGCCCCTTCTCCGGCTGACCGAAGTAGATGCGCGGGTACCAGCGGCGGCACAGCTCCTTGATCGAGCTCACGTCGACCATCCGGTAGTGCAGGTGCGCGTCCAGTTCGGGCATATCGCGCGCGATGAAGCCGCGATCGGTGGCGATGGAGTTGCCGCACAGCGGCACGGTGCGCGCGGCGGGCGCGTACTGGCGCACGTAGTCGAGCACCTGCTGCTGGGCCTGTTCGAGGGTGACGGTCGAGCGCCGGACCTCCTCGGTGAGACCGGATTTCGCGTGCATGTCGGCGACGACGGGTGGCATGCAGGCCAGGGCGGCGTCATCGGCGTGGATGACGATGTCGACACCGTCACCGAGAATGTTCAGGTCGCTGTCGGTTACGAGCGCGGCGATCTCGATCAGCTTGTCGCTGTCGAGACGGAGCCCCGTCATCTCGCAATCCATCCAGACCAAGAGTTTGTCGGACACCCGAGCCACCCTAATGGGGTATCGGCGCGCCTCGCCGACAGGTGTGTCGCGCGGGCGCGGCGGAGGTGTTTGCCGACGACACCCGCCGAAGGCCACCACAGTGGTGACCGGCACGGATACAGTTTGCCTGAGATTTTCCGTTCATGTTCTTGCGATCGAGACGGAGGACGCGATGACCACCCCTCAGGAGAAGGCGGCAGCGGCTCGCCTGGCAGCCGAAGAGGCGGCGCGCGTCGCCGCCGAGGCAGCCGCCGCGGCGGAGGCCGCCGAGCGGGAGGCGGCGCAATCGGCTTCGGCGGCAACGTCACCCGACGCCTCGCCCGGGTCGGGTGCCGCCGCACAGATCGCGGCCGGTTACGCCTTCGACGGTCAGGCCCTGGAGCTGGGCACCGTTGTCGTCGACGGAACCACCGATCCCGCTGCGCGCGTGCGTATTCCGTTGCGCATGATGAACCGCCACGGGCTCGTCGCGGGAGCGACCGGCACGGGCAAGACCAAAACCCTGCAGGGCATCGCCGAACAGCTCTCGCGGGCGGGCGTTCCCGTGGTGCTCGCCGATGTGAAGGGCGATCTGTCGGGTCTACGCGACCCCGGTGCCGACAACGACAAGATCCGCGCTCGCGCCGCCGAGACCGGCGCGAGCGACTGGGCTCCGAGCGGTTTCCCCACCGAGTTCGTCTCGCTCGGTACCGAGGGCATCGGCGTGCCGATCCGCGCCACGATCACCTCCTTCGGCCCGATCCTGCTCAGCAAGGTTCTCGGCCTCAACGACACCCAGGAGTCGACCCTCGGGCTGATCTTCCACTGGGCCGATCAGCGGGGCCTCGCCCTGCTCGACCTGAAGGACCTGCGCGCGGTCATCACCCACCTGACCAGCCCCGAAGGCAAGGAAGACCTCAAGGGCATCGGCGGGGTATCCAGCCAGACCGCCGGGGTGATCCTGCGTTCGCTGGTGAATCTCGAGGCCGAGGGCGGTGACACGTTCTTCGGCGAGCCCGAACTCGATCCCGCCGATCTGGCCCGGGTCGTCGACGGCCAGGGCGTCATCACACTGGTCGAACTGGGTCAGCAGGCGGCGCGGCCCGCGCTGTTCTCGACGTTCCTGATGTGGGTGCTCGCCGAACTGTTCCAGACGCTGCCCGAAGTGGGTGACGTCGACAAACCCAAGCTCGTGTTCGTCTTCGACGAGGCGCATCTGCTCTTCGCCGACGCCTCCAAGGCGTTCCTGCAGCAGATCGAGCAGACCGTGAAGCTGATCCGCTCCAAGGGTGTCGGCGTGTTCTTCTGCACGCAGCTGCCCACCGACGTCCCGAACGCGGTGCTGTCGCAGCTCGGTGCCCGCGTCCAGCACGCGCTGCGCGCCTTCACCCCCGACGATCAGAAGGCGTTGGCGAAAACGGTTCGCACGTATCCGAAGTCGGAGGTCTACGACCTCGAGGAGGCGCTCACCAGCCTCGGTACCGGTGAGGCGATCGTCACAGTGCTGTCGGAGAAGGGTGCCCCGACCCCGGTCGCCTGGACCAAGATCGTGCCGCCACGGTCGCTGATGGACACCATCGGTGACGACGCCATCCGCTCCGCCGCCCGGTCGAGCTCGTTGCAGGGCAAGTACGGGCAGAGCATCGACCGCGAATCGGCCTACGAGATGCTGCTGGCCAGCGTGGCTGCCGCACCCGCCCCGGAAACAGCCCCGCCGCATGCGGGACCGGACGCGGATTCGGCGGCCGAACGGATCATGAAGAACCCGGCCGTGAAGAGCTTCCTGCGCTCGGCGGCCAGTGCGGCGGGCCGCGAGATCAGCCGCAGCTTGTTCGGCACCCGGCGGCGCCGGTAGTCAGCTCTGCTCGACCGCCGAGGCGACCTTGTCCGAGAGTGACCGCAATGCCGCGCCTTCCTGGCGGGTCATGTTGTCCACGAACAACTTTCGCACCAGCTCGACATGTTCGGGCGCGGCGGCGCGCAAGACGTCGCGCCCGTGGTCGGTCAGCGTGACCACGATGCCTCGTGCGTCGTCGGCGGCCGGGGCCCGGTCGACCAGCCCGCGCGCCGCCATCCTGGCCAGCTGCTTGGACAACCGCGACTTGTCCCAGCACACCTCCGCGGCGAGATCCCTGGCGCGCAGACAGCCCTCCGGCGCGGCCGAGAGCGGAACCATCAGCTCGTAGTCGGCCATCGACAGCCCGTGCCCGGCCAGCCCGGCCGACAGCGCCGCGTCCAGCCGCTGCCGCATCCGGATGAAGGCCTGCCAGGTCTGCTGCTCTTGCTCGGACAACCATCGGGTCACGGGAATGATCCTAGAACCACATTGGTTGACATGGAAACCAAATAGGTTCCACTCCAGGAGGCGCTTCCCATGCCCGCGATCACCGTCGACGACATCATGGTGCTGCCCCGGCTCCCCCGCCCGGACGTCACCGAAACCCAGCGGCCGGTACGTCAGATCGTCACCGCCCACCGTCAGCGCGAAGGGGCGGGTTTCGAGGTGACGCGCCCGTTCCCCAGCGTCGACCTGCGCGCGGCCGACCCCTTCATCCTGCTCGACCAGATGGGCCCCGTGGCCTACGAGCCCTACGAGGCCAAGGGCGCGCCATGGCATCCGCATCGCGGCTTCGAAACCGTCACCTACATGCTCGACGGCACCATGGTCCACCACGACTCCCAGGGTGGCGGCGGTGTGATCGGCGAGGGCGACACCCAGTGGATGACGGCGGGCTCGGGCATGCTGCACGACGAACTGCCCGAAGAGAAACTGGTGATCTCGGGCGGCCGGTTCCACGGCATCCAGCTCTGGGTGAACCTGCCACGCGCCCAGAAGTTCGCCACCCCGCGTTACCAGGACCTGCGCGGGAGCGAGCTCACCCTGGTCAGCTCGCACGACGGCGGCGCCCTGGTGCGGCTCATCGCGGGCGAGGTCGGCGGCTTCGCCGGGCCGGGTTCCACCTACACCCCGATCGCCTACGCACACGCCTCGATCAGCCCCGGCGCGCAGCTGGAAACACCGTGGCCGCAGGACTTCACGGCCATGGCCTACGTGCTGTCGGGCAGCGGCACGGCGGGCACCGACCGTCGGCCGATCCACACCGGCCAGCTCGTGATGTTCGGTAAGGGCGAGGCCATCACGCTCACCGCCGACACCGCACAGGACTTCGGCGACCTCGAAGTGCTGTTGCTCGGTGGAAAACCGTTGCGCGAGCCTGTGATCCAGTACGGACCGTTCGTCATGAACACCCGCGCGGAGATCATCGAGGCACTCGAGGACTTCCAGGCCGGACGGATGGGCACCGTGCCCGCCGAGCACCTCACCGGGCGCAGGCTCGGCGAGTAACAGGCGAGGCACACGCGGTGCGGTTGACAAGCGGGGGCCCCGTCATGAAGGTTGACTTCGCCGCCCGAGGCGTGTGTCCGGGCCAACATCCGAACCGCAGCAGACATAGAGGAATTCATGAACGTTCGTCGGCTCACTGTCAGCCTCGCCGCCGTAGGCCTCGGCCTGCTCGTCGCCCCCGCCGCTCAGGCGAATCCGTTGGTGACGGGCTCCGCGGGCACCGGCTCGTCCAGCTTCGACTCCCTGCTCGGCGCCACCGGCTCGGCCAACCTGGTCCAGTCCGGTTCGGCCGGCGGCGCGTTCCGCAGCTGCGACGAGGCGATGGCCGCCGGTCGCGCCCCCCTGTTCCGCGGCGAGGCGGGCTACTCCCCCCACCTCGACCCGGACGGCGACGGCCTGGCCTGCCCCACGCAGTGACATGGAGCGCTGGCGCGCTCGAGTCGGCGGCCCCTGTGGTCCCGTCGATCAGGCACCGGTGCTTGCTCCTTCGTCGCCTACGCACCGGCACCTGATCGACGGGACGGCCGCCGACCGCCGCTTCGCGGCGTCCCCTCCCTAAGGGTCGGGGAGTTGTGGGTGCGTTTGAATACAGAAACACCCGATGTGGCTTGTGCCGCATCGGGTGTTCTTGTTTGTGGACCGCTCAGCGGCGGAAGAGTTTGACCAGGACCAGGCCCGCTACGAGGGCACCCGCGCCGATCAGCGTGTATTTGACCTTGGGCTCGTTGAACTTGGCGACCACGATCGCCTTCGTGTCGTCGGCGATCCGCTGCGGATCGGCGCGCACCGCCAGTTCGTCGAGCGTGGTCGCCAACCGGGCGCGCGCGATCTCGATCTCGCGTTCGATCCGGTCGGTGTCGTCCTTGGCCACCGTCACCTCCAGGTATGTGTCTGTGCTCGCCCGAGTCTATCCATGCCGTCAGCGGACCCGGTCGGTTACCGTGCGGTGGTGACCGACAACCATCGCCTCTCCCCCGGAGACACCGCACCCGATTTCACGCTGCCCGACGCCGACGGCAAGGACGTGTCACTGTCGGACTACCGTGGCCGCAAGGTGATCGTCTACTTCTACCCGGCCGCCTCGACCCCCGGCTGCACCAAGCAGGCCTGCGACTTCCGCGACAATCTCGCCGAACTGAACGAGGCCGGGATCACCGTCCTCGGCATCTCCCCGGACAAACCGGCCAAACTGGCCAAGTTCCGCGACGCCGAGGGCCTCACCTTCCCGCTGCTGTCCGACCCCGAGCGCACCGTCCTGCAGCAGTGGGGCGCGTTCGGCGAGAAGAAGATGTACGGCAAGACCGTCACCGGCGTCATCCGCTCGACCTTCCTCGTCGACGCCGACGGCAAGATCGAGGTGGCCCAGTACAACGTCAAGGCTGCACATACGACAATCAATATCGATCGAATCTTGGGCAAGCGAAAGTAGGAACTTCCAAACCCGTACAGGATCGGGGAGCCGCATTACGTGCCGATCCAGAGGGCCGGGGCAGGGGCATCCCCCGTGGGGGGATGCTGCGCCTCAGATCCAAGCAGCCTTGCTGATACGAACTCCACACATGGCCAGGAAACCCAAATGCCAGTACGACGTAACCGCCCAGCTTGCACTGGGATGGGGCAACAACCCCAACTGTGCCGCTAAGGGCATGTGGCTCCCCACCCGCGAGAAGGCCGACGAGCACGCTGCCGAGTTGGTCAGTGAGATGCGCCAGGGAGGCGCATCCACCGCCCTCCGAACCGTGCGAATGCAACTTCGGGTGGACAGCAAACTCTCTGGGGATGCCCTGTACACAGCCTCCTACTACGACCCGGAACAGGGGCTGACCGACGCTGAGGAATACGCCGCTCGCGTCCACGACTGGCACGTCTCCGCCGATCGCTTCAACAGCAACATGTCTCGCAACAATGGGAAGTATCGAGTTGGGTACCTAGCCTGGTCGTGCGACTGGGGCGCCAAGCCGATCTCATGCCCAGCCTGCGGCACAGTGGTCGAACCGCAGCCGATGTTCTAGGCGTCTCAGAAACGATCCCTTGTTGCAACAGAGACTGGGCGATGCCCTGCCATCGCCCATCCTCGGGAAACAGCTCAACCAACTGTCTTGAAAACCTGTCTCATAACCTCTAGTCTCAAAACTGTCAGCGGTACGGGATTTTGAGACAGGATCAAGATGGCACTCATCGGCTACGCACGGGCCAGCACTGCCGACCAGGACCCCCAACTTCAGCTCGACGCGCTTGGCGCGGCTGGGTGCAACCGTATCTTCACCGACCATGGCGTGTCAGGTGCAAAGTCTCAGCGGCCCGAACTGGATCGATGCTTGGATCACCTTCGCGACGGCGATGTACTCGTGGTCTGGAAGTTGGATCGACTGGGCCGCAATACAATCCACGTCCTTCAGCTCATCGAGCAGCTGACTGAGCTCGGTGTCGGATTCCGCAGCGTCACCGAGGGGCTTCATACAGATGGCCCAATGGGCAAGGCCATGCTCACTGTGATGGCTGCATTCGCACAGCTTGAGCGAGACACCATGATCGAGCGGACCAAGGCGGGTCTAGCCGCCGCAGCGGCCAACGGGCGCAAGGGTGGTCGTCCTCGCAAGGTGGATGATGCAGACGCCACGAAGGCACGGGATCTGCGGGCGAAGGGTGTCACTGCCCCAGACATCGCCAAGATGCTGGGATGCTCCCGAGCGACCGTCTATCGGTACCTGTCGGCGGACGCACATTCAGAAACCTAGCCACACAGACTCCAAAAATGGGCCCCCAGAACGATTCTGACGGACGAAATCGCCTCTACCCACACTTGAGTAGGGGTCGGAGTTCTGATTGATTTGAGCAGGGCGGTTCCCGCTGATTTAGCTCTCGACCGATGCGGAAGAACCCGCGCTTCCATAGGAGTCCAGGTGCAGAGCTCGCTCTGCGAGCATCCCCATGAATTCGTCATGCCGCCGCTCCTCTCCGGCGGCGAAGCTGTCTAAATCCGTACCGATGCCGCTGAGCTCTGCGCGAAGCTCTCGAAGCTTCGTAACTAGCTCCACCCCGTTCGCTTCGAGCGCAGTACCTAGGTCGGCCACCTCCGACCGAAGCTCATCAAACCGCGCCGGGAGGTGAGGTAGTTCGGTCATCATCTGACCGTATCGAGGGTGGGTTATCTACTCCGCGTGTCGATCGCGTGCCGGATTACGCGACGTGCAGCGTCGCCGGTCAACGACATGTCTGCGAGCTCCGTGAACAGTCGTGAGTAGGTCTCGATCTCTCGGGGCTGTGTAACTGATAGCTCAGCGGTGGGAGTCTCGACCAGAACCAGGCGAGCATCGAACATGACGAAGTTCGTTGATTGCATGGGCATAGGCGTGTTCGTGGGAATGATGCCAAGTCTCACTCTCGGGAGCCCGGATACAGCTAGAAGCCGGTCCAACTGTCCACTGTGGACGCCAGGGCCGCCCACCGGGTTGTAGACGGCCTGCTCAGTCACGAGAACGTGAAACCTTCGGTCTCCCCGATACAGCCACTGTTGACGTTCGATCCGTTTCGACACCCCCGCGTCGACGTCGTCGGGTATCCCGTAGAACCGCACGGCGCGCCTCAGAATCTGTTCGGCGTACTCGGGTGTTTGGAAGAGGCCAGGAATGATCTGCGGCTCGAACACCCGCTGTAGTCGGGTTTCCTCGGCCAGCTTCACCGATCGTTCTTGTCGGCGACGGGTGCCAGTAGACAGCGACCGGCGCAGTTCGACGTATGCGGCTTCGATGCCCCGAAGAGTGGCGATGAGGTCCGGCAACTGATCCGCGGTGCCGGTGTGTGCGGCGTACGCGCGAAGGTCCGCCTCGTTCGGCGGCCTGGTGCCGTTCTCGATCTTCGAGACCTTGGACTCGTGCCACCCGGAGAGCTGAGCCAACCGACGTCCAGTCAGCTCAGCATCCCTACGAATCTCACGAAGGCGTCTACCCAGTTCCTCGCGAGCTTGGCGAGGTGTGGTCACGCGATGTGTTCCACGTACTCGCTGAACGGTGTTGCAAGCTCCCACACTCGGTTTCGCTGCTCTACGCAGTACCCAACCAGGCCGGGGTCCTCGGTGACCACCACCCCCCGACCGCGAGTAGCCGAATCGCGGGCGTGAAACGCCACGCGGGAGCTATCAAGCAGCCAGTAGTCCTCGGTCAGAGGCGGCTCCCCCGCGTTATGTCGGGGCAGGTACCTGATGTCTTCGCCAGCCTCGATGCTCTCGGGGTTCAGCGTCAGAATCCATCGGTGGTAGTCGCTCACCGGCTCGGTGAGTACGCGAACCCGGCGAATCGCCACACCGCGTCTGGTGGTGTACCTGACCAGTGAACGCCACGGGTCGAACCAGGTGTTGTCTGGTGGCTCGCCCGCAAGGAACCGCCGCAACGGCTCGGACTCGGATGCAACTGAGTATGCATCCAAGGTCTCTAGGTGGAACGCTTCCCGCCCGCACTCCGCGAACAGCGACTCCCAGAGGTCTGGTTCATCATTGAGCCGCAGCAGCATTGCCGTAGAACCTCCGCGTGTTCTTGGGAACCTCGATGACCGATTCGTCTTCGGCAAGGTACTTCACTTGTGCCAGGGTCTCAGGGTCAGTGACCGGCCGACCCGTGAGGGTAAACGTTCCCCGACCGGTGTCGGCAAGCTCAGCCCCGACGTAGGTGTCAGGCTCGGCGAACCCCAACAGCAAGTGCGGGATTTCGATCGTGTCAGCGTGGCTGGTTGTCCAGCCTTGTACCGCGTAGGTGTCTTGATCTGTCGCGTACAACGCCGGGCACTCTCCGGTACCGGACCCACCGTTGCCCAAGAACCTCAGTTTCAACATGACATGAACCCCCGTCTAACGGCTTGGCATTGTTTGGCATGCGGCAATGCCCAGTGTCGCTGGTTTCGGGCGCCTATGGGGCAGCTAGACACCAATGCAGGCAAGTTCCGCCAAGTTCGTTTCCGTGCGGGTTCGCCGGTTCGTAAGTTAATCCCACCGCTCCCGGCGGGTGAACTCAGAGTCCCCGCCGGGGGTGGAAGCCAACGAGCGCGCTACCAGGAGGCCCGCAGTGCTCCCACAACGCATACCGAAGCCGACACGGCTCGATCCCATAGAGGTCGCTCCACCCGAGGTGATCCGGAGATTGCTTGAAGCACTCGCTCGGTGGGAACCGAAGCGGCAAGCATCATGAGCAAGGCGGTACAAGCCCAGTTGGACGCACTGAACAAGCGTGCCGCCAGTCGTTCTATGGGCATACGCAGAGCGGAAGAGCCCCCGTACGGATGGCAGCTGTCGAACCCATTCCGGGTCGTCTGCCATGGGACCTTGGAGAACATCGCGGACTGGTTGACCGCAGCGGAGAGCCGCGATCGGTGATCCTCGCCGGATGGTTCCTCGTGTTCGCAGTTCCTGCCGGCGGCCTCGTAGCCGCCATCGTTTGGCCTACCGACTGAAGCCCCGGCTACCTGGGATTCAGAGATGACAGTCGATACGAACGCGTGGCCGAAATCGACCCAAGCGTGGATCACGCTGCGGAATGCCATCGTTCAGCGTCGTCCTTCGGTCGACTGCGAAACCCTTCTGGCGAAGATGGACGCGTATATCGAGCGGTCCAACCAAGCGATCGAGACTGGACCGGCAAGCAGGGATACCGGCCTGATCGAGACCAAACAGCGATGCACTTGCCGGCCCGTGCTGACCGAGCCACCGAACGAGCCGAGGCCTACGCGGAGACAGTCCCGCGCCTGGCTGACTCCGGGATATCGACAGCCGCAGAGGTCCAGCGACTTCGCGAGGATGTAGACCGGCTAAGTCGTCAACTGGCCGAGGTCCTTGCGATTGTCCGGCCCGAATAGGCGATCCCCAGTCCCCGCACCCCCTCCCGCGTGTGCGTGTGGACCGTATGACAGAGAGGTGAACAAGAGCCCTCAGGGGAGGTGGAACCCCCTCCGCTCCAGTTCGGTTGCCTCGATCGATCGCAGAGTTTGGACGTGGCGCGATCCATGTGGGCGCTGTTTGATGGCGTCGACTCGTGCGGCTGCATCGACACCAGCTTCTATGGCAGTTTGGTGCCCGCGGAGTCTGGTCTCGGCATTGCCGAGTCCTTGCCTGGCGGCGCGACGTCGCTGTTCGTAGTCCACGATGTCAGGGCCTCGATCAACTGGGCGATGGTGTCAGCGATGCTCCTGGGCCGCCCCCAGTGGACGCGCTGTTCTGCCGGTAAAGTCGGTCCTGATCCTGGATACTTCCTGTGTGCGCAACTTCTCAGTCCTGAGCGACCTCGACTTCGAGTCGGTCATCGCAGACCTGATAGCCGCAGAATCCAGCGCCAACGTCGAGCGATTCGCTCGTGGCTCAGACGGGGGAATCGATCTGAGATGGCGTCTGCCTAGCGGTGAACGAGCAATAGCGCAGTGCAAGCACTACTTTCGATCAACGTTCTCCCAACTGTTGAAATCGGCCAAGGACGAAATTCCGAATGTAAAATCTCTCAATCCTGCCGAGTATCGGTTCTATACAAGCTTCGACCTAACGATAACTCAAAAAAAGCAGGTATATGAGGTGTTCTCCGCATGGATGCCTGGGCCTGAACATGTATTCGGAGGTCGCGATATAGACGGTGCGCTCACTCGAAACGTCAACGTCGAGCGCCGGCATATCAACTTGTGGTTGTCCACTGGAACGGAATTATTCTGGGCTACAAATTCTGAGATTGCTTCCCGATCTGGAGTTCTTAGAACGCGCATCGAGCGGACCCTGAGCACGTATGTGCGAGGCGAGTCTTACGAAGAAGCGACGAAGATTCTTGACGAGCATCGTGTATGCCTCATCGCAGGAGTTCCCGGAATAGGGAAGTCTGCCCTGGCTCAAATGTTGGTCGCAAGCTACATCACCCTTGGATATCAGCCGATCGAGGTCTCCGAAGACATTAAAGAAGCATTTTCGGTGCTAGACCCCAAGGCTAAGCAGATCTTTTTGTATGACGATTTCCTGGGTCAGATATCGTTCACTGAGCGCATGGGAAAGAATGAAGACTCTCGACTGGTAAATTTTATTGATTCTATAGGTCGGATGGCTAATAAGAGGCTCGTCATGACTACCAGAGAGTACATTCTCAGAGACGCCCGTCTCGACTACCGTCGCCTAACGGAACTCGGCGACCACCTCCACTTCATTCTGGAGCTAGGCAAATATTCGCGCCTCGATCGTGCTCAAATCTTGTACAGTCACTTGTGGCGCGCAAATGTCCCAAAGATCTGCCGAAATGAACTGTCCAGTGGCGGATGGAAAAAGATCGTCGATCATCCTGGCTACAATCCAAGGTTGATCGAGTATTGCACAGGCCCCAACTTTGACTCTTCATCTGCAGGATACCTAACTCGGTTTTCCGCGATGCTTGCCCACCCCGAAGAGCTGTGGCGAAATGCATTTGACCGCCACCTCACCGAGAATCAAAGAGCGCTTCTGCTGTGCTTGGCTTCCATGCCGGTCCACGCGTTGCATGGGGACCTTCTAGGCGCTTACCTCTCTTACTGCTCAAAGTCGCACATTCATGCGAATGTCGTCACATTTCGTTCTTCACTTGAAGTGCTGGAAGGAACGTTCATCTCCATCGCAAAGAGAGGGGATGATATTGTAATATCCTTTCACAGCCCGTCTGTGGCCGAGTTTGTGCTTGATCGGATACGAGAAGACCTCGCAGTGCTTTCGTCGCTTATATCTAGTGTTGCATTCTTTGAACAGCTTACTATTCTGAGAAACGCGAGTGGAGAAGGCTCCTCCTTTGTATCTCGCATTGGCGATGACGGTACCCGCCGAATGCCAGTGGAGCTGTTCGGTGACAATTTCACGGAAGCGCTGATTAGAACATTTGGAGGACCGAGTCCGGTCAAGCAGTTGAAGTTGGGAACACTGGCCAGCTACGAAGATCCTAGTGGGCTGTTCGAAGTCCGCTTGGGAGACGTGCTCGACTTGCCAAGTGACCTTCGACCACCGGACACCTGGATAGAGTCACGACTGACCTTCTTGTCGGAGCGCTGGAAAGAGGCCCTCGGAGGGAAGCCTGAAGCGGTCCAGGTGCTACGTAAAGCCTCAGAGCTTAGAATGCGCGGAATTGTTACAATTCCTGAAGAAACTCTTGCTGATTGCCAAGCGTCCCTTGAGGACTGGCTTGGTTCGTCGCTTGACGAGACAGCCGACTGGAGCGCCTACGTGGAATTTAGCTTCATCTATTCCGACGACGAGATCGATCAGGGCATCAGGGACCGATTTCTCGATCATGCGTTAAGTGAGTTGATGGCATGGGACCCTTCACCCCCGGACCTCGACGCCTTGGTCGACATGGCAGAAATTTTCGGCGTATACCCGAGCATCGAGGAAGATGTTCGGGAGGCGAAAAGTCGTGAAGACCAGCAGGACGACATGGATGGCAATTCTCGCATGATGGCGCATCATCGCACTCCAGGGCCCGGGGATGAGAAGGAAATAGATGAAATGTTCAACCGCTTCATGAGCGAGGATTCCTAGCGCGCCAGTGTAAGAACGGCGGTTAGCCGCGTACCCCTTGGGTCGCGTCAGATTCCTATGTCACGCAAGATCCCCAACTGACGCATCAGCTCTTGCTCGTCCTCCCGGCGCTTACGTTCTTCCTCAGCCTCTGCCGCTAGCTCTTGCAGAATCTCGACCTTCTCCTGGTCGGACAACTCGTGTTGATATGACGATTCCAGCAAGTCAACGATCGAGTCCTGGACATCGCTCGTCTGCTGAGCGGGTTCACGCTGTCGCCGTTGGGCCTCAACCCACTTGAGGTCATCGTCCCGATACCTGTTCTCGCGGTGTGCACATACTTCGACCGCGCCAAGCTCAAGGGCGAGCTTCGCGGCAAGGTCCCCGGCATCATCGGCCGGTGCGAACTCCCTACCGGACTTCACCAACAAGCCGACCTCAACCATCCGGACTAGTGGCCGGTTGAGAGAGTCGGGACGAGAACCGCTGTAGTCACCTAGCGCCTTGGCCGTTGTCAGCCCAGCACCCACAAGGTCATACAGATGACCATGCCTGCCATCCATCCCAGGACTCCTATCGGTCCTGGGGACACTCCACACCATATGAAGGGGTCCCAGCCCCTTCCACAAGTCATCTGAAAGATCCTCTGTAGTATGTATTCCTCTTACTAATGGGGGGAATATGTGTGTGTTGTCGTCCGCTCGTCGCAGAAGACGTCGGACAGACCACTTCTCCTGTTTCAACGTCTGTAGGTGCCCCTGTGCGGTCAGCCGCTTCAACGCAGCTTCAACAGTTTCCTCAGATACACCGGCACGAAGAGCGAGCTTCCGCTTGCCCTGCGTTGTCTCGGTGTTCCCATGCTCAATGCATGCCGCTATCAATGCGAGCAGCACTCGCCTGTCAGACGGTCCGGTCTTCCCGCTCCAGACCGCGAACCTAGCCCAGGTCTCAATCTTCGACAGGTGTTCCTTCGCCCACTGTCCGAGCCCTCGTGGTCCGAGTGGCCCGCCGGTCGCACCTCTCACAGCTGATCGAATAGCTGACGCAATCCAGCTCGCGTCCGTTCCGCCGGACTCTTCGTACGCCGACGTGAGGACTTCCTCTGGGTCCTCCCCAAGGACATCGCACAGCCGCACGATCGGAAGGGCGTACTGGGTGAAGACCTCGTTTCGCTGACCTGGTCCGGCAGCAGCCACCCGGGCAACCAAGGTATTCAGCTGGATACCAGCATCGGCAGTGTCTTCGTCGGCCGGTGCAGGCTCGGAGGTCTCGACCGTCACCCGTGCTTCAACGGCTGACAACAGTTCCGGCGTAGCAGGGTATGGGGACAGATCACGGATGACTTTGTAGAACCGTTGCACGTCATCCGCACCACGGGCACGGGAGCCCGGCAGCATCGCGAACGCTGCGACCTCGATCATTGGTTCGCCGTGGTCGTTGCGAGCCAAGATGCTTTGTCGAATCTTGAACCCTTCAGGCAACGCATAGATCAGCTGTGCACCAAGGCCATGCGGGCCAGGTGACACCGTCTGCACTGTCCGTGTCATGGTGGTGCTAGGGAACATCTCAGCCATGAGATCGAGCGATCCGCCGTTCTTCGCATCGATGTCCACCACCAAGATGCCGCCCGTGCCGTTTCGGACAGCAGCGTTGCGGGTCAACTTCTCTCGCTCAGCTTTCGAGCGCTCGGGTATCCACTCACCAGCGCCTTTCACCACGCGCTTCTTACCCGGCAGACACGGCACAACCACGCAACCACGATCAAGATAGAAGTCCAGGTGAGCCGCCGCACCGCTCGACACTCGCTTATTCACTTCGCCCATCACCCTCAGTCCTCACACGATCACACTGCCAAATCGTCTATCGCACACTCAGGTTCCTCTTCACGCAGGGAAGGAGGCTCCACGTTTCGCAGCTCCGCGACCCAGCTCGGCTCGGGCCAGTCGTCCGGAGTACGGATCCGAATCTTTCCGTCCTGCAACCCGACGATCACTCCGGCTTCCCTCAGTACCTGTCTGCGATCCGTGTTCGGGTCGGCCCAGAGTTCGCCGTATGTCGTGCCCGTCCCCACTGTTTCCCAGCGCGCGGGAACCACAGGATTCTGCCCCAGCTCCCGAACCCTCGCTGACAACGCCGCCATGCGGCTGCGCCAGAGATCTTCATCATCGACCAAACCGTTGTCCGACTCCCAGCGAAGCCGCTTCAACGCTTGTTCAGCCATTGCGAGATCTTGCGTGTGGTCCTCACCCGGCCTGAACACTTGCCTGGTAACTTCCAACGTCGAGTAGTCCTCGATCAATTCGGAGATCTTCCGTTCAACCGCATCGAGCCGGACGGCACCCTTGCATCCACGCGGACTGCGGCCACACCGGATGTAGGTATGGACGTTCACAGAACCGTCCCTCTTCTTTACGCTTCGGCGATGCTGGCTCAGCGAGTACCCACACTCCAGGCACCTGCCAATACCCGACATCGGGTTGTCCGTCATCTGCCGGGCCTTGCCGCTCTGCGACTTGGCAGCGAGCAAGGACTGAATAGACTGCCAGTCCTCTTCAGTGAACGTTGGCTCAGCCATCCGAATTACATTGCCTTCGGTATCCAGCACGGGATGCTCCACACCGCCGTTGCGGCTGACCTTCAGACCCTGGGTTCGTACCGATGTCAGCACACGCCTAATCGTCGTCACCGACCATTCGCCGGAACCTCTCGCCTTGGCGACGGCCGTCTTCTTGCCATTCTCGTTCAACCAGACACACAGCCTGGTCATTGACCAGTGCTCATGGAGAAGCTTGTCCTTCATGTCGTGCAGCACCGCATAGGCTTCCAGGTCGCGCTCCAGCGCTTTGCCCTTACCAGACGGGTGAGGAATCGTCCGGTATCCGAACGGAGCCACGCCGTGTGACACTCGGTCGGTCATCTTGAGTTGGCTCATCCGATCCTGGGCACGGCTCTTGAAGCGGTTCAGCTCGATCTGAGCGAAGAAGGATCCGATGTAGATGAAGAACTCGGCCATCTGCGACTCGAACGAGCTCGCCCCCTGGTCTCGATAGTTCAACACCATGCCGTCACCGGAGAACGCGAGTACCTTCTTGTTCTCCTCGATGAACTTGGCGAAGTCCACACAGTCGCGGGTCGATCGAAACGCTCGGTCGATCTTCTGGAACACGATCACATCCCACTCATGCAACCGTTCCGGCTTGAGCCATTGCCCCAGGTCAGGACGCTCAAACGGGGTCGTCTTGCCTGCCGACACCCCCAGATCTTCGAATGTGTCGACTACCTCGTACCCCTGGGCGGCAGCCCACCGTAGGCCATCCTCCTTCTGGGCAAGGTGCGAAACCTTCTCTTGCCCTTGCATCTTGGATACGCGGGCTCCGACTATCGCTCTCAGCGTCACCTTGTCAAGAGTAGCGCCCAGTACAACGTGCGCGCCACCGGCCACGTGGCCAAACTGCGCCGCGACCTCTCGGTGTAGCTACTCGGCGAAGGTGCGGATGAACACCTCGAAACCGTCGAGCATCCGCGCCAGCCCGAATTCGAAATCCGCTCGCGCCCAGTCGATGTCGATCTCGTCTTCGTCGCCGTCGAACGCCGCGCCCGACATGGCCGCCGTCACCGCGGGGAACCGCCGCGGGTCGAGCACGCGCGCCATCACGGAGGCGAAGTCGGCACCTTCGACGGTCTGCAGATCGCGCAGCATGCGGCGTTTGCCGATGACGTAGACCGACACGTTCATCACCAGCTGCAGCTTCGCCGGCTCCGGCACGTCGGTCCCGGCGAGCGTGCCGAGCGCCACCTCGAGCCAAGCCATGTTGTTCGGGCCCATCGGCGGCCGGGCCAGCGGAATGTCGATCCACCACGGATGCCTGCCGATCCGGTCGAACTCGGCGAAAGCCCATTGTTCGAGACCTGCGCGCCAGGAGGTTCCGGCGGGGATGTCCGGTGGCGCGCCGACCACGCGATCCATCAGCAGGTCGAGCAAGGTGTCCTTGCTGTCGACATAGCGGTAGAGCGACATGGCGGTGAAGCCGAGCTGCTTGGCCACCCTGCTCATCGACAGCGCGGCGACGCCTTCCGCGTCGGCGACCTCGATCGCGGCATCGATGATCTGGTCGATGGTGAGCGCCCGTTTCGGTCCGCGACCGGCCGGCTGGGCCAACCCCCACATCAGTTCCACCGCTCTGGGTAACGCCGCTTCGCCGGTCGTCATCGACTCGCCCGCCTCCTTCGCTCTGCCACGACTGTAACCGGCGGCCCACTTGTGCCCGACAACTGTTTAGCCTATAAACAATATAGGCCATAAACAGTGGCATCGATCGGAGAAAACACCATGGCACCCGAACCACCCGCACTCTCGGTGCGGCAGCTGCACAAGTCATTCGGCACCCACGTCGTCCTCGACGACCTCGACCTCGAGGTCCGTGCGGGCACCGTCTTCGCCCTGCTCGGCCCCAACGGCGCGGGCAAGACCACCCTGGTCCGCATCCTCGCCACCCTCACCCGGCCGGATCGCGGCGAACTGCGCGTCCTCGGCCACGACCCGGTCACCGAGGCCGACGACGTGCGCGCGCTGATCGGCGTCACGGGCCAGTTCGCGGCCGTCGACGGAGTGCTCACCGGCCACGAGAACCTGCGCCTCACCGGCAAGCTGCTGCATCTGGACAAGCCTGAAATCGCCCGCCGCAGCGCCGCATTGCTCGACCGGTTCGATCTCGTCGACGCCGCGGCCAAGCCGGTCGACACCTATTCGGGCGGCATGCGACGCCGACTCGACCTGGCCATGAGCCTGATGGGCCGCCCGCGGCTGGTCTTCCTCGACGAGCCGACCACCGGCCTCGACCCACGCAGCCGCCGTGATCTGTGGAACGCCATCCGCGAACTCGCCGCCGAGGGCACCACCGTCTTCCTCACCACGCAATACCTGGAGGAGGCCGACCAGCTCGCCGACCGCATCGCCGTCCTCGACGGCGGGCGCATCGTCGCCGACGGCACCCCGGAGGAACTCAAGCGGCTCGTCCCCGGCGGGCACCTGCGGTTCCGGTTCGCCGATCACACCCTGCTCACCGCGGCGGCGAAGGCGGTGCCGAGCGCACAGGTCGACCCCGAACAACTGAGCATGCAGGTGTCCTCGACGGGCAGCGCAGTGGAGATCAAACTGCTGCTCGACCGGTTCGCCGAACTCGGCATCGCCATCGAGCAGCTCACCGTGCACACACCCGACCTCGACGATGTGTTCTTCGCGTTGACCGGCCGGACGGCGGTGGCGGCATGAGCGCCATGACCACCGTGCAGGATTCGGTCACCATGCTCGACCGCAATATCCGCCACACCCTGCGCAGCCCGGACACCATGATCATGACCATCGCCCTGCCGGTGATGATCCTGCTGATGTTCGTCTACGTCTTCGGCGGCGCGATGCGGGTCGACGGCGCCTACATCGACTATGTGGTGCCCGGAATCATCCTGCTGTGTGCGGGATTCGGGGCCTCGACCACGGCGGTGGCGCTGTCGACCGATCTGGCCGAGGGCATCGTCGACCGGTTCCGGGCCATGGCGATCGCCCGCTCGGCGGTCCTCACCGGACATGTGGTGGAGAGCGTGCTGCGCAACCTGGTCACCTCGGCCGTCGTGATCGGTGTGGCCGTGGTGCTCGGCTTCCGGCCGACCACCGATCCGGTGCGCTGGCTCGGCGTGGCAGGTGTGCTCGCGATGTTCGTGTTCGCGCTGTCGTGGCTGTCGGCGGCGCTGGGAATGGTGGCCCGCAACCCGGAGGCGGCCAACGGGTTCACGTTCTTCTTCATGTTCCTGCCGTATGTGAGCAGTGCGTTCGTGCCGACCTCGACCATGCCGACCTGGTTGCACACCTTCGCCGAGAACCAGCCGGTGACGCCGGTGATCGAGACGATGCGCGGGCTGCTGATGGGCACGCCCATCGGTGACAGCGGCTTGCTCGCGGTGCTGTGGTGCGGCGGTATCGCGGTGGCCGGGTATCTGGCCGCGCGGTGGATGTTCCGGCGCCGCACCAGTTCCTGAGCGGAAACGGCACGGGCCGCGCGATCATCTCGCGCGGCCCGTGTGTCGTATCAGTCGGCCGATTGTGACATCCCGCCCGGCGGGGTCATCGCCTGGGCGGGTTGCATGCTGAGCGGGATGCCCGTGCCCGGCACCGTCTGCGCGGCGACCGGGATCTCCGGGGCGACCGGCTGTACCGGTTCCAGCGGGAGCGGCTCGTCCTCGCCCGCGTCGCCGTAGAGCTGGGTCGGATAGTCGAGCGGGAACACCCCGGGGTTCACCAGTTGCGGGTTCGGTGACACCTTCTCGTAGGGCCAGACGTCGGTGGGCGGTGTCGGGTCGACCGCGAGGCCGCTGCCACCTCCGAGCCCACCGGCGGATCCGGTGTCGGCGGTCTCCTGGACAGCGGGGGCCGGATGTGCGGGGGCGGCACCGGGTTCCGAGGACGCGGCGGTGTTGTCGACCGTCGGCGCGCCACCGTCCATCAGCGCGTAGGAACCACCGACCACCAGCCCGCCCGCCAGCACACTCGCCGCCGCGGCGGCCACCGCGGTGCCGCGGCGGGACCGCGCGGGCCCGGTGATCGGCACCACCTTCGTGTCACCGAGCGCGACCAGTGCGGCACCGGCGGCGGGCGCGTAGCCGGCCAGCCGGCACGGCAGCACCGGCACCCCGAAGCCCGCGGCTGCCTCGCGCACGGCGGGCGCGTCGGCCGACGAGCCGATGAGCACCACCGCGCCGGGCCGCACCGATGCCGCATCCAGCTGGTCGCCCGCCGCCGCCACCCCGGCACGCAGCGCCTCGGGCGTGGACGGGCCGGTCTGCGAGCACGCGGCGAGCACGCGGTGCCTGCCCGGATCGAGCAGGGTCATCGCCTGGTAGCCCGGCACCGCCTCGTAGACGAGCAGGGTGTCGAATTCGTCGAGCCAGGTCATCACGCCACCGACGAACAGGTGCGCCGACTTGGCCGACACCAGCGACGCCGAGCTCCACGGCGTGGTCGCCAGATGGGTGACGATGGCGCGGCGATCGGCGGCGTCGCGGTATCCGACTGCCGCACCGGCGATCTCGTAGTCGTCGCCGAGTTCGGAGGCGAGGGCGTCGAGCGCCACCCGTACCGCTTCGGCCGTCTCCGGTCTGCTGTCACCGGCGGTACGGACGGTGCGCCGCAGCACCATCCGATCGGTGAGGGTGCTGCCCGTCTCGGCGAGCGCGACCGCGTGCACGGCTCCACGCTCGGTGCTCACGCCGAGGGTTACCACTGATACTGCTGCCACCAGTCTTGCCTTCCCCTGTAGCGAAACGATGCCCCTGTGCGACGCGGTGCGGTACGAACCGCGAATCAGCGTGCGGATGCACGCACGCTCATCTGATGATTCGTCACCGGTCACGGGTCGGATGGGTGGGAATCACACCGGTTCCTGACACGCTTCGGGTATGCGGATGTCGTATAGGTCCCTCTAGCGCTAGCCTGGATGGGTGGAAGTACATGCGCAGGCCCGGTCCAAGCAGCACCGCCCGGACCCCGCGCTGGAATTGCAGGACGATCCACAGGAATTGATGCCGCGCAAGCGGCCCACCCAGGAGCGCAGCAAGCGCAAGTTCGACGCATTGCTGCAGGCTTCGCGAGAACTGCTGGTCGAGGTGGGTTTCGAATCGTTCACCTGTGAAGAGGTCGCCCAGCGCGCCGAGGTGCCGATCGGCACGCTCTATCAGTTCTTCGCCAACAAGTACGTGATCGTCTGTGAGCTGAATCGGCAAGACCTCGTCGCGGTTTCGCGCGAGCTGGCCGATTTCCACGGCGAGGTGCCGTCGCTGGACTGGTTGCGGCACATGAACCAGTTCGTCGATCACCTGGCGAATCTGTGGACCACCGATCCGTCGCGGCGCGAGGTGTGGCTGGCGATGCAGTCCACCCCGTCCACCCGGGCGACCGGCGCGTTGCACGAGAAGGAGTTCGCCGAGGTCGTGTCGCAGATGCTGCGGCCGCTCACCCCGCGCACTCCCCGCGCCCGGCGCACGATGATGGCCGAGGTGCTGGTGCACGTCGTCTATTCGATGCTCAACTTCTCGGTGCAGGACGAGCAGTCCAACGCCGATGCCGTCGCCGAACTCAAGCGGCTGATGGTGGCGTATCTGCTGGTCGCCGAGAAGGAGTCCAGGCACGCGAAAGGACCCGGGTCGGAGGAGTGACCTCGACCCGGGCCCGGAACGTCTGCGGCGCTAGGAGTTTCCTACCCGTCCTTCGATGAGGTCGGCTAGTTCACCTGGATCTTCGAGAACCACCATAGCCGCGGCGGTGTCGCCGTCGTGGGTCAGCGACAGGTGCACGCGCACGCGCGGCAGGAACTCCGCGGCCAGGCCGTGCAGTTTGATACTCGGCCTGCCCCACGCGTCGTTGACTACTTCGATCAGCGGATACGGGTTGTCCCCGATCTGCGGGCTGCGCGCGAAACGCGACGACGCCCAGGCTTTGAGCACCGCCTCCTTCGCGGCCCAGCGGGCGGCGAAGCTGCGGGCCGGGTCGGTCTGCTTGCTCTGGCAGTAGCGGCGTTCACCGGCGGTGAACGTCTCCCTGAGCATGGCCGACCCGGGCCGCTGCAGCTGTTCGGCGAACTCGGAAATGGTGACCAGGTCCAAGCCGATACCGAGAATCGTCACGAAGCGGCAGCCTACGACGCTTCGCTGGGTTGCGGGGCGGAACCGAGCAGCCCGGTCTCGCAACCGATTCCGTTGGCCCGGTACAGCCCCTGGTCGAGGCGCGCCGTCGGCGAGAGCAGCATGTCGGCCTCGAGCTGCCGGACCTGCTTGGCCGGGGTGCCGTCGGCGCCGAGGCGACGATCGGCCGGCTTCTCGTACAGTGCCGCGCCGCCGCACATGGCCTCGGCGAAACGCTGCCTGCCCGCCAGCTGACGTGCCTGCGCCCGCTCCTGGTACTCCGCCCGCGCGCCCGGTTCGATCGCGGCGAGGAACGCCTGCGGATGCACCACCGCGAGCAGACCCGACACGTGCCCGAAGCCGAGCGAGGTCACCAGACCCGCCTTGAGCGCGAACTTCTCGCCGAAGCGCAGCGGTTCGCGTGCCCACACCAGATGCGGGTAGGCCTGCATCTTCTCGTCGACACAGTCAAGGCTCCGGTTCGGCGGCACCACACCGTTTTCCAGCACCTGGCACAGGCCGATGAGCTGGAAGGCCGCGGCGCCGCCCTTGGCGTGGCCGGTGAGGCTCTTCTGCGACACCACGAACAGCGGTGCGCCCTCGCTGCGGCCCAGTGCGCCCGCGAGCCGCTCGTGCAGTTCGGACTCGTTGGGATCGTTGGCGGCGGTGGAGGTGTCGTGCTTGGAGATCACCGCGATGTCGTCCGGGGTGACACCGAGCTTGCGCAACTCGGCGGCCAGCCGCGAACCGCTGCCGCCACGTCCCGCACCGAGCGCACCGAGACCCGGTGCCGGGATGGAGGTGTGCACGCCGTCGGCGAACGACTGCGCGAAGGCGAGTACGCCAAGCACCGGCAGACCCATCTCCACGGCCACGTCACCGCGGGCCAGCAGCACGGTGCCGCCACCCTGGGATTCGACGAATCCGCCGCGACGGCGGTCGTTGGCGCGGGAGAAGTACCGGTCGCTGATGCCCTTGGCACGCATGGCCGCCGAGTCGGCGGTGGCCGACATGTCACCGAAGCCGACGATGCCCTCGATACCGAGATCGTCGTAACCACCGGCGACCACGACCTCGGCCTTGCCGAGCCGGATCTTGTCGACGCCCTCCTCCACCGACACCGCCGCCGTGGCGCACGCCGCGACCGGGTGCACCATGGCGCCGTAGCTGCCGACGTAGGACTGGACCACGTGCGCCAGTGCGACGTTGGGCAGTGCCTCCTGCAGGATGTCGTTCGGGCGCGGCTCGCCGAGCAGGTTGTCGACGTAGAGCGAGCGCATCGAGGACATGCCACCCATGCCGGTGCCCTGGGTGTTGGCCACCAGGCTCGGGTGCACCCAGCTCATCAGCTCGTCGGGACTGAAGCCCGCCGAAACGAACGCGTCGACGGTGCAGACGATGTTCCACAGCGCCACCCGGTCGATCGAGGCCGCCATGTCGGCGGAGATGCCCCAGATGGTCGGGTCCCAGCCGGTGGGGATCTGACCGCCGACCACGCGCGACAGCTTCGCCTTGCGCGGGACCCGGATCTCGGTGCCCGCCTTGCGGGTGACGGTCCAGTCGCTGGAGTCGGCGACCGGGGTGATCACCGTGTGCTCGGGATCGGCCGTGTGGAACGCGCGGGCCTCGGCCTCGCTCGCCACCGTGAACGACAGGTCCTGGTCGAGGAACACCGAGGTGAGCAGCGGGGCGGCGTTGTCGAGCATGGCGCCGTCGTCTTCGTAGCGGCGCACACCGCAGCGTTCCACGACGGTGTCGTGGTAGCGCTCGGCCACCTCTTCCTCGGGCACGAAATCACCGGATTCGGTGTCGTACCAGCCCGGCTTCGGCTCGTTCTCCCAGCGGATCAGACCGGTGGTCCAGGCCAACTCGAGTACGCCCGCGGCCGAGAGCTTGTCCTCGACCTCCATCTCGAAACGCGTGCGCGCGGAGCCGTACGGGCCGAGCTCGCCCGCGCCGACGATGACGACCATCTCGCTGAGATCGGCGGTCACCTCGCCCCATTCGGGCACCGGCAGCGCCGAGCTCATCGTCGGCGGTGCGGGCAGCGCGGCGATGGTCGCGGCGGTGGCCGCTTCCTCCTCGGCCGCGGCCGCGGCTTCCTGTGCCTGCTTGGCCAGCGCGGGCAGGTCGAGCTTGGCGCGGGCCAGGCCGCCGGTGAGGTCGATCTGCTGCGGGCCGGTGACCGTCACCTGACGGGCACGCGAGGTGCACCACTTCAGCAGTTCGTCGGCCATCTCGGTGGTCGACCAGGTGTGCACGCCCGCCGCCTCGACGGCCTCGACCATCGGGTCGTTGTGGCCCATCAGCCCGGTGCCGCGCACCCAGCCGATCAGCGCGTGCACCAGGGTGACCCGTGCGGCCCACGACTTCTCGGCCCGCCACTTGGCGACCACGGCGTCGAGCGCGGCCTTGGACTCGCCGTAGGCACCGTCGCCGCCGAAGAGGCCACGGTTGGGCGAACCCGGAAGCACCACATGCAGTTTCGCGTCGACGTCGTGATCGGCGCCGAGGGCGGACAAGCCGCCGATCAGCCGCTCCACCGACCACAGCAGCACGCGCATCTCCATCTCGGCACGCGCACCGGCGTCGGCGAGATCACCCGCGACGCGCGGCGCCGCGAACGGCAGCAGCAGCGTCGGAGTCATGGCGTCCTTGACCTTGATCTTGGCGCCACCGGCGTTGTCGACCTGCTCGGACCCGACCCACTCGATGAGCGCGTCCAGATCCTGGTAGGAGGCCATGTTGGCGGGGACGACCCACAGCGCCGCGCCGTGGCGGGCGTTGTCGCGATACAGCGAACGGTAGAACCGCAGCCGTTCGTCGTTCAGGCTCGAGGTGGTCACCACCACGGTGGCACCGCCGGCGAGCAGCTTGCCGGTGACGGCGGCGGCGATGGAACCCTTGCTGGCACCGGTGATCACGGCGACGTCGTCGGACCACAGCCCCGGTTCGCTGGTGTCGAGGGCGACCTGCGCGATCTGCGCGTACACCCCGGCCAGCACCGAGCGGGCCTCGTGCATGGCCCGCTGACGCCACCAGTTCGCCTGTGCGGCAACCGCTTCCCCGGCACCGTAGTAGCCGTCGATCGACAGCTGGGCGGTCTCGGCGTCGTTGCCGAGCCACATCTTGGCGAGGTCCTCGCGGGCGGTGGCCCAGCGGTCGTCGATGAGGACGGCCTTGCGAGCGTCGAACGCGGGAGCCACCAGACGCGGCCAGTCCGAACCCAGTTCGGCCGACACCAGGTCGACGAGGGTATCGGGGGTGGCTTCGGGTGCGCTCACCTGCTCGCTGAGGCCGAGCTGCTCGAGCACCACGCGAGCCGCCGTGGCGAGCACGCCGTCGCGACCGGTGATCTGCTCGGTGAACTCACCCAGCGCGGCCGCGTCGACGGTGCCGCCGGACGCGCCACCGGCCGAGGGCAGCGAGACCGCGACCCCGCGCCGGGCGGCGACAGCCTGCACAGCCGCGTCGATGGCGGCATCGACGGAGGCAGCGTCGGTGAGAGCGCCACCGACGAGTCCGCCGAGGTCCCCGCCGCGCACGCTGACACCTTCGCGGGTGCCGAGCGAGACCTCGGCGGTGACGTGGCTGGCCCAGCCGTCACCGAGTTCCCAGACCTTCTTGACCCGGTCGGCGATGGCGGCGGGCCGCTTGCCCGACGGCCCGAAGACCTTGCGCAGGTGGTCGCCGATGGCGTCGGTGAGCACGGTGCCGAACGGCTTGTAGGTGCGGGCCAGACGTTCGACGGTGGCCGCGAGCGCGCCCATGTCGGCGTCGGCGGCACCGTCGATGGCACCGAGCGAGAGCTCCGCGCCGAGGTCGACCAGCAGCTGGTTGCGGCGCGAGGACACACCGTCGCAGAGGCCCTCGATGGTGTCGACCGGGCCGATCTGGTCCAAGCGCAGCTTGGTCCACAGCGCGATGAGCACGCGGGTGGCGTCGGCGGCGGTGAAGGCGATGTCGTCGGGGCGCGGTCCGCCGGTCGCCACCGGTGCGGCGGCCACGGGAGCGGCTGCGGCAGCGGGGGCTTCGGCGGCCGGGGTCTCCTCGATGTCGTCCTCGACCGGCGCGGGATCGGTGTCGGTGGAGTAGACGACCGCGGCGTCGCGCTCGACATTGACCACCTCGACCGTCGCCCCACCGAACGCGGGCAGCTTCAGCGTCTGGCTCGCCAGGTTCGCCACGGTCGGAGTGGCACCGAGACCGATCTCGACGAAACGCTCCACGCCGAGACCACCGTGGGCGGTGTCGGTGAACAGCAGGTCCTGGGTCTCGATCCAGCGGACCGGGCTGGCGAACTGCCAGGCCAGCAGCTCGATCAGCACCACGCGGCACAGTTCGGCATCGCGCTCGGCCCAGCTGTCGAAGTCGGCGAGCACCGCTTGCAGCGGCTCCGACGGCACGAGTTCGGCGATCTCGGTGAGGAATTCACGCTCCAGCGAGAACGGCCGCGGCACCAGGTTCGGGATGTAGCGCCCGACGAGCACCTCCGGGTGCACCTCGGTGGGCAGCAGCTGCTCGAGCTTGTGCCGGAACTCCGGCACGCCGTCGCGCAGCACCGAGGAGTGGAACGGCACGTCGATACCGGGAACCAGGATGAACGCCCGCTTGCCACCGAACTCGGCGCGGCGACGGTCGATCTCGGTCTCCAGTGCCTCGAGTCCGGCCACGGTGCCCGCGATGGCGTACTGCGAGCCGCGCAGGTTCAGATTCACGACCTCGAGGAACTCACCGGTCGCTTCGCCGATGCCGGTGACGAAGCCGATGACCTCGTCGTCGGGCAGGCCGATCTGCGACGGGCGGATGGCGGCCATCCGGTAGTCGCTGCGACCCTGCGCGTCACGCGGGACCAGCTCGTGCATGGCCGAGCCACGCTGGAACACCACCTCGAGCACGGCTTCCAGCGGCAGCACACCGGCGACGGCGGCGAGTGCGTTGTACTCACCCACCGAGTGCCCGGCCAGCATGGCGCCTTCGACGAAGGCACCGGCCTCGCGCAGCTCGGCGACCTGGGCCACACCGAGGGTCGCCATGGCGACCTGGGTGAACTGGGTCAGGTGCAGCACACCGTCGGGGTGACGGTGTTCGACACCGCGCGCCTTGAGGTAGGTGGGGTTGTCGCGCACCACCGCCAGGATCGAGAAACCGAGTGCTTCGCGGGTGTGCGCGTCGGCACGCTCCCACACCTGCTTGGCCGCCTTCGAGCGGGTCAGTGCGTCCAGGCCCATCCCCTTGCGCTGGATGCCCTGCCCGGGGAAGGCGTACACGGTCTTCGGGGCGGCGGTGCGCCCGGTCGCGGTCATGACCAGGTCACCCTCGACGCGGCAGGAGACCTCGACGATCTCGGCGCCCGCGTCCACCGCGATCCGCTCCACCCGCACGTCCACGGTCGCGCCGGGGCGCACCATGCCGAGGAACCGGGTGGTCCATGCCGTGAGAGTGCGTGCGGGAACGGAGCTTTCGGGATCCACCGCCACCACGGCGTGCTGGGCGGCGGCCGAGAGCCACATGCCGTGCACGATCGGGCTGCCGAGGCCGGCCAGCTTGGCGGCGGCCTCACTGGTGTGGATCGGGTTGTGGTCGCCCGAGACGGCGGCGAAGGCGTGCATGGCGCGCGGCGCGGCCATGCTCACATCGCGACGGCGGCGACGCGGGGTGTCGGTGGCCGCGCCGGACACGGACCCGGCGGCCCGCGGCGGGTCGGTGAGTTCACCGGCGCCGTTGCGGCCACGGATGGCGAACCGTTCGACCAACCGGGCCAGCGGGGTGGCGTCGAGGCCCTGATCGAGGATGACGCCGATGCTCACGGCCACCTCGACCACGCGGCCCATATCGGTGTCGACCACTTCGCCGCCGTCGGCGCGGACGACGAGAATCGCTGTCTCCGAGGGCAGTTCGGCGAGCAGTTCGATCTGGTGATCCAGGTGGACCAGGTCGAGCATGCCCTCGATCACCGAACCGCCGGCGGGCGTGCGGGCCGCGCCGAGCACCGCGAAGACGGCGGGCCAGCAGGCGCCGACGAGCACGTCGGGTGCGGTGCGGCCGAGGGTGCTGAGCGTCTCGGGCAGACCCGAGCCGGTGACGCCCGCGTGGTCGGCGATCAGATCCGGTTGCCAGGCCAGGTTCAGATGTGCCACACCGGATTTCACGTCGGGCAGCGACGCACCGGCGGCCACGCCGAGCAGGGCAGACATGGCGGTTTCGGCATCGGCTTCGGTGATGACCGGCGCCCCGCCGGAGTACACGCTCGTCGGGACGGTGATCCGGATCCGCACAGCGTCCTTGCCGAGCAGCGGAACAACCAGCTCGACGTAGCTGAATTCGGCTTCCGGGCCGGTCGTTTCGGTCAGGGTGGCACCGGTGCCGGTATGCACCGCGCTGCCCTGCTCGACCACCCACTCCGATACCGCGCCGAGGCGATGCACCGGGTTGACGGTGGTGCGCCCGGCCCACTGCACATCGGGGGCCGCCAGCACCGTGTCGATCGGGCCCGCGACCACACCGGCCACCCGGCGCGCGTCCACCGGCGCCGGGGTGACACCCGAGCGGACCAGGCTGAACGCGGCGTCCTGCTCGAAGCGGTCGAGCAGCTCACCCACCGGCTCGTCGACCCGGGTGATACCCGCGACGGCGACGGTGCCGGGGATGACGCACACCTGGTCGGCCGAGTAGCGCGGATCATGGGCCTGCCACAGCGAATCCGAGCGCCACCAGCGGCGCACATCGGCGTCGATGACGGGCACGAAGTTCACCGGCTTGCCCGGCGTCTTGCACAGCGACACGAAGAACGGCACGTCGGCCGGGTGCAGCACGGTCTCGGCGAGGGCCGGGTACTGCTTCTTCAGCGCGCACAGCGCCTGCACGGGGTGCTCGAAGTCGGCGTCGTCGGCGAAGAGGGTTTCGATCTCGCCGCGGTCGGCCGGGTGCAGCCGGGCCTCGGTGCGGCGCATCATCTCCGCGAACCGGTCGCGCCAGCTGATGTCGAGCCAGTCCGAGCGCGTGGCGTCGCGAATGGCGTCACCGATATCGCTGCCGCAATCGAAGGAGATCGGAACATCGCTGGAAACGGCCAAGGAGACATAGCGTTCCAGCCACTGCTGGTAGGTCATGGTCGCCACGTCGCCGAAGTACGGCTTGGCGGTGGCGTCGAGGGCGGCGATGATCTCGTCGCGGCGCGCGGCCACGGCGTCGGCGTCACCGGCGACCTCGTCGAGCAGGCGGCCGGTGCGCGAGGCGGCGTTGTCGATCTCGTGGATGTCGGCGCCGAGCTGGCTGCGGCCCGAGGCCATGCCGCCGTTCGCGGTGCCCGCACCCACCCAGTCGGGAGTGCCGGGGGTGTCGACGAGCAGCTGCTTCACCTCGGGCGCGGTGGTCGCCTCGAGGGTTGCCATCGCCGCGGTGCCGACAAGCACGCCGTCGAGCGGCATCACCGGGTAGCCGTGGTTGGTTGCCCAGGTGCCCGTGAGGTAGTCGGTGGCGCGCTCGGGGGTGCCGATGCCGCCGCCGACGCAGACGACCACGTTGGCGCGGGCGCGCAACTCGGCGTAGGTGGCCAGCAGCAGGTCGTCCAGGTCTTCCCAGGAGTGGTGCCCGCCCGCCTTGCCACCTTCGATATGCATGATCACCGGGTAGTCCGGCACCTCGTCGGCGATCCGCAGCACCGCCCGGATCTGGGCGACGGTGCCCGGCTTGAAGGCGACATGGCTGATACCCACCTCGGTGAGCTCGGCGATCAGCGCGACGGCTTCGTCGAGTTCGGGGATACCCGCGGTGACGATCACGCCGTCCAGCGGCGCACCGGCCGCACGCGCCTTCTGCACCAGCCGCTTGCCGCCGAGCTGCAGCTTCCACAGGTACGGGTCGAGGAACAGCGAGTTGAACTGCACCGCGCGGCCCGGCTGCAGCAGCTGACGCAGCTCGGTCATCCGGTCGGCGAAGATCTGTTCGGTGACCTGTCCACCACCGGCCAGCTCCGCCCAGTGCCCCGCGTTGGCCGCCGCCGCAACGATTTTCGCGTCGACAGTGGTCGGCGTCATGCCGGCGAGCAGGATCGGTGAACGGCCGGTGAGGCGGGTGAACGAGGTCTCCACGACGATGCGGCCGTTGGGCAGGCGCACCGGCTTGGGCGCGAATGCCGACCACGGCACCGACGGTTCGGGCGCCGCACCCGGGGTGAGCAGGCTGCGCTGCCCCGCGCGTGTGGCCGCCGCGACGACACCGACACCGGTGCCCTTGAGCGAACCACCGGTCAGGCGCGAGAGCAGGTCACCGGGGCCGAGGTCGAGGATCCACTGGGTGCCCGCCTCGACGGCGGAGTCGACGATGGCGACCCAGTCGATCGGGTCGACCAGGATCTGCTGGGCGAGCGAGGCGGCCAGGTCTACGTCGAGCTCGCACTGACGGGCCCAGCCCGCGACCACGTCGACGGTCTCGGCCAGCGCCGGATGATGGAAGGCGACGTCGACGGTCACGTCTTCGAAGACGGGCGAGAACACCGCGCCACCACGGATCTTCGCTTCGCGCTCACGGTTCTGTTCCTCGTGCAGCTGCGCGCAGCGCGCCCGCACCCGGTCGATCTGCGCGGGCGCACCCGACAGCACGACCCGCCTGCGGCCGTTGCGGATCGACACCACCGCGGCCTGCGCCGGGTCGACCCCTTCGCCCACCTCGGCGACGATCGCGCGCAACTGCTCCGGATCGACATTCGACACCGCGACCATCGGCGAGCGCTCCCCCACCGGCATCAGCCCGCGCCTGCGCGCGATCAGACCGGCGGCCGCACCGACGAGCTGGGCAATCGCCAGCAGCTCCGCGTCGCGCGCGCCACCGGCCCGCACGGCCTCGGCGGCGAACAGCCCCTGGGAGTGCCCGATGACGGCGACCGGCGCGTGCTCGGCCGGGTCGAGACCCTGCAGCCGCAGCGCGCGAATCGCCGCGAGCTGGGTGAGCAGCACGCCGGGCATCGATACGGCCGCCGACCGCAGTACCGCGTCGGCCGGTGCCGAGGACGGCTCCTCCGGCTCGTCGAGTTCGCTCTCGAGCACCCAGCCCATGGGGTCGAACCCGCCGGGGCGAACCATCAGCAACTGGGTGGCAACCGGATCGACCAGCGCCGCGGCCTCGCCGACCAGCGCCGTCAGCTCGGATTCCAGCGCGCTGTCGCGCCCGATCTCCTCGAGCTCACGCAACCACTGCGCGCCCTGCCCACCGAAGGCCAACGCGTATCCCGCGCCACCGCGCAACTGCTCGAGCAGCGACACCCGGACACCCGTTGCCCGGCCACGACCTTCGGCTTTCGCGGTCGACCCCGTGCCCATCTCGGTGCTCTCGTTGATCGTCAAGTCGCTCGACTTCCTTCTCCTGGCGCTCCGCCCACCGACGGCACGCACACGTATCCGGCAGCCCCTCGGGCCTGTTAGAAGCCACGATCGCACAAAATCATGAGGAAAGCCTCACGTTTCCCGCCCCCACAGCAGCTACCACCCAGTATTTCCGTACGACCGTACAAGTTTATTCTGAAACATGACCCCGCCTCATGTTTGAACGCGCAGGTGAGGCCCTACTGTCCGTTTGCAAAACATGAGTGCCCCTCATATTGACCTTTATCGAATCGTTATAATCCCAGGTCGTGTTACCCACCAGTACGCCACGCCGCCCCAACGCTTGGGAGAGCCCGATTCGCCCGGTAGAGTTTGGACGGTCGTACACATCCAGCGCGAGTGGCGAAATTGGCAGACGCGCCAGATTTAGGTTCTGGTGTCCACGGACGTAGGGGTTCAAGTCCCCTCTCGCGCACACATTCCTGGCCTTCGGGCCAGATCAGGGCTTCTAAGTGTTCGAGTGCACTCGCACACTCAGGAGAGCACCTGTGGACGACCATGACCTGCATAAACATGCTTCACCGGTGGCAGCTGTGCCACATTTCGGCGACGACCGCCGTTCCCCGAAACCGGCCTGTGGGCCGAGTTCTCGAACGCGAGTAGCGCTCACGCACCGTCGGGTGTGCGAGTGCCCGCGCCGACACACAAATTCGGCATCGGAAGCGTCTGACCTGTACAGACCGATTTTTGAGGGTGGCAGCTGTGTCACTTTTGACCAGCCCGGCGCCGCGCATTTCAGGCTGTCGGGACGAGGTGATCAGCGATGATCGAGCCGCTGACTCCACCGCTGAGCCAGTTGGAAGAACGCATCCACGGCCCATTGCCGGTGTTCGCCGTTCCCCGATCAGCCAACAAGAACCTTGCTTACGGAATAGCTGTAGTCGGAGAGTCCGGACGTATTGCCGACCGTGCGGTATTCACCCAGTTGGGTTGGTCGCCAGGCACCCGACTGAACGTGTCATGCCCGGAGGGCCGACTGATCCTCGCCCGCGAGACCGAGGACGGGTCCGTCGTCATAACCGGCGCCGGGTTTTTACGCATCCCGTTCCGCACACGCCGCCGGGTCGGACTGATCGAAGGCGATCGGGTGCTGCTGATGGCACACCGCACTCTGGGCGGACTGCTGATCCACCCTCCCGCCGTGCTCGACAACCTGACCGGTCAGAGCCGCCGACTTCTCGAGGAGACACTGTGACCGGCACCGTTGGTTCCCCCGTCACCACAGAGGCTCTTGCTGCTGCCCGACTTCTGCTGGCCCAGATGGGCATCGCCGCGACCGATCTCATCGACACCGCACCCACCGCCCCGACTTTCGCCGAAGCGATCCCTCGGGTGCGGGCACGCCTGACGGCCGGGACGGCCCGTACCTACGGCACCCACTTCGACCTACTCGAATCCCGATGGGCAAACCGATCTCTGGGCGAACCCACCCACCATGAATTGGAAGAACTCGCACAGATGGTCCAGGCGACAGCTCGAACGAACAAGGCGTCGCGCGGCGGCACGAGCGCAGTCGAACACTACGTGTCCGCAGTGCGCTGCATCTACCGCTATGCGGAAGAGGCCGGTTGGATTCGACCGCAGGACAATCCAGCACGCAAGCTCCCGATCCCGACCCGCCGCCCCTCACACCGCTATGCGATCCCATCCGGTCAAGTCGCCGAAATCTGCCAGATCGCAGCCACATCCGGAGACGACCCCGAACTCGACTCCCTGATTCTGCGATTCCATCTCGAAACCGCATGCCGTCGCGGCGGCGCGCTGGCGATGCGCCCCCAGGATCTCGATCGCGACCAATGCCTGGTATTCCTTCGCGAGAAGGGCGGCTCGGACCGCTGGCAACCCGTATCCCCGACGCTGATGCGACACCTCCACGACCACGCGACCAACCGGCACGCCCCGTTCAGCGGCCAACTCTTGCGATACCACCACGGACGCCCGATCACCGGACGCCGATACGACTACATCTGGAGCCGAGTCGGCGAATCACTGCCCTGGGTAGCCACACAAGGCGTCACCACACACTGGCTGCGCCACACCACATTGACTTGGGTCGAACGCACGTTCAGCTACGCCGTGGCGCGAGCTTTCGCCGGGCACCGCGGAAAGACCACCGGCACAACCGATACCTACGTCAAAGCCCAACTGCACGAAGTCGCGGCCGCTTTAGCCGTCCTAACCGGCGAACCTCACCCACTCGCCCGGGGAGCCGGAAATATCGATCCGGCCAAAGCTCTCACCGCCGACTGAGTTTCGTCCGAAAGCCGCCCGTAGTGGCATCGTCCACATTCTGCGATGACAACCAGCTCCGCGAGGTCTATGCGCTGTAGCGAACTCTGCCCAGATCGACACAAACGCCGCTACCTCGCTGAACGCCAGCTAGGTCAGTCGAGCGCCTTGCGGACGAGGGGCGCGACTTCTGTACCGAGTAGTTCGATGCTTGCCAGCAGGTCGGCTTGGGGCATGCCACCGACGTCCATCTGCAGGATCTGGCGGTCGTGGCCGAGCAGTTCGTGCAGGCCGATGATTCGGTCAGCGATCTCGTCAGGGCTTCCGGCGAAGACCATGCCGCCGGGGTCGAGGTCGCGTTCGCGGCCGGTCGGGGTCATAGGGGGTCGCCCTGCTTCGGCGGCACCGGTGGCGAACATGGCGAGTTCGTGTTCTAGGTAGGTGGTTTTGGCGGCGGCGTTGTCGGGGCCGACGAAACCGTGGACCGCGATAGCGATCCGCCCCTGATCCGCAGGGCGGCCGGTCTGCGCCCAAGCCTGTCGGTAGGCGTGGCCGTAGCGGGCCCAGTGCTCCGGGGTGCCCCCGAGGACGCCGATGAACATCGGCAGGCCGAGCTCGACCGCGCGCATCACCGAGTTCGGGCTGCCTCCGGTGCCGAGCCAGATCGGCAACGGCTGCGCCGGACGCGGATAGACCGTCACATCGGTCAAGGGTTTGCGACGGTGCGGGCCGTCGAAGGTGATGTTCTCGCCGTGGTCGCCCGCGAGCAGCAGGTCGAGTTTGGAGGCGAAGAGCATGTCGTAGTCGGCTTCGTCGAAGTCGAACAGGTCGAAGGTGATCGTGGACGAGCCGCGGCCGGCGACGGCCTCGATACGGCCCGGTGCGATCGCGTCAGCGACGGCGAGCTGTTCGAAAACCCTGATCGGGTCGTCGGTGGAAAGCACCGTGACCGCAGTACCGATCTTGATGCGCTCGGTGGTGGCCGCGGCGGCGGTGACCATCGCGGTCGGCGAGGACAGCGGCATCGAGGCGGTGTGGTGCTCGCCGAAACCGAAGAAGTCCAAACCGACCTCATCGGCGAGCCGAACGGCTTCGAGTGCGTCGCGCACGGCTTGGGAGGTTGGGCCGTAGCCGCCGTCGGTGGTGCGGGGGGTGTTGCCGAAACTGTAGACACCGAGCTCGAAGGGCATCGGATTCTCCTGACTTACTGAGGGTCTCGTGGCTGCCCACCCCGGACAGAGGTGGGCGGCCACGCGGGAAGTGATACTCAGACCAGCGTGTGCAAGGTCTCGGCGAGCGGGGTGGTGGGACGTCCGATCAGCCGCGACAGGTCACCATTGCGGAAACCCATCGCGCCCGCGTCCAGACCGGCATCGACAGCGACGGCCATATCGGCGAACTGCTCGGGCACACCGGCGTCGATCAAGATCGCGCGGTGCTCGTCGGAGGACACATTGCGGTGGGTGACCTCCCGGCCCAGGACCTGCGCCAGCGCGACAGCGAGCTCGTCGTAGGTCCAGGCGGTATCGCCGGACAGCTCGTAGGTGTTGCCCTCATGGCCCTCGGTGGTGGCCACGACCGCGATGGCCTCGGCAAGATCGCGACGCGACGCCGAAGCGACCGCCCCGTTGCCGGTGCTCGACAGCAGCACCCCGGTCTCGCGGACGGTGGGGATGTCTCGGGCGTAGTTCTCGCTGTACCAGCCGTTGCGCAAGATCGTGAACGGTGTCCCGCTCTCGCGCACCGCGTTCTCGGTGGGCAGGTGCATGGCCGCGATCGGCAGCGCGGTGTCGTCGGCCTTGAGGCCGCTGGTGTAGATGATCCGCCCGGCACCGGCTTGCGCGGCGGCAGCGATCACCTCGGCGTGCTGGCGGTCACGGTTGGCCAGGTCGGTGCCCGAGACCAGCACGAACACATCGCCCGGCGTCACCGCGGCGGTAACGGTGGTGGGGTCGTCGTAGTCGATGACCGCGGTGCGGACCCCGCGGGCGGCGAGGTCGGTGATCTTGGCCAGGTCGCGGGCCCCGGCGATCACCTGCGCGGGGTCGGTACCGCGGTCGAGGACGGCTTCGACAGCTGCGCGGCCGAGGTGGCCGGAGGTAGCGGTGATGACGATGGACACAGGGATGTCTCCGTTCAGGATTCGACAGGGATTAGTTGCTGATGGCGGGTGCGCGACGCAGGTAGCGGCTCTCGCCGATCTGGTCGGCGGTGAAGGCGGCGATGTCGGCGCGGGTGATCGCGAAGCCGAGCTTGTCGGTGCCGAAGAACCCCGACCGGACGCGGCCCTTGGGAGCGCCGTCCTTGGGGGCGATGAACCGCACGATCGTCCAATCCAGCCCCGAGGACATGATCTGGTTCGACATGCCGGTGATCTCGTCGTAGGCGCGGGGCATGAACGTGCGCGGCATGAACCCGATCAACCGGGTGACCAGGGTCGGCTTTTCCTGCGGGTCGAGCACCGCAGGGGTGGCGTGGCCGATGTAGCGGCGCACGCCGTGGCGCTTCATCGCGTCCAGGATGTGGCCGGTGCCCTCGATCAGCGGGGTCCCGGTGGCTTTGCGGTCCATGCTCGGGCCCAACGCGCTGATCACGGCATCAGCACCGGCGACGGCGTCATCGATCGCGGCGGCGTCGGACACCTCCCCGATCACGACTTTCACCTGCTCGCCCCAGCGGGCGGGGATCTTGGCGGGGTTGCGGGCGTAGGCGGTCACGGTGTGCCCGGCCGCGAGCAGCCGGTCCACGGTCAGCGAACCGATAGCGCCGGTGGCGCCGAAAACGGTGACGTTCAACGGAGTTCTCCTTCGGGGAATCAGGGGGTCAGAAGGCGTAGGGGCCGAAACGTCCCCAGGCGACGAACACCGCGGCCGCGGCTAGGGCGAGGTTGAACACGATCGCGGCTGGTTCCTTGCGGCGAGCGTGGGTGAGCGCGGCCAGTGCCATGATCACGGCCAGCCCGACCGCGGCGACCGGGGTCAGGATCGGGGCGATCCCGGTCCAGGCGGGCAGGATCAGGCCGAGTGCGCCCAGCAGTTCGGAGACACCGATCAATCGCAGCGTGGGCAGGGAGACGTCTTCGACCCACGGCAGTTTCTCGGCCAGCTTGTCCTGGGGTTGCAGCGATTTCTGCACCCCGGCGAGGGCGAACATCGCGGCCAGGACACCGGCCACGATCCAGAGGGCAACGTTCACGATTACTCCTTGTCATGGTTTGTGCAGGTCAACCCCTCCAGTTAAGTGGTAAGGGGTTTCCATTTCTGTTCGCTGAGTGTAACAACACAAGTGGGCAGCCCATTCCACTTAGGTAGAGTGGTGCACGTGACAACTCCTCCGACCCCTCCCGCGACCGCCGACGAGCCCGCCCTGCGCGCCGATGCCGAACGCAACCGAGAGCGCATCATCGATGCCGCCCGACGCCTGTATGCCCGCGAGGGCCTCGGAGTCTCCATGGCAGCGGTCGCACGCGAGGCCGGGGTCGGCAACGCGACCCTGGCACGCCGCTTCCCCACCCGCGAAGACCTCATCGCCGCGGTGTTCGCCGACCGTATGGACGGCTACGTCGCCGCTGTCGACACCGCACTCGCCGATAGCGACCCATGGGCAGGATTCGCCGGATTCATTCACGCTGTATGCGCCATGCAGGCTGCCGACCGCGGTTTCGCCGACGTGCTCACCATGACCTTCCCCGCAGCCAAACCTCTCGAAGCCCGCCGTACTCAGGCCTACAACGGCGTCCTCGAACTCATCGCCCGCGCCAAGAACAGCGGCCACCTGCGCGCGGATTTCACCGACGAGGACATCGTCATCCTGCTGATGGCTAACGCAGGAGTCATCAACGCCACCGGAGACGCCGCGCCCAACGCGTGGCAACGCCTCGTCGGACACATGCTGCGCTCCTACGCCACCCCCAGCACCGACCCCGGCCCGTTGCCACCCGCGCCGACGCCGCGCGAGCTCTACCGCGCGATGGTCCGACTTACCCGCCCCTCCAAGAACTAGCCGCGCTCCCAGCACCGCGTGACACTTAGTTCACAGACGAACTTGGCCCGCATGCCCAGCGCATTCGCTCCCATGCCCATCCAGCACCGCTTGTCCGTTCCGCTTCGAGTTGGCGAAGCACGCGCTCCTGAGCGGCGGTTCGCCAACGAGGGATCATGGCGTGCCGCGAAGTCGGCCGGATATCGACGCGAGGGCTTGCTGCGCCGATGGCAGAAGATCGACGGTCAACCGCGCGACATGTACATGTACGCGCGCTTTCCGGATGCGCACTGAACGGGTCGACCACGAGCCCAGCATGACCAAGTCCCCATAGGCGGTCGGCTGTCACAGCGTGAGTGTCCGAGACCGCCCGGGAGGTGATGCAGCAACGGGTTCGGGCGTTGACGGTCGCGTCCGACGGCGAGCCCGTCTGCAATCGCCAACACCCCGAAAGCCTTGGTCACCCATAGCCACTCGCCACCCATCGCCGGACTTCGCCACCCATCGCCGGACTTCGCCACCTACTCGCCAACTACATCTGGACTCCGCCGACTAGACCTGGACACACTGCTCCTCAGCACAAGTGCCTCCGCCACTCGTCTCACCCTCCTTTCCACGATCAGACATCTTTCATCTGGGCCCGGACCACCACCCGTCGGAATGAACAAGGGTGCCCGGGGCACCTTGAAATCCCCGTAATAGGCATAGTTTTCGCAGCGAACTCCGCTACCGAGTCACAATTCGGTCACGCTGTGTCCATAGTTGTCCAACGTCGTCCCGCGTTGTCCATCCCGAGCTAATTGCCCCTTGCGGCAAACGAATTCATCGATGCCTCATGGAGGCATGGTCGCGACCATGCACAAAGTCGCCGCAGGCAACGGCTACGAGTACTACCTGCGCAACACCGCCGCCAACGACACCACAGCGCGCGGGCGAGCATCGCTGTCGGAGTACTACAACGAGCACGGCGAAGTCCCCGGAACCTGGTACGGCACCGGACTTTCCGCTCTCGGCATCACCCCCGGCGAGGAAGTGGCCGAAGACCAGATGAGATCTCTGTTCGGTGCAGGGAAGCACCCGAACGCAGACCAGGTCCGCCAACGCGTCGAAACGCACCACCTCAACTCGGGAGTACCGCCCGCTCAGGCCGCCCGATTGGCCGACCAAGCAACCAAACTCGGCAACAGCTACGCGGTTTACACCACCACTTCGGGGTTCCCCGCTGCCACGGCCCAGGCATACCGCGACCACAACACCCGCAACGGCGAGTGCGTCACCGCACACATTCCCGACCCGGCCCGCGCTCAAATCCGTACCGAAGTCGCCACTGAAATGTTCACCAACGAGTACGGGCGTGCCCCGTTGGACGCCCGCGAACTGTCAGGATGGGTCGCGAAAAACTCACGCGCGGACCGCACAGCAGTGGCCGGGTTCGACTTCACGTTCAGCCCCGTCAAGAGTGTGTCGGGGTTGTGGGCGATCGCCACACCCGAGCTGGCACACAAGATCGAGACCGCTCACCGCGCCGCTATCACCGACGCGTTGACCTGGTTGGAAAACAACGCACTGTTCACCCGGCTGGGCCGCAACGGAATTCGACAAGTCGACGTGCAAGGTTCGATCGCCGCGACATTCGACCACCGAGAGTCCCGCGCAGGTGACCCGGATCTGCACACCCATGTTCTGATCGCGAACCGGGTCCGAACACTGGACGGCAAGTGGCGCACCATCTACGGCTCGCTCATCCATGAAGCCGTGGTCACAGTGTCCGAAATCTATGACACCCGCCTCGAACACCACCTCGAAACCGCCCTCGCAGTGCAGTTCGAAACCCGCCCCGACCGCAGCCCAGACCAGGTGCGGGTTCGCGAGATCGTCGGGTTTCCGCTGTCGCTGATCCACCATTGGTCCCAGCGCACAGCCGTGATCAGCGACCGACTCGACACCCTCACCACCGCGTTCCAGACCACGTTCGGGCGCGAACCCGACCCGGGCGAAGTGCACGACCTCGCCCAACGCGCCACACTCGAAACCCGGCCTCGCAAGCATGTTCCGGGTTCCCGTACCGAGCAGCGCACCACTTGGCGTGCCCAAGCCAAAGCACTTCTCGGCACTCCCGAAGCAGTGGACGACATCATCATCCGCGCTACGTCCGCCTCACACACTCACCGTCCGGCACCCGATCACACGTTCATCACCCACCTCGCCGATCAAGCCTTAGCGGCGGTCTCGGACAAACGCTCGACCTGGCGCGAGTTCAACCTTCGGGCCGAAGTCGAGCGCCAAATCCGCGGGAACGTCGCTCCCGCCGACTGGTCGCGCATCACGGATGCTGTGATGACGCAGGCATTGTCACCGTCGTCCACGGTCGCGCGCGGCGATCCGGACGTGGCCGAACAGCCCGATCTGCGCGCGGTCCCGACCTGGTTACGCCGCCACGACGGCACCCCGATGCACACCCGCGCGAACTCTCAGATCTACACCACCGAGTCCACGCTCACCGACGAAGCCGAACTCATCGCGCTCTCGATCGAGCCCGGCGGACACATCCTCGACCCCGGATGGGTCTTCAACGCAGTCAACAACTACAACACCGCCCACCCGGACCAACCGTTGAATCCCGGCCAAATTCGTGTCATCGAGTCGTTCGCGGGCGCCGGAATGCGCGTACATACCGCCAATGCCCCCGCCGGAACCGGCAAGACCACCGCGATGGAAGTCCTTGCCACAGCTTGGGAATCGGGCGGCGGGACGGTGTTGGGCATGGCCCCCACAGCAGCAGCCGCAGCCGTTCTGGGTGCGTCGATCGGTGCGCGCGCCGAAACCGTGGACAAGCTCTTGACCGTCATCGACCGCCACCACCCAGGCGCCGACACCGGTGAGTACCCGCCGGGCTTGCCGCAATGGGTCCTCGACATCAACGAGACCACGTTGGTGATCATCGACGAACACGTCACCTTGCCGACCGCCAAACGCCTGCAACTGCTCCGGTATCTGACCGGACGCGGCGCAACCGTGCGGTGCATCGGCGACGACCGGCAACTCTCGTCCATCGATGCCGGTGGCGTCCATGCCGACATCGCTAGTGCCTCACCACAGGAACAACCAACCTTGACCGAGGTGGTCCGGTTCACCGAACGCGGCGAAGCGCTGGCGTCGAAAGGGATACGCGACGGCGACCCGATCGCACTGGCCTGGTATCTCGACAACGGCCGCATCCACGGCGGACACCTCGGTACCGTCTACGAAGACGTCTACCGAGCGTGGGCCGCCGATGCCGCCAACGGGTCGGACGCGGTGATGCTCGCACCGACGCACGACATCGTGTCCGCATTGAATGTGCGCGCCCGCGCCCACCGAATCGCCCGCAGCGACCCTCCCACGGATATATCCAAGGACCCGCACGTGTTCCTCGCTGACGGGTTGGTGGCCTCAGCCGGTGACACCGTGCGCACCCGCCGCAACGACCGCCGCCTTCGATTGGGCGAACGCGATTGGGTGCGCAACGGCTACACCTGGACCGTCCGAGAGGTTCATCCAGACGACGCGGTGACAGTCGTGCGGCGCGTACACGGCCGCGATACCGACACCGTCGTGCGGTTACCGGGTGAGTACGTGCGCGAACACTTGCACCTCGGATACGCCGCCACCATCGATTCCGCGCAAGGCATCACCACCGATACCTGCCACGTCGCCCTGTCCGGACGCGAATCACGCCAACAGTTCTACGTATCAATAACGCGCGGACGCCACGCCAACCACGCCTATATCGCCACCGCACTCGACGGCGAAGAAGGCGACATCTACACACTTCCCGCCCACCACCCGCGCACCGCGGTCGAACATCTCCACCACATTCTCGACCGCGACGGCGCACGCAAATCAGCTCACACCGAACTCCGTGACGCGCTCGACCCCACACGCCGAATCGGGCGCGCGATCGATATCTACCTCGACACACTCGGTATGACCGCCGAAAACTCCATCGGCACCGCGCGACTCGACGCCATCGACCGGATCGCCGACCAACTCGTACCGGGACTGACCGAGAGCCCCGCCTACTCAGTCCTGCGCCAACACTTGGCCATGCTCGCCCTCACCGGCGCCGACCCGATCACCGAACTACGCACCGCCGTAGACGCCCGCGAACTCGACACCGTCACCGATCCGGCTGCCGTACTCGACTGGCGACTCGACCCCACCGGCCATCATTCCGCAGGACCCGGCCCCTTGGCCTGGACCCCGGGACTCCCCAGCGATCTCGCCACCGACACCGAGACCGCGCCCGTACGCGCGCGGGAACGGATCGTGGCCGAACTCGCCCGACAGATCAGCGACCTCTCTCGCACCTGGACCACCGCTACCTCGCCGAAATGGGCACGGCCCCTGCTCGGCACCGACCCCGAACTCGTCGCCGACCTTGCCATCTGGCGCGCCGGGTTGAACGTTCCCGACTCCGACCACCGACCGACCGGACCCACCCGGCACATCGGGATCGAACGCGCTCACCAACAACAGTTGAACCGCCGAATTCTCGAAATCGACGGCAACACCCGCCTGCCGCAACACCGATGGGCTGCCACCGTCGACCGCATCGACCCCCGTATCAGCAAGGATCCGGCCTGGCCGACCATCGCCACTCACATCGACGCTGCTGCCCAAGCCGGCATCGACATAGAACACCAGCTCGCCGAGGCCAGCCACATGCGGCCGCTACCCGATGAGATGCCTGCCGCCGCGCTCTGGGCACGCCTGGAAATCCCCGCCACTGACATCACAGTTTCGGCCGACAACTCCACGCGCTCCGAGGACCAGCATGCTCGAGCAATCACCGACGCTGTAGGCGCCGCACTCAGCGGCACGCAGTCTACGTACGCCGAGCACGACCACGAGGCCGATGACTTCGACCTGCACGACAATCGACAGCGCGGCCCGGGCTACGACGCCGACTGGTAGCGGAAGGGCATCATTCGATTCTCCGAATCGGCACGGTCACGGGCTGGATAGAAGATCAGCACTTGCATCCTGACCCCAGGTAGCACCGGCGGTAGCGACTGTGGCTGCTGAATCGAACCAGAAGGCGCGGCGCTGGTGCGCCGATCCTGATCGCGATCGGTCACAGCAGATGCTGTACGCACCGGCGATGCGGCGGGCCGTCGTACCCGGATCGGGGTACGCATGCGGAAGGAGCACCGTGAAAATTCTTGCGGGCCAACCGCTTCTACTGCCGGATAACCTCACGAATCTGGTCGGCCAGCGCACGGTTGCCAGCGGCGATGAACTTCCGGCGCGCGCTCATCGCCTTGTTGATTTCAGACAGACTGTTCAGGCCGCAGTCCATAGAGATCGGGTTACCTTCAAGGTCGATCACCACTCCTCCTGCGGCATTCAAGATGTAGTGGCCGGGCGAAAGATCCCAAATGGCAAAGCCTTTGGCGAATTCGACGGTTGCATCAGTGAACCCGGCAGCAACGTGACACAGGCTGACAGAGCCGAAGTCGACCCCGATGCGCCCTCTCTTCTTACCATCCTCGGAGGGTGCGCTGAGTGCATCCAAAAAGCGTTGCTGCCCGGCCAAGGGCAGAAATCGCTCTTTAGGGCGCATCGAGTAGTTCGTCACGAGAGCTTGGGAGAGCCGGGCATTCGACGGCTTGTTCAGTGCGTGGCGGTCCCCGCTCGCGGTGACCATGAAAGCGCGATCAGAGCCATTCTCGTCACGGAGGCCGATATAGAGTTGCACGTGATGGAAGATGTCGCCGACAACTGCGATAATCGGCCGTTTCAGAGACCGGGAGTAGACCATGATATGGGTGTAGCCGTGCAGCGATCGAACGGCCAGTTCGCTTGTGTCCAGTGGATCGACCAGGATGCACAGGTCTGGTTCCGGGTCGGTTCCAATGATCAGTGGGTCGGCCTCTTCTGATGCGTATATGAAGGAGGGGATCAGCTCAGCTAGGAGTTCTTTGTAGCGGCCGTGCATCCACAAGTCGTAGTCGGACAAGAAGTTGTCTTCATGTCGGACGTTCTCCGTTTCTGAACGGCGCCCGCTCAACCCTGCCTGCACGAGACGGGGCCGAATCTCGTCCATCATCGTCGACACCATGCTGGTGATCTGCTGCGCCAGCTGACTTGTCTTCAGGTCACTCATGCAAATTTCACCTTTCTCGGAATTCCGGACGCATCCTGGCCGTCTACGCCGGAGTATTCGTCGCCAGATCACTGCTGTGGGGTTGGCCTTGGATGGGTTCCGCCCCGACCGGTGGAGTGTGACGGCGTGGCTACCTGACTGGCCGGAGTCGTGATCGACATGCACGCGTCGCGCCCCGCCTGACCTACCTCTCCGTTGAAGTGGGGAGTGCAACTGAGGAACGACCCGACAGTCGTGTGCGCCCTAGACTGACCCAGCAAGATCGGCACCACGCCATCGGGCTGCTGGAGTAGGAGTTTGTGGTGATCCAGGCTGTTGTTTTCGATGTCGGCGAGACTCTCGTGGACGAGACCCGGGAGTACGGCACCTGGGCCGACTGGTTGGGCGTACCACGCCATACCTTCGTCTCCGTCTTCGGTGCAGTGATCGCCCAGGGCCTGGACTACCGAGAAACGTTCCAGGTGTTCAAGCCAGGGTTCGATCTCGACCAACAGCGCCAAGCTCGCGCCGATGCAGGCAAGCCCGAGTGGTTCGGTGAAGACGACCTCTACCCCGATGTTCGTCCAGCTCTGTCGGCCCTGCGGGAGATGGGTGTCTGGGTAGGCATCGTCGGGAACCAGACCGTCCGCGCGGGCGGCCTGCTGCGTGGGCTCGATCTGCCGACCGACTTCATCGCGACCTCCGACGACTGGGGAGTGGCAAAGCCCGATGTTGCGTTCTTCGACAAGGTTGTCGAGGTCGCGGGCTACCCGGCAGAACAGATCATCTACGTAGGTGACCGCATCGACAACGACATCACCCCGGCCACGAAGGTCGGGATGCGAACCGCCTACATCCAGCGCGGGCCTTGGGGATGGATTCACAAAGACCGGCAGGACGTGAAGGAGCTGTCGGACTGGCGAATCCAAAGCCTGTCCGAACTCCCTGACATTGTGAAGGCTGAGCGCTAGTCGGAGAGCGAGTTGACGGTTGTGTGCCAGTCATACAACCGCTCATCCAGTGCCCGCACCTCTGGGAGCGAGTCCCACTTGCGCAGGTCCTGCCGAACCACCTTGATTCGGTCCAAAGTCGTTGCGTACCAGTGCTCGCCGATCCCATCCAACGCTTCTTCGATGAAGCCACACGCTTGCTCCGGAAGCTTCTCCAATACACACGCAGCCGCAGCATCAGCAAGGTAGACCGACCGCTGTTTCACCGATTCCGCCGGAAGGTCGTCGAGGACTTGTCGCAAGGTCGCTAGAGCTTCACGACCGTCCCCCGCGGAAATCAAAGTGTTGGCCTTGAAGCCCGCCAGGCGGGTCGGGGAGAACCAATCCAACCACTGCGGCGACGGTTGCTGCTGCGGATCGTGCAGGGCGTATGACTGTTCGGCGTGCCGGATGAGGCTCAGAGCCTGTCGCGTATTGCCGAACCGGGTCTCGACCTCAGCCTCGACAGCATCGAGCCAAGCCGTCAGTTCATGGTTTCCGTTGCCCCGCCGCGCGAATGCCCGAGCCGCGCGAAGGCGCTCTCTCGCTTCTTCTGCCCGCTTCGCATCACCGGAGAATGCAGGGATGAAGGCCATATGCGCGAGGACAGCGCAGCCAAGTAGGGCGTCGCCTGCTTCGTGTGCCGCTTGCAGCGCGAGGACGAAGCTTGTCTGGGCATCGTCGGGCTGCTGAAGGTCGAAGAACTCCAGACGGCCTGCCAGCAGCGCCGATTCAGAGACCGCCTTGGCGAGCGGGACAGCGGCCCGCACCTCGATCTGCGGGATGAGATCGGACCCCATCCGAGCGTGATGGGAGACGGATCGGTGCAGTTGTTTGGCCGGCAGTGACCAGTACATTCCGCGATGAGCAACCGTGATCGCCATAAAGTTCTTCGCGACCGTCGCAGGCAGTTCCGCGCCACTCATGACGCGCCGATACCGAGCCGGTTGCTGAATACTGTTGGTGCCCAACACTTCTCTAGACGCACCACCTTCCGAGTTGTTCGGCCAGGGCGGGGTGAATCCGAGTTCGGCAATGGGCCGTTTGAACAGCGCTTCCAGGGCTGCGGCATGTTCTGGATGCGGCCAGGGCGGATCAGTCGACTCCCAGCGCCGCACGGTGCGGGCGGCTACTTCGATGCGGAGTCCGATCGCGCGCGCGGCGTCGGTCAAGGCATCAGCCAAAGCCGCTTGGGATCGGTACCCCAACGCCTGTCGGGCTGCGCGAAGAGCCGCATTCCCAGTGTTTGCCATGCGAGCGAGAGTAGTCCGCTATCGGGACATTTGACGAGAGGGTCTTCGCATATGGCCGCTCTATGTCCTCCTATTTGGCCTTCTTTCGACCTTGACACTGAGTCAATGTGGTTTGGCAGCGCTACTCGGCTTGCGGTAGCCACCCGCCTCGTCACGAAACGGACATCCGCGAAGGATGACACGGAGGAACGATGAACGAGCCATACCCTTCACAACGTCAGACAGATGCGATCCCTACCGGGCGGCCTACATCCTCGGTGACATCCACCATCGAGACCGATGTGCTCGCCATCCTTGTGGCCGGTGGACAGCTCACCGCGGACACGATTGCCCGCAACCTGAACGTTCCGCCTTGGCGTGTGGTGCGCGCCCTGCACTCGTTGCGGCGCAACGGTGACACATTTCAGAATCGGCGTGCAGAGTGGCAGGTCACGGCCGGACAAAGTCTCATTGAACGGCAGGCCTCGCGATGAGTCATCTCACCTCCGGCACGTCCGGGCCACCGCCATCGCTCACGCAACTCGCCCAAACGCTTGAAGCGATGCGCGAAGCCGGTTGGCTCATCGACGCACCCGTTCCACCAACAGTCGACGCGACAGAACCACTCACCGCCACGACCCGGTTGCCCGAGGAGTTCCGGTGATCCATATCAGCCCACCGGCTGCTTACACCGAAACTCCGCGTTCGCGGTGTGAGTTCTACCGGCACGAGTGCGCACTGCCCACCGTGATCGACCCCGACACCGGGCAGATCACGATGAAGGCCGGGTTCGTCGGCGCGGTGATGATGCCCGCCGAGCTGGCACGACAAGTCAAGACCACCCTTGATGTGCGCGGGGTCGCGCCGTTGCCGATCATCGGCCATCCCCGCTCCAACATGTGGACCTTCTTGGTCCGCTCGGATATCCGGCCGCTCGGTGACCCTGTGGAAGTGGCACGGCTGTGGCGGGCGCGGGTGGTGGTGATCCGCGAGGGCGATATCGCGTTGCCGTCGCCGGTGCCGGACAGCCTGATGGCTCGCACGTGGATATCCCCAGCCATCAGCAAGTTCCGGCCGTCAGGAACGGTTGTGCTCGAATGCGCGCGAGCATGCCTACCGAGACAGTTGCCCCGATGAAGCCTGGCGAGTCACCCCGTCCCGACGAACCCGATATCCATCTGACAGTCCAACTATCCAGCGTTCGAATGGATTTCGCGGCCTGCCTGACCGCCGCCCTGGTGTTCGTGCAAGACATGGCCACCCGTCCGGTATGCACCATCGCCGTCGGTTCCGGCCGCTGTGCCGGACTCCCGAGACTGCCCAACGAGCGGCTCTATCTACTTCCCTGACTGAGCGACCAGCACGCACTTTCATTCCCAGGCGATGCGGAGACCCCCCGCCCAGAACCGCCGACCACCGAGGAGGACGCGACACCCGTGAGCGTGCAGCACCAGCCCATCGCGTTGGACCAGTCCCACCCCAGCAGCGCACGCGTCCACAACGCCATCCTGGGCGGCAAGGACTACTACACCGTGGACCACGCGCTCACCCAGAACCTGCCCGACAAGATCGCCTGCACGATCGTCGAATCACGTCGGTTCGCCCTACGCGCGGTTGGACACCTCATCGACCACCACCAGATCACCCAATTCGTGGACTTGGGATGCGGATTCCCGCACACACCCAACATTCACGACATCGCCACAGCACGCATCGACAACGCGCGCACGCTCTACATCGACAACGACAAACTCGTGGCCACCCACGCCCGCGCACTGATGCGGCATCACACCACCCATATCGCCGAAGCTGACCTCCGCGACACCACCGCCGTACTCGAAGCCGTCACCGCCGCCCTCGACATCAGCGAACCGATAGCGCTGCTACTGTCCGGCACCGCCGAACTCATCGACGATGTCGCGGCGATGGTCACGGCGTTGACCCACGCATTACCGGCCGGAACATGGCTGGTGCTCACCCACATCACCGCCGACATCCATGGGCACGACGTCAACTCCGCCGCGCAGACTCTGCGCGCGGCCGGGATCAGCTATCACCCCCGCACCCACGACGAGATCACTGAGATGCTCACGGGCTACCACCTGCACACTCCTGGACTGGTTGCCCCGCACCGGTGGCGACCCGAACTCATCCGCCCCGGCCGTTTCGACCACGCCACCGAACCGCTACAACCCACTTACCGGGATCTGAGCGCCTACGCCGCAATCGGGCAACAGCGCCGAACCTGAGCCGATCCCGGCGAACCGAGCGAGCCGATGACAAGCAAGATCGTGCGCACGGTCGATCTCGCCGATCACACAGGGTCTGGCCCCAAATTCCCGCGCACCACAGAGCTACCGAAAGGTTGAAACCCATGATCCCTATGACCCTCGCCGAGATCGCCCAAGCGGTCGGCGGTCGGCTCGACGCGGTCACCGACGACCAAGTGACCGTCACTGCACCGACCGCGTTCGACTCCCGACAGGTCGTGGCAGGCGGATTGTTCGCCGCGCTGAGCGGAAACCGTGTCGACGGCCACGACTTCGCTACCGCCGCAATAGAAAAGGGAGCAGTGGCGGTCCTGGCCACCCGCCCGACCGGCACCCCGGCGATCATCGTTGACCACGTGGTCACCGCGATGAGCGATCTCGCCCACAGCGTCGCGACCCGCTACACCGGCCAGGTGCTGGCGATCACCGGATCGGCGGGCAAAACCTCCGCCAAGGATCTGCTCACTCAGATCCTGGCCCGCCACGGCAGTGTCGTAGCCACCGAGCGTTCGTTCAACAACGAAATCGGATTCCCGCACACCGTGCTTCGGGTTCAAGCCGACACCGACTTCCTCGTATTGGAGATGGGCGCACGCGGACGAGGCCACATCAGCCACCTCGCCTCCATCGCTCGTCCACAGATCGGCGCAGTCCTGGGCATCGGCTCGGCCCACATCGGCGAATTCGGCAGCCGCGAGGCGATCGCGGTTGCCAAACGCGAACTCGTCGAAGCCCTCGACAGCTCGGGTATCGCGGTCCTCAACGCCGACGACCCACTGGTGGCGGGAATGGCCGAGCACACTCGAGCCCAGATCCTGCGCTTCGGCACCGTCGCGGACGCCGATGTGCGGGCCACCGACATCACCATCAACGCCAACGCCTGCGCCCAGTTCACCTTGCGTCACCGTGACGATGCAGCGGCCATCACCCTTGGCGTTGTCGGTGAGCACCATCTGACCAATGCACTCGCCGCAGCCGCCCTGGCACTGAGTGCTGGTGTCGAATTCGCCACTGTCGCCGCAGGTCTCGAAGGAGCGGCATTGGTGTCGGGCAGCCGGATGGAGGTCACCGAACGCCCAGACGGCGTCACCGTGATCAACGATGCGTTCAACGCCTCGCCGGAAAGCGTCGAAGCCGCCCTACGGTCGCTGGCCACGATCGCCGCCGACCTCCGGCCCACTGTCGCAGTCCTCGGGGAGATGCGCGAACTCGGCGACACCGCACCGGCTTTGCACGCAACGATCGGGCGGCAGGTCGCTGACCTGGGCATCGGCACCCTGATCACCGTCGGCGGCCACCACGCCGAACTCATGGCCACCGCTGCCCGCGACGCGGGCTCCGCAAAGGTCATCCACGTCGAATCCAAAGACCATGTACTGGGCCTGCTCACCGAAGGTTTGCGCGGGCGTGACGTCGTCCTGATCAAGGGCGCGAACTCCGCGGGACTGTTCGAGACCGCCGCAGCACTCGCCACCGGTCATTGATCACAAGAAGCGAAACACCATGAGAAGCAGAGACATCGTGGACCTGGCCCGAGCAGCTTGCGCCAAAGCCCAGGTCCCCGCTACCCGGATCGACCCGATCCGGTTGCGCGACAACGCAATGCTACGCACCGACGCCGCGACCATTATTCGTGTCCACCAGCACGGCGAACTGACGACCGCGGTCCGGGAGCTGCGAGCTGCGGACTGGCTGCGCTCCCACCACGTTCGAGCACCCGAACCACTGGTGCCCGACCCGGTCGTTGTGGCCGGACGGCCTGTCACATTCTGGGAAGACCTCGGATCGGGCGGCCCGGCCGAAGCCGCCGAAACCGGGGCGATGCTCGCACGGCTGCACACACTTCGCGTGCCCAGCCACCTCGGGCTACCCCAGTTCACCCTGCCCGACTTCACCGACCGGATCCACCAATGCCTCACCGACGATCGGGAAAAGGCGTGGCTACGCGGCTACGCCGAAAACCTCGCCGCACGCTGGCACGCGCTGGAGTGGCCGAGCCCGTGGTGCGTCATCCACGGCGACCCATCCCCGGCCAACACCATGGCCGCTCCCACCGGTGGACACGTCGTCGACCTGGAACGCTGCTGCATCGGTCCCCCACAGTGGGACCAAGCCACTGTCGCCTTCCAATCCGACACCCTTTCAGACCCACCAGCGCGGTGGGAACAGTTCGTCGACGCCTACGGCTGCGACGTCACCGACTGGGAGGGTTACCCGGTAATCCGCGACGTCCGATCTTTCGAGCTGTGCCTGTTCGCGCTCCGTCACGCCGCGGTCTCCGAACATGCCCGCCGCCAGGCCGACTACAGACTGGCCTGCCTTCATGGCCATCAGGGACAACGCCCGTGGGCATGGGTGGCGCCCTGAAGCCAGCACGGCCTATCCACCGCGACCCTGCACTGACATCAGCAGAGCTCGGTGGCGAAATCTGACGTTCTAGGGTTTCCTGGAGGTAGGAAGAGCCACTGATCGGGCAAACCTAAGGTGCCCGATGAATGTTCGAAATCAACCACGAGCCTTACTTCGACATGCCCACCATCCTCGAATGGTGTGCGACCGACCAGAGACCTCTCCGTATCCCCGCAACACGGCCTCAGCTCGAGTGGATGTGCACACGGTCAACGCTCAGCGGAGCGAGCAATGACCGAGTCTAAGCACGATTTCGCACGAAAAGTGCTGGAGCAACTAGGTATTCGAGCTGAGGACTTGCTATCCAGTCCCGAGCCGACGCCGGTTCCGACCTTCGAGGAATACATCCCACGGATCATCCCCACAGTCCCGAACGGCACCCTGCGAACCTATAGCCCGTACTGGCAACGCGTCCGAACCGAGTGGGGCCCACGCCGCATCAACGACCCCACGGCACTGGAGATGCGGGCCCTGGTCGAGCAAACCCGCGCCCGCGCCGTCCACCGCCGAAATTCGCGCGACGGCCGATCCGCCGCCGAACATATGGTCGGCGCTCTGCGGTACCTGTACCGAAGCGCCGCCAACGACGGCTACGTGCCAACGATCAACGCCGCCACAGGGTTGAACAAACCACGCCGCCTGCCGAGCCCGCGCGGCAGCATCTCCGCAGACAGACTGCGCGAGGTCATCGACGTGGTCACCACCACCGGAGACGACAAAGAACTCGACACTCTGCTCCTCCGCCTCCACATCGAAACCGCGTGCCGCACGGGCAGCGCGCTCGGAATCCGCCGCTCCGACCTGGACGTCGGCCAACACCTGGTCAGGCTCGGCGGAAAAGGAGGCACAATCCACTGGCAGCCGATCTCCGCAACTTTGCTGAGCATGCTGACAGCTCACCTCGATCGCGGCGCCGGCCCCGACGATCAGCTACTCCGCTACCGACACGGTCGTCCGATCACGCGACGCCGACACGACCACCTATGGGAACGCGCCGGACGCGAATTGCCCTGGGTAGCAACACAACAGATCTCCACCCACTGGATCAGGCACACCGTGCTGACCTGGGTAGAACGGAACTTCGGCTTCGCAGTCGCCCGGGCCTACGCGGCCCACGCACACCAATTCACTCCTGGCGGAGCTACTCTGACCTACGTTCGAGCGAGCATCTTCGAGGTCGCCGGGGCACTCACAGCGCTCACGAATGAAATCCACCCGCTCGCGGCCCGTCAGCCGACAACGCCCACAGCGGGCCCTGCCCTACCGCTCCCTGTGTGGAGACCCACGCAGCCGCCAAAATGAATCCTGAGATCGAGTTCCGCTTCTCACGTGCTTACCTTCGGCGGCGTCTACGAACCAACCGAGGAGCCACGATTTGGCAGGGCGATCGGTATGCCGAGGCCGGAGAATCCGGCGCCGACGATGGTTACCTGGCGGTGTTCACTCACCGTTGCCTACGATGCGCTTGTGGTAGGCCGCGCGTCCTGCGGCATCGACGTGGGTCAGCGGTGCGTCGTCGCGCAGTAGGCGGCGCATCGGACGCATGACGAGCTCAGGGAAGAGGGTGCCTGCCTTGGCGGCGGCACCGAGGTAGCGCGGCACCGAGATCTCGGGACTGCCGGTGCGTACCGCGCGCAGCACACCCGCGGCGATGTCCTCGGGCTCGACTTGCGGCATCAACCCGAAATCGATGCCGGAGGCCAGCTCGGTCTTCACGGCGCTCGGCAGTACCGCACTGACGTTGACGCCGGTACCGGCGGTTTCGAGGCGCACCGATTGGGTGAGCCCGCGCGCGGCGAACTTGCTGGCGTTGTAGCCGGCGAGCCCCTGAAGGGGGTAGACACTGACCATCGAGCAGACGTTGATGATGTGGCCGCGTCCGCGCTCGATCATGCCCGGCAGCGCCAACCGCAGACCGGTCGCCATGCCGAAGTAATTGATCTCCATCGTCATCCGGTCGATCTCCTCGCGCTGTTCTAGGAAGGCCGCCGTCGGCATGATGCCCGCGTTGTTGACCAAGACTTCGAGCGGACCTCCGTGCGCCGCCTGCGCGGCCTCGAGGTACGCCGAGAACGAGGCTCGGTCAGTGACGTCGAGGGCGTGTCCGGAAGCGCGCTCGCCGAGTTCGGCGGCGGCTTCGGCGGCGAGACCGGCGTCGAGGTCGCCGATCGCGACGTGGGCTCCGGCGGCGTAGAACGCCTTCGCCGTGGCGAGGCCGATACCGCGGGCGGAGCCGGTTACCGCGACGAGCACACCGGCGAGGTCGATGGGGGTGTGGGGCATGGCGGTGTCCTCAGGTCAGGCGCGCAGGGCGTGGGCGAAGATGGCCGGGATCCGCAGCAGCGAAGGCTCAGCGGCGTACCGGGTGATAGCTCGGGCGGTGTGGTGAGCGGTTCGCGCTGTCGCGAACCACGGCGGAACGGGCAGCATGCTGAGTTCCCCGTTGACGACCGACCGCGGAAAGGGACGGAACGGTCCCACGGCGACGACGCGCTCCACCGCCGGTACGAGACCGGCGTTGTGCACGCGTCCGATACCGGAACCGACCGCATCGAGGGTGTTGCCCGGGTAGGCACCCCATGACAGGCGCGGATCGAGGAAGGCGATTCCACTCCAGATGTTGATGCCAACAGTGCCGTAGCGAAGGTCGGCGATGGCCTGGTCGAACTCCGCACCCCACGTCTTCCGCTCGACCGGGCGCACGATCACAGTCGCGCCCAGCGAGCCGGTGAGGCGGTCGTTGGCATAGGCCACGGCATTGCGGAGGTAGTCGATGCCGGTGCCGGGAAGGGATGTATGGCCGAGTACGGGTCCGAAGTATTCACACGTCAGCAGGTCCTGGGAGCTGTCGGCAGTTACCTCGGCAAGCAGACGCCCGCCGTGTTCCTCGGCGTCGGGGTAGGCCGACCGGGCGGCGTCGAGCTTGGGCGCTGTGTTGGGGTACCAAGGCGGCCGGGCAGGGACGGCGGCGAGCGCACGCCGCAGCTCGGTGAGGAACTCCTCGCGCAGCGCCCACTCCACCGGGAGGATGACCATCTGGGCGGCCACGCAGTTGTGGCCACTGTTGTGCACCTTCATGCTGGCGACGTGCTCGGCCTGGAAGCGGAGGTCGCTCGGAGCCCAGTCGCCGGGGGCGACGATCACCGGCGTGACGCCGCCGAGTTCGCTGCTGATCGGCTTGGTGAGCCGCGGCGTGCCGGACTTGTCGCTACCGAGGCCCCAGACGATCGCGTCGTGGGTGGTCTCGGCGCCGGTGATGTGGACGTGGCAAGTGCCCGGGTGCTCGACCAATGCGGCACCGATTTCGGCCCCTCCGTTGACCACCGCGACAAGGTCGGCGGCGATAAGCGGCGCGAGTGCGCCCTGGTACACCGCGGTGAGACCGTCGAAAGTCGGGTTCAGCTTGAACATCGTGGCGCGGCCGTGGATGACGAGCTCGTCGAGCACGTCCATCGGGCCGATGGAGCTGATGTTGCCCGCCCCGAGGACGACACCGACGCCCGCAGGCTGATCACCTGGACGCGCGCGCGGCCCCGCACCCGCTCGTGCCTCGTCCGCCGTGACGCCTGGCTCGAGCCACAGGTCCGCGGTGATCCCGCTGTAGAGCAGGCGGTCGACGACGGTGCGCGGCAGCATGCGCACGGCAGTCCGGCCGCCGGGAGCGGCAGCGGTATGCACGCCCTCGATCGGCGAGCGCCCCCGCGCCAGCGCCTCGAAGGAGGTGGCGTACTCGGCGGCGGCGTTCATCACCGGGAAGGGGCCGGAGAGCCACTCCTCGCCCTCGGCCGGTCCGGCGGGCGTCTGCTTCGCCGCGAGCGCGGCCGCAACCCAGGCATCTGCCGCCTCGGCAGTCGCCGCATGCGTGGCGCGCAACAGCGCCGCGCGATCGGCGTAGGACATCCTCGCCCACCGTGCGGCACCCGCCTCCAGGCGAGTGATGGTCGCGTCGATGTCGGTCATGGGATGGCCACCTCAATTATCGCGGACTGTGAACGGGCGGTGGTCATGTCGACGACTTCCTCAGCTCTCGACACGGGCGCAGGCGCCCGGCACCGCAGGTTCGGCGGTCTGTTCCACGCGTGGTGGGATAGCCGATCGTGCGTCGAAACCCCTGATCATCTTGTGAACCTTGCGATGACGTATCGCGATCCCGTCCATCACCGGGGTGATCAGGCCACGGAAGGCGCTGAGGGCTGCCCATCGGGCGGGTGTGATGGTCTGTGCCGCGCGGCGTTCGATCCCCCGGACCGTGTCCTCGCCCGCCTGCGCCGGTGTGAGCCGCTTGGTGAGGAACGGCGGTATGAGGTCCACGATCGCATTCGCGAGAGGATCCTCGTCGAACCCCACTTTGACCATGTCGGTGTCGATGAATCCGTAGTACACGATTCCCGCCGTTGCCCCGTAGGGTGCGAGTTCGACGCGCAACGCGCGGCCCAGTTGCTCGACTCCGGCCTTGGCGACCGCGTAGGGGGCTACGCCGACACCGTTCATGAACGCATACACCGAGGACGTCAGCAAGAGATGGCCACGACGTTCGACGATGAACGGAAGCGCGGCGAGGACCGTGTTGTAGACCCCGGTGAGGTTCACCTCGACAACCCGGTCGAAGACCTCGGGCGCCATCCCCTGCACGGTCGCTCCGCGAGGCGCGATTCCGGCGTTGGCGACGACGACATCAATCCCGCCGAGCCGGTCGGCAATGGTGGTGAATGCGCGGGCCAGCTCCTCGCGATCGGTCACGTCGACGGCCAACCCGAATGCCTTGTCGCCGAGTCGCCCGACGGCGCGGTCGACGTCGTCTCGGCGTAGGTCGAGCACGGCGACTTTCGCGCCGCGCAATGCGGCCGCTTCCGCTGTGCCGAGGCCGATTCCGCGGGCGGCGCCGGTGATGACGACGACCTTGTCGGCGAGGTCGAACTTCATGGTTTTATCTCCTGAATCCGGGCGGTCAGCCGGCGAATTTGTAATGCGTGAGCGGGAATCGGCGGCTTTTCCACGCTGCTTCCACGGTTGTGGAGGCACGCAGTGGAACGTCGCCCTGTTTGGTGAAGTAGTAGCTGTTGGCGTTCGCGCACGTGGGATTGCTGAAGACCTGCAGCGGGCGGCGGGCGAGAATCGCGGCCATGTATTGGGACTGCGCTGACTCGGTCACCTGCGCCGATGATGCTGCGCGCCGCCGTGCCTCGTCGAGAACCCGAACAATATGGGCGGCGCTGTTCTCGACAAGGGTGAAGAAGGACGCGCCGTTGTAGCCGTAGGGCCCGTAGACGGTGAAGAAGTTCGGGAACCCGGCGGTCGCGACACCCTGATAGGTGTGGAACCGTCGCTCGGCCCAGTGTTCGGCCAAGTCGACGCCGTCGCCGGAGATCAGCTGATAGCTCGGCAGCGCGTCTTTATCGGTGACCTTGAACCCTGTCGCCAGGATCAGCACGTCGAGCTCGTGTTCGGTGCCGTCCGTTGTGCGGATGCCAGTCGGGGTGATCGCTTCGATCGATGTCGTCTCGAGAGCGACGTTGTCGCGATTGAACGTCGACAGGTACGAGTTGTGGAAGCTGGGTCGCTTGCATCCGAGCGCGTACCTGGGGGTGAGCTTGTCCCGGGTGACCGGGTCGTGGACCTGGGACCGGATGTATCTTCGTGCGGCGACCTGGACGACATCCGTGGCCGGGACCCACCGGTGGAAGTGGGCGAGCAGAGGGAACGTCGCCTCGACCATTGCCTGGCTGGCGAACCGGGCGGTTCGCCTGCCGCCCGGCACTTTGCTCAAGGCGAGTTGGCCAGCCCTGCCGAGGGAGAAGTCCGGTTTCGGCAAGCACCAGATCGGAGTGCGCTGGAAAACCGTCAGATGCTCGACCTGCGCCGCGATTTCCGGGATGACCTGTACTGCCGTCGCTCCGGTTCCGATGATGCCGACCCGCTTGCCCACCAAGGACACCTCCTGGTCCCACCGGCTCGTGTGCATCATCGAACCGGTGAAGGTATCGATGCCGTCGATCTCGGGCAGCTTCGGTTGGCTCAGCGGTCCACCGGCGTGGATCAGCCAGCGCGCGGTGAGCTCGCCTGCGCTCGTCGAGATCCGCCACGTCGCGCTCTGCTGATCGAAGGCGGCGGTGCGCACCCGGGTACCGAACCGCAGATGAGGGCGCAGGTCGTACTCGTCGACGATCTGCTCGGCGTAGGCTCGCAACTCGCGACCGGGAGCGTAAGTACGCGACCAGGTCGATCGCTGAGCGAACGAAAACTGGTAGCTGAACGACGGAATGTCCACCGCAACACCGGGGTAGGTGTTCCATCGCCACGTACCACCGGGCCCTTCGGCGTCATCGACGATGAGGAAGTCCTCGAAGCCGGCCTTGCGCAAGGCGATCGCGGTCCCCAGACCGGAGAACCCGGCGCCGACGATGACGATTTCGTGGCGGGTCGCAGAGGAAATATCAGACATGCTTTGTCCGTTCGTACAGGCTGTTGGTAGCCGCCGCCCACAGCGCCGCGGCTACAGGGTCAGGGCAATGCCGAGCAGTTGCTCGGGGCAGGCGCACCGGCAAGGCGTTGGGTGAGCCAGTCATGGGCGGCGAAGGTGGCCGGTAGGTACTCCAGCAGATGGCCGATACCGAGGCTGGGAAACAGTGGAGGCAGCCAGGTGGTCGGTTCGAACTGCACGCTCGCGCCTCGAGCGCACCAGTCGACCGCGAGTTGACGTGCCTGCGGGAAGGGCAGGATATCGTCATTGGTACCGGCGGCGATCAATACCGGTGCGACCGGCTTGCGGTTGCCGATGCGCTGTTCATCGACGATGGCCGTCAATTCCGGTGAGCTGTCGAGAAGCTGGGCGGGTGTGCGGCCTCCGGCGGTGTACCAGGTCATAGGCCGAAACATGGTGCGCAGGACGGTTTCACCGACACAGGTCGTGGCCAGCTCGGCCATCATCTGCTTGCCCGCGGGATTGGTGAAGGCATCGATGATCGGCGCGGTTTCGGGATGGTTTGCGACGATTCCGTTGAGCACATAGCCCACCACGCCAGGTCCCACGCCACCGAGCACGCCGGGCACGAGCCCGTTGACCGCAGGGGACGTGAGCATGACCTCACGTAGGTCAGCGGGCGGAGCTCCGGCATAGGTGCCGCGTAGGTCCAGCTCGGGAGCGTATTCGCCCTGCAACTCCGCGGCCGCGGCCGCCGCGCCTCCACCTTGGGAGTAACCGAAGATCCCGCTGGGACGCGAGATTCCGGTCAGTGCTTCGGCGGCGCGGATGGAGTCGAGGACCGCATGCGCTTCGGCAGCCCGGTTGACGTAGTCGTGCACGGCCGGGGTGCCCAAACCGTGGTAGTCGGTCATGACCACGGCCATGCCGCGCGCGAGCAGCGCGTAGGCGGTGATCACCTCGTAGCTGGCCCAGATATCGAGGGGAAAGTTGTAGTGGATGAGCTGGGCGAACCCTTTCGAGGGTGCGCATTGGTCGCCTTGGCCTTGGGTGCCGGGGGCGACCGCGATCAGTGGGCGAGGACCGGGTCCGTTCCACGCCAGCGTGGGTTCGAGATAGGTGCCGGTGACCGCGGCCGGGTCTCCGTGAGTGTCGGCGCTCAGATACATGATGCGAGTGGCGTTGGCGGGGACCTGCCCCTCCTGGCCAGGCAGAGCTAGGGCCAGGGAATACGGCTCGCTGCGCAGAATCTGTCCAGGCGCCCCCGTGGGGAGAGGGTCGGGCGGCAGGTAGAAATCGCTGCCTTGCGACGAACCCGATGCCGAACCGGAATTCGGTCCCGGGGTAGCCGGTCCGGCGAAGACGGTCAGCACCGTCGTGGCCGCGAGGACCACCGCACCGAGTATCGCCAGCGGCCGTCTCCGACTACCAGTGCTTCGTGTTCGCCGCCACCTCATCGTGGATCTGGACATCGACTCCCCTTTTTTGAACTGAATTCAATATGAATTGAATTCACATTCCCATGCTGGCCGCAGAGTGTCAACGGTCACATTTGCTCGAAGACGGAATCCTCGTGTCACGGCGTTGCTCGGTCGTCGCTGGACGACAACGACGAGCGCGGCGATACCGGCGGTCCACGCAGATCCGCGACGAAAAAACCCGCACAATGTGGATGCGCCGGGTGAGGCGGCTGACCGGATCAACCGGACAGCCGCCTCGAACAAGAAGTCCCCGTTATGCGGCGACCACGGCCAGGGCGGCCGCGACCGTTGCCCGGGCGGTGCGCATCGAGGCGGCGAAAGCGACGTGACGGGCTCGCCGGTTCATGAAGTTCGCCGGCAGGTGCGTCAGATCGTTGACGCGCGGGCAGATCGTGATCACCCGGGTGCCGCGAGCGCGCACCATGTCGATTTCGGCAGTGAGGATGCCGGTCATCGGGCGCCGCAGACACCGGTCTTCGAGGAAGCCGCCGAGGCCGGGGATGCGGGCGCGGTCGGGCGATGCCATCGGTGCGATGAGGTAGATCTCGTCGAACCCGTGGTCTGCCAGCAAGTCCAGCGATGCGGTCGAGGCGGCGCCGCCGTCGATGTAGGTACGCCCGTTTGCGGTCACCGGTGGCATCCACCCCGGTACCGCCCACGAGGCCTGCAACGCGGTCGCCGGAGACACCGCGGGCGCATCGGGGGCGCCGAACGCGACCCGCCCGCCCGTCTCGGTATCGACCGCGACCATCCGGGCGGCAGGATGGTCGAGCCATGGCCGGTCGCCGGTGTAGGCATGGGCCAAGCGTGCCAGCCAGCTTGCGTCGCCACGCCCGGTCGGCGCGATGCCCGACAACGCGGCCAGCCCGTGCTGAGTCCGCAAGAGACCCGGATTGAGCAGCCGCGGCGACGGTATGGGCGGCAGGGAAGACGGTGCGGCGTCGTGGTGATCACGCAACCGCTTGTCGTGGGCGGTGCCCTGTTGCCAGCGGACCAACTCGTCGACCCCGACCCCGCTGGCGAGCAGGGTGACGAGTTCGGCACCGGCAGAGGTGCCTTGCATGAGGTCGGCAGTGCGTGGATCCCAGTCCAGTTGCTTCGACAGAGCATCCAGGGCTGCGACGATCCAGGCGGCGCCGATCGTGCCGCCGCAGCCGATCACCAGTGCGCATGAGGTCATCGGGAACCCGCCTTGCGGCCCGGCTTCGGCGCCGTGGTGGCGGTGTGTTCGTTGACGTGGCGTTCGATGCGCTCGGTGTAGGCGCGACGGCTCTCGGCATCGATACCGGTCAGTGCTCGGCGGTCGTCGAGGAGCCGGCGCACACCGTTTTCGATGAAGCTAGGCACCAGTGCTTGCACCGCCGACCAGCCCGGCGCCATCCAGCCTGGGACCGAGACGGTTGCGGGTGTGCGGCGCACGGTGTCGACGACGGCACGAGCGACGTCTTCGGGATCCACGTAGGGAATAGTCTTGCCCAGATCAGCCCCGGAGGCCAGTTCGGTGCGCACCGCCGAGGGCAGCACGGCGGTGACGGTGACGCCGGTGCCCGCGTATTCGTGACGCGCGGCCAGCGACAAGCCGAGGGCGGCGAATTTGGAACCGTTGTAGGTCACCATGCCGGGGATCGGGATCATCCCGGCCATCGAGGCGACGTTGACAATGTGGCCGCGACCGGTTTCGACCATGCCGGGCAGCACCGCGCGCATGCCGTTGATGACCCCGCGCACGTTGACGTCGAGGATCAGATCAGTGGTCGCTTCGGATTCCTCCGTGAAGCTGCCCAGCGGCATCACGCCGGCATTGTTGACCAGCACGTCGAGGCGTCCTTCGATGGACAAGACCTCGGTGAGAAATTCGCGCCACGACTCGACGCTGGTGACGTCCAAGCGTGCGCTGTGGCAGTGCGGGATCGAGGCGGCGGTGGCCGCGGCGACGTCGGTGTCGATGTCGCCGATCCACACCCGGGCGCCCTTGGCGCTGAACGCTTGTGCGGTGGCGGCACCGATGCCGCGGCCACCACCGGTGATCACGACGACAGCGCCGTTGAGGTCGATTCGAGAATTGCGAGACATCGTTGTCCTTGCTTCGAGTTCAGATGGTGGTCGGTGCGAACACCGCGCTGGTGTCAGCCGTCGCGTCGATGAGGAAGTCGCGGTCGTCGGGTTCGGTGAGCATGGTGGTCATCGTTTTGCGGTCGAACGGCCACAGATCGATGGTGTTCTGGTCGGTGAAGTACCAGGAGTTGCAGCCGGTGTTCCACACCGTCGGGCCCATCGCCTGCGCGACGGCATCGTTGAACCGGGCCGTCGCGGCCTCGGTGACTTCGACGGTGTCGAGCTCGCCGGTGGCGAACCGATGCAACCAGCGGGTGATGTAGCGAGCGGTCAGTTCGGCCGAGTACTGCAGCGAGATCGAGCCCGTCGGCGAATTCGGGCCCAGCACCGTGAACAGATTCGGAAACCCGGGTATCGCCGTCATCCGGTAGGCGCGTGGGCCTTTCGCCCAAGCCTCGTCGATGTGCAGGCCGTCGCGGCCGCGCAGGTTCATCGGACGCATGTAATTGTGCGGGTGGAAACCGGTGGCGAAAACGATGACGTCGACGGGATGTTCGCGTCCGTCGGCGGTGCGGATCCCGTTCGGGGTGACCTCGGTGATCTTGTCGGTGACCAGCTCGGCATTGTCGGCTTGGATCGCCCGATAGTAGGTACCGGAGATCACCTGCCGCTTACACAATGGCTCGTAATCCGGGGTCAACGCCTCACGCAAACCCTCGTCACGCACCTGAGCACGCAACGACCACCGCGCCAGCTGTTGCATGGTCCGCCTGCGCCAGGTCGGGCGCAACGCGACATCGGCGAGAATCCCCGACGCCCACAACGACACCGCGTACACCCGGTCATGCACGGTGGGTGACGCCGCGAGAAGTTTTGCGACCAGCTTGGATTGGGTCAACCCCATCGGCGCCCACAGCACCCACTGCGGCGTGCGCGTGAACTGAGTCAGCTTCGACGCGCCCGGCTGCAGTGCCGAAACAACCTGCACACCAGTCGATCCCGAGCCGATCACCGCGATCCGTTTGCCCACGGTGTCGAGCGAGTCGTCCCAACGGGCGGTGTGCACCGTGTCGCCGGTGAAAGTGTCGAGGCCCGGAATCTTGGGGGTGAACGGGTGGTGCAGTACCCCGGTCGCGGCGATGACGAAGTCTGCCGTCGACTCGGTGCCGTCGGCAAGGGTGACGACCCAACCGCGTCCGTCGAATACCGCGTCGGTCACTTCGCTGTTCAGACGCAGGTGTTCACGCAGCCCGAACTTGTCGACGACCTCGGCGTGGTAGCGCTGGATCTCCGGACCGGTGGCCCAGACCCGGCTCCAATCGGGCTTGGGCGCGAACCCGAACTGGTAGAGCTGCGACGGCACGTCGCAGGTCAACCCCGGGTAACGGTTCCAGAACCACACCCCACCGACATCGGATCCCTTCTCCAGGATCACGAAATCGTCGAAACCGGCCTTCTTGAACGTCACCGCCGCCGAGATCCCGGCAACACCAGCACCGATGATGATGATCTTCGGCGCACGAACCGGCCTTATTGCCATCAGCTTTGCCTTTCGAGCAGAAGGGTGGTTCACGACCCGGCCAGAGAGTGCAGTTTCGCCCGCAAGACCTTGCCGCTGGCGTTGCGGGGGATCTCGTCGAGCACGACGAACCGCTTGGGCACCTTGTAGCGCTCGAGGCCTTCGCGCACATGCTGTTTGAGCGCGTCCTCCCCCAGCGCGGCAGCACCAGGTGCGAGCACGATGAAGGCGTTGAGGACTTGCCCGAACTCGGCATCGGGCACGCCGATTACGACCGCGTCGGTGATGTCGGGGTGCGCGGCGAGGCGGTCTTCGACCTCGCCGGGGAAGACGTTCTCTCCACCGGAGACGATCATGTCGTCGGCGCGACCGTCGATGAACAACCGACGTTCACCGTCGAAATGCCCCATGTCGCCGGTGGACACGTGCCTGTCGATGACCTCTTTGGTCGAGACCTTCGCGGTGGGGTCGGGGGTGTATCCGGTGTACTCCAGACCGCTGCGCACGAAGATCTCGCCGATCTCTCCCGGCGCGGCCTCGGTGCGGTCCGCGCGGAGGATCCGCACGGACACGCCCAGCGAGGTTCGCCCGATCGTGTCAGGCGCGGCGACAAGATCGGCGGGGGCGGCGATGGTGACCAGGCCGGCCTCGGTCGAGCCGTACCCGTTGATCAGGATCGGGCCGAAGGTCTCGATCAGCTTCGAGACCGTGGTCGGCGAGATCGGTGCCGCCCCGGTCACCATGACCCGCAGCGACGACCGCGCCGACCGGCTCTCGGCCAGCCCCGGCACAGCGAGCAGCCGTTGCAGCATCACCGGCACCGCCATCACCACCGTGACCCGGTGGCGGGCGATGTCATCGAGCGCGGTCGCCGCGTCGAAGCGACGTCGGCAGATCGCTGTCGCGCCCAGAGCCAACGGACCCAGCAGCGCCACCAGCCCGAAGCCGTGAAACATCGGCGGCGCGACCAACACCCGGTCGGTGGACCGCAGCCGCAGGTGCGCCATCGCAGTCAACGTCAGCAACACGATCGCGGTCGGCTTGACCGCACGAGGTACGCCCTTGGCCAGTCCCGTGGTGCCCGAGGTGAGCAATGTCAGCTTCACGGCGTGCCGTACCCGCGGTGGTTTCGGGTGGCTTCGAGTGGCGAGATCGTCCAGCGTCGGAAGTCCCGCCAGGTCGGCGTCCGGCTCACGCCAGGCCAGCACCCTAAGACCAGGGAAGTTCGTCTCCTGCACCGTGTCGGCATATTCGGCGTCATAGATCAGCACATCCGGGTTGTGCCGGGCCAGAATCGCATGCAACTGAGCGGCGGGAAGCTCGGTGTTGATGAAGATCAGCTCCGCGCCCAGCTGCGCACCGGCCGCCATCGCCTCGGCGAACCCGCGATGGTTACGGCAGATGATCCCCACCGATTTCGGCGGTACCGGGCACGCGGCATACAAGGCCGCGGCGATCGCTTCGGCCCGCTGCTGCAGCTGCCGGTAGGTCAGTTGCCCGGTGTCGTCGATGATGGCGACCTTGTCCGGATGTCGAATCGCGGTGGCCGACAACAACATCGCCGGTGTCGGGCCGTACTGGTGGAAGCTGCGCGCCAACGCCGCGGCTTTGCGCGGGCCGACCGGGGCCAACATTCCCGAAGCGAGCACCGCCGGAATCGCCGAACACCACTGCCGCACACTGTGAGTCAGGTCAGCGGACATCGGTGATCACCTGCCCGTTACGGGTGGGATCGGTGACCGCCGCCGGTGCCGGAGCCGCTTGAGCGGCAGCAACCGGGGCAGATGGCTTCAGCCGCGACAACGAGACCTCGGTGTCACCGAGGTTGCGGAAGATCCGCTCGACGATCAATTCCAACGGCCACCGCAAGACTGTTGCGAACATCGCCAACGGGAACCCGTAGAGCGGGGTCATCGTGCGCGGCTTCTTCACCACCGCCTTGGCCAGCACCTTCGCCGCATCGTCTGGGGTCTGACCGGGCAGCACCCGCATCCAGCGGCTCGGCGCGCTCATCCGGGTGTGCAGCAAACCACCGTAGAACGTGGTCAACGTGACCCCGTCGGCGCGAGCTTCCATGCCGACCGCACGCATCCACCAGTCGAACGCCAGCTTCGACGACAGGTAGAACCCCCACTTCGGGACGTTGGGGAACATGATCCCGACCGTGGAAACGTTCACGATGTGACCGCTACCGCGCGCCCGCATCCCTGGCAGCAGAGCCAGGGTGAGGCGCATCGGCCCGAGATAGTTCGCACCGGTCGTCGCGGTGATGTCCTTTGGCCGGTCGTAGGACAGGTGAATCGAACGGCGCAACGACTTGCCCGCGTTGTGGATCAGCACATCGACCTCGCCGAGGTCGTAACGCACCGACGCCGCGAATTCCGCGACCGACTGTTCATCGGTCAGGTCCAGTCGGTACGGGTGGGCCTCTCCCCCAGCGGCGTTGATCTCCTCGGCCACCTCGAGCAACCGATCCATCGTTCGAGCGGCGATCACCACCCGGGCGCCGGCCGCCGCGAACCATCGCGCGGTTGCCTCCCCGACACCGAACGATGCCCCGGTGATCACGACCACCTTGCCCTCGACCTCACGACGAAGGACGGCTTGGCTACGCAACCCGCGCGGGCCGACGACCCACGCGATCGCTCGCGCGAACGGTGTCTCGACGATCCGCGAGGGACCGGTAGGCAGAACTTCAGACATCAGTAATCACTCCGTCGTCTTCGACACGGTGGAAAGGGGGCCCAGGAAAGCCACAGCTTGCGGATCGGCGAGCACAGCGTCGATGGCTCGCTGGGTCAACTCGATATCGGGATCGGTGCGCAGCGCCGCCAGGATCGTGCCGAACAAGTTTCCGACCACCAACTCCTTGACCTGCTCACGGCTGATCTCGCGGGTCCGCGACCAATGCAGAACCAGACCTTCGATATAGGACACGAAGCCGCTGATCGCGGCACGCAACACCGGTGAGGACTCCGAACCGGTCACCTCGATGACCAGCGCATCGGTCAACTGGGTGCGGTGCCGGTCACGGATCTGGCGCACTTCGGCGTCGGCCACGTCGGCGAACAGCGCTTCGAACGCGCGCGGCTGCTGCTCGGCTTCATCGAGCAGCCGGTCGATGCCCCGGTTCAGCCGATCCAGCGCCGGGCCGCGCATGGCCAGCAGATCCCCCCAGAACTCCTCGGCCGCCTGCTCCAATACCGCCAGATAGAACCCTCGTTTCCCGCCGAAGTGATAGCTGATCGACCCCGCTGCCACCCCCAGGGAGCGCGCCAGGTCGACGATGGAGACCTCTTCGTAGCGGTCGCTGCTGAACGCCGCCTTGCCCGCCGCGAGCAGCGCCGTACGCGAGGCCGCGCCGCGCCGATTGCTGACCATCACACCTCCCAAGTTGTTGAATCAGATTCAGCTAGTTAGAGGGTAGGTGCTGCCAGCAAGGCAGGTCAAGGATTATCTGAACAAGATTCAAATATCTGGTGGGAGTCCGGGAGTACGGGGTTCGCGACCGTCAATCCCGGGCCGTGGGCGATCGGTATTCCGAGTACGGCCCGCTCGGCTTTGACTCGGCCGATGACGACCAATGACGGCGACATCGAGGCCGACTCGCAAGCGCTCGACCACTCCTGTCAACCAGGCGGTGCGCAGAGACAGGGACGGGCCGAAAGCAGAAGCAACCCCGCCGGGGGTACCGAGACAGCCGCGTCTTGGCTGCTATCGTGTTGCCACGATCCTTCGATATGTATTCGATCGCACTCGATCACAGATTCCCGGTCGTTCGGCGCGAGATCAGAATGCAAGTCCCCTCTCGCGCACACATTCCTGGCTTTCGGGTCAGATCGCGGCTGATCGGACGGCGCCGAGTGGGGTCCGCGCGTGTCTAGAACCCGGCGCGTGCGAGAAACGTCTCGGCGTCCTGCACGGTGACCAAGTGGCTCACGTTCAGCCACAGACCGGTGCGGCGGTCGAGGTACTCCATGAGGTTCCGAGACCCACCGTCCGCGTTGCATGAACCACCGCCCCTGCTCGCTTGGGCGCGGCAGCGTCGGTGAGTTGCGAGTGGACCTCGGGCGACGGCGTCGCCGGTCCGGCCGGTGGCGGTGCGCCGCAGTTTACTGTTCGAGCAGCCGGAGTATCTCCGCCGTCCCGTCTGTAGGACGCATTGCGGCGAGCTCCCGAGGGGTTTTTCCGCTCGCGAGGCCTGCCTGCGGGCCCATCCGAACATCGACCCGCGCTCCGGCCTGCAAGAGAGCTCGGATGCACTCGAGTGAACCGCCGTAGGCTGCTGCGCACAGCGGCGGCCACTCAGTCGGAAGATCCGGATTCATGCCATGGTCGAGCAGTAGCCTCACCGTCTCGGCATGGCCCTTGTCCGCGGCCTTCGAAAGAGCTCTCGGCTCCACCTCGATTCCCTCGGCCAGCAGGTACGCGAGGATCTCGGGTCTGCCCCACTCCGCGGCCCAGCCGGAAAGAGTGCCTCCCGGCGCGGTGGCGCTCGCCAGGTCGACGCCGGCCTCGTGAGCGCGTCGCACCTCGTCGATGTCGCGACGAATGACAGCCATTACGAGATCGAACTCTTCCGCTCCGAGCACCACATCAGTATCCCCGCAGCGAAACCCCCGGTGCGACTGGGCTTTTCACCACAGCGGCACCGGGAGTCCCGAAGCAGGGGCAACTTCCGACCTACCTTCTCAGGGCAGGACCTGCGGAACGACCTCCGGATTCACATGGCCCACAACGCCACCGATGATGGCACCGATTGCCGCGTGGGGAAGAACGCCGAGGAGGAGGCAGATCGGGTAGCCCACACCCAAGACGATCGCGGACGGGATGCAGTTGACCAGCGTGGCCAGCGCACCGAGACCGGCACCGGCGAGAGCACCGTTGACCACCGGGTCGGAGTTCTCGGCCTTCGGATTGGTTGCGACTTCTTCCACCTGGTTCTCGATCACGTCCGAAACAACGGGGGCGGTTGCCTCGGAAATCGCGGGAGCTGCCACCTCCGAAACCAAGCCTTCGTCCGAAAGCTCGGCGGCCTGCGGAATCGAAGGCTCGGCATCCTGCGAAATCACTGCGCCGGCCGGGACGGCGGATCCGAACGAAAACTCGGCAACAGCCGTCGCGAAGTTGTCCCCCGGGACGGCCAGCACGGTGGCCGACTGAGCCTGCTGGTCGGCGGCGGCGTCCGCCGACGCGACGCCGCTACCGGCGAAGGCGACCGCCACAACTACGGGCAGTGCACCGAGGAGAATGTTGCGGGTTGAACGCATGAACATTGACTACTCCCTCTCGACCTTTTGCCCCCCAAAGCTGGACCAAGCGAATGTCGACCGGGCTATTAGTAATAGCCGAAAGATATTAAATCAATCTTTGTGATCTATTTCACATCTGCGCCGATCGACCAATCCATTCTTTGGTTCAGATCCGCGATCGATATGCGAATCACCTTTCGCGCACAGATTTGAAACACGCATGCAGCGTTCGGAATTCGGCGTGATTGCCCGGCTCACGGTCGGCGGCGTCGTGGGTCTCGCCGGGATGAACGCCCCCCTGGAGATGGCCGTCCGAAAGTCACCGCTGATTCTCGGCGGCCGAGAAGGTTCGAGCTGAGTTTCGCGCTGAGTAAAAGCGCTGGCCGCCACCTGGATAAAGAACGAGGCAGTAGCCACCTCGCTCACGGGCTGTGCGGTTGTTGCGCTCACTCAGGCGGAGCTGTGCGTCGACATAGTGGGCGAACGTGGCCGCGATCTGAATGTCCTCGTCGGGACTTCCATCCGTCCATCGCAGAACCGGTCCGTCGAATCCCCCGATTGCACGCACGTAATCGAATGTATAGCCCTGATGGGTGAGAACGATGGCGGCGTCGGGCGGTAGTGTCCACCTGCCGCCCACGTCTTCGACGATCTCCCGTGCGTCGTCACACAGCCGATCGAAGCATCGGATACCCCCGCGATCGCTCCCCCGGAAGAGGTCACCGCACGCCCCACCCATCTGCAGCAGGTACTGACGAAACACCTCAGGGAACCGCCCGCCGATCCGCTTCTCGACAGCCTCGAGCTCCGCGTCGGTACAGCCCTCGAAGGTGGTGAGCCGTGCCTGATGCCGGTCGATCAACTCTTGCGGCGTGTCGACAAAGACATACTCCGGCGTGCGCGCGAGCGCGATCAGTCGCGACTTCCATTCTTCGACAACGGCTTCGGCGGTCATTTCCCCGGACATAGGCAGGATCGTCGCACGGCCGTTCGCTGCTGCACCAGCGAAAATCTGCGGCTCTGCTGGCGGTGTCACCGCTGTTGTTCAGCATCGACGTGTGGGCTGGTGTCGCCGCGTCAACAACGCACGTCGACGCGGTCAGCGCAGCAGTGCACGCAGATAGCGGCGGCGGTAGTGACGCTGGGCGACGAGCAGGATCGGAAAGATCGTCCGCCAGAATCCGGTCGGCGCGGGTCGGGTGAGCGACCTCAGTGTGAATTCCACGGTCCCGTCAGGTCGTCGATGCACCACGAACGCCTCCTCACCACACACCGGATGCCCAGGCAGGGTGCCATAAGCGAACCCACACCTGTCCTCGGTATCGACCACCGCCACCACCCGCACGGGTTCATGGACCGACAGCGGCCCCCACCCCACGCTCACCCGATACTCCGCGCCGACAGCGACGGTCCCATCCGGGACGACCCGAAACCCACTGCGCCGCTTCACACCCCAGCACAACACCGCCTGCCTCGCCGCTTCCCACACCTGCTCACCGTCCCCGATCACCACGCAGGTCTCGAATCGCTGGAACCCGTCGGGACCTTCGGCCCACATGCGCTCGGCGGGGCAGGTCGAGCCTGCGGGTGCGTAGGTCAGATCGTGCATGCCTAGGACGGTACTTTCCCCGACAACGGCGGCGGTCAGCTCCAGAGACGGGGACCAGATCGTCGCACGGCCGATTAGCATCGACGTGTGGGTTTGGTGTTCGAGGGGCGCGGGTCCGATTCGCCGTGGGTTTCCACGGTATGGACCTGTCGTAGCGAGCACGTGGCGGAGATGACCTCCGTGGCGACCGAGACGTGGGGATTGGTCTTCTGGGACCAGGACGGTGTGCGCGGAGCCGCGGTGACGGGGCCGGAGAGCCGGGCGGGAACGGCGCCGGTACCCGAGGGCGCCAGTTTCCTCGGTGTCCAGTTCGCTGTCGGCACCTCGTTGCGTACCGTCGCGACATCGTCGCTGGTAGACGGTGGAATCATGCTGCCGGACATCACCGACCGCGGCTTCTGGCTCGACGGAACACGCTGGGAGACACCACACCCGGACGACGCCGAGGCGCTCGTCGGACGGCTGGTCGCGGCGGGGGTGGTCGGTCGCGACCAACTGGTCGTCGAGGCACTGCGTGGTGCACAGCCCGCGGTCGGTGAGCGGACACTCGAACGCCGATTCCGCACCTCCACCGGCCTCACGCAAGGGGCGGTCCGTCAGATCGAACGCGTCCGCACCGCGGCTCAGCTGCTGAGTGCGGGTGAGACGGCGGCCGATGTGGTGGCCAAGCTCGAGTACTACGACGAACCCCACCTCGCCCGCGCGCTGCGACGCTATGTCGGGCGCACAGCGCGGCAATTACGCGAAGGTACGGGCGGGGCGATCGCGCTCGGTCAGCGCACCACGTCGTAGACGAGTTTCGCTACACCGTTGCTGTAGGTATCCGAATCCCGCAGCCGCAGTTGCTGTTTCGGTCGGTCCGAATGACTGAAGAGGTTCTTGCCCGCGCCGAGCAGGACCGGGAAGACCAACAGGTTGTAGCGGTCGATCAGGTCGGCATCGCCGAGACTCCGTGCCAGTTCGGCACTGCCGTGGATGAAGATGGCCCCACCGTCGGACTGCTTCAGCTTCTCCACGTCCGCGACGGTCCGCAGGATCGTGATGTCACCCCAGCCGTCGATCAGATCGTCCTCGGACAGTGTCGAGGACACCACATACTTGGGCAGATCCTTGTACGCGGCGTGGTCTTCGGAATCCCGCCAGATCGGCGCGAACGCCTCATAGCTGCGACGCCCGAACATCAGCGCCGAGGTCTCCGCGAGCTCCTCCCCCTTGAGCGAATACGCCTCCGGCACGAACTCGGTCTGCATGACCCACCCACCACTGCGATGCCCTTCAACGGTGCCACCGGGCGAATCGACCACTCCGTCGAGCGACATGAATCCCGTGTAAACCAGCTCGCGTGTCATGCGATTCCTCCTGAAGATCGTGCGTCGGACTGCACTCACCCTAAGTCGAGGCACCAACGCCCGTCTTGGACGAAACCGACACGATCACCCCGGCCGGAGATCAGGCGGACCGAGCTCTCCACTGCCTCGGTGAACGCCGTGATCCGGGCCACCTCGACTCGGTGTCCGCCGGGCACGGCCGATCCGGCCGGAAGCACCCTCCCGGCCGGATCACCCAGCGCATCACACCAATTCGGGTACGCGCAGGTGCGCGAAGCCGAGCCGGAACTCCGCTACATCGAGGACGTCGGCGCTCAGGCTGCGCGAGGCCGCGGCCCTCATCCGGTCCGTGTGTTCGCGGCTGCTGTCCAACTCCTCGACACTCGACCAGACGGTGGAGCCGACCGCGCGCCCGGTTTCCCGGTCGACGAACAAGCTGGCGCTGCGGAACCCTTCGAGCTCCTCGAACGCAGGCAGCAGTCTGTTCTTGAATGTGTCGATCAGCAGGTCCATCCCGGCCGGCTCCACCTGCAACCAGGTGCATCGGGTGCACGCGCGCGGGCCTGCCAGATGTTCGCGGTGCATGACGGCGACATCCCATTCGTCGATCTTCTCCAGCCGCCCACTCATCGCCTGGGCCAGACCGTCCCGCAACGGCTGGGCACGCGATTGGCTCGACTGCAGCGCTTCCTCCGAATCCCACGCGGTCGTGGCGATGCAACGTCCCGTCGCCCTGTTCACCATCAGCGACAGGCCGACCCATCCGTCGAGCTCGGGCAACTGCGGCATCACGTTGTTACGGAGGTACGCGATCCCGCTGTCGATCGAAGACGGCTGAGCCGCGATAGTGCTCGAACGTGCGTACACAGGCAACCTCCTGCTTCTCCAAGAGTGGCGCCCCCGGTGGACACCACCGGACATACCCACTGTCCTCCGCACCGGCCGTCCGCACAATGCCGCACACCAACACCTCGCCCGACCTCGGAATTTCGGCGAAATAGTCAGGCGACAAGTATTGACAGCAGGAGAAATCGGAGCAGACTGGAGAGATACCGGAGCACCGGAAAATGGCTACGCTACCGACAGAGACGTCCGTCGACAGCGGTGAGTTGTTTTTCAGGATCCGGCTAAGCCCCCGGCAAGCCAGTCGAATTCCGGAGCTGTCAGCGACGACTGACAACTCATGGTTCGATGGAGACTACCGGGGACTGTTCTGTGTGGGGGTATCTCTCTGATGAGACCACGGGCCAGGCCGCCGCTCTCTGCGTCAATAGAGGAAGTAGGCGAGAGCCTTCTCAATAGACATGGTGACTACAACGTGGGGTGGGTCATCGGTGGGCTGGGGCCCGGTGCGGGCGGACTACGCTGAGCCTCATGGGTCGGGGTAATCGGACATATCGGGTTGTCGATGGGCAGCGGATCGAGGGCACTTGGCGGCCGATCTTCATCCGCAACGGTGGCAGCTATTTCCTCACCGACCTGAAGATTTACGCCGACGGTGCGATCGACTGCTGGGGCATGGTCGATCTCGACGGGCTGCGCGACAAACTCGCGAGCGGGTGGATCGCGACCACCATCGAGGCGGGTGCCCGTGCGTCGGCGCACGACCTGGCCGGTTGGCAGTTTCTCGATCCGCAGGTGTGGATCAACCCGGACGACTTCGTTGTTCAGGTCGCCGACGCGATCGACCGGCTCAACGATCGACCTGATTCGACCGGTCGTTGTCGCCGGCTGATCGCCGATTACGTGAGCAGCCGCGACGAGGCCGACCGCCGTGCGCTGGCCGAGGCGTACCTGAAGATCCCGGAGTCGGATCGCCGTTATGCACTCGGCGACATGGACAACAAGGACCGTCCCCTACGGGTGATCTGCACGCCCGTGGATGAGCCGATGATCGGCGGCGGTGAGTTCGTCACCGAGAAGATGCGGGAGGCAGCGTTCGCCTATTTCATTGAACGCGAACAGTCCGGAGCCAAGTGGGCGAAACAGCGAGTGACGGACGAGCCGGAAGGTGGCCGATCCGGCCCGATCACGTTGAGCCATGTCGTGTACCCACAAGGCTGGCCGGAAGACGCCGGGCTTTCGGTGCTGCGCAACGAGTTTCCCGCGCCGATCAGTTATGCCGGCAAACTGTATCCAACAGTCGTGCACGCATATTGGGCGCTGTCCACGCAAGAACCTGACATCGCTGAACAGATCCGGCAGACCGAGCGCCCCTTCGACGCCAAAAAGATTGCCGGGTCAGGCACACGACACTCCGGATGGTCGGTGAGGCGGGCCGCCGTCATGGCCGCGCTTCTTCGCGCGAAGTTCGCTCGATACCCCGAACTGGCTGAGCAGCTCATCGCAACCGGTGACAGCCCCATCTACTATCAGGAATTCGACGCCCCGTACTGGGGGACGGAGGGTTCGGATGGAGCCAACTGGATTGGCCGACTCCTGGAACTGGTCCGCGCGGAATTGGCCTGCGCGGGTGTCAAAGTCGCCGAACCCTGCTGAGCCCCGAGGACCGCGCGGAATCAGCCACTAGGACAGTAGGACCGACATTGTTTCGACCTGATCCTGAACACGAGGCCGCCGCCCCGTACACGCGGGCCTTCCTGACGGTCTACGACGCCTGGGTGATCCGGCTGAGCAACAGATTTGCCTGGCGATGCGACTCCGGCGTCATGCTCGAGCTCTACAACCAGAACCTCGGCAGGCGGCACCTCGAGATCGGCCCCGGCAGCGGTTGGTATCTCGCGAATACCTCTGCCGCGCCCAACCCGGGGCACATCACGCTGATGGACTTGAATCCGACTCCACTGTCGTTCACCGCTCGCCGCATCAACAGGCCCGATCGGGTGGTGGAGTCGGTCTGCGGAAGTGTCCTGAATCCGGTCCCGGTCGAGGCCGGAACGGGATACGACTCGGTCGGAATCAACTTCGTCCTGCACTGCGTACCAGGCGATTTCACCGAAAAGGGAGTGGCATTCAGCCACCTCGCCGCTGTCCTCACCGACGACGGCGTACTGTTCGGATCCACCATCCTCGGCCGGCACAAGGCATCACGCACGTTATTCGGCCGCGCACTCACTGCCGTCTACAGCCGAGTAGGCGCGTTCAACAACCGCCACGACGACCGCGGCGAACTCGAGACCTCCCTTAGCGAAGCGTTCGGCGAGTGCAGCATCACCGACGTCGGTGCCGTCACGCTGTTCACAGCTCGACGACCACGTCGCCGACCATCATCGCCAAGCTGACATCCCCATCGCTGCAATCGTTCACCGGATGCGGGCGCGTCAGCGCAGGTGTCAGTTGAGCGTCAGGTCCGTGTCAGCGAGGGCCGACAGAGTGTGTTCATCGAACAAAGCGGTCCTACTCCGAAGGAGCTGGACCACAACGGATTACGAGGAGCACATCATGAACGCCACCAGCACCCTGACCGACCAGGACAAGGCCACCCTGCGCACCGCCGCGTACGGGGCCGTCGCGTTGATCGCTGCCGCGGGCGCTCCGCACAAGGCTGTTTCGCACGGCACCATCGCTCTTACCTCCGCGACGGGACTCGTCGGTCATGTCCTGTCGGCGAAGTCGCGTGATATCCGGCTGCCGGGCAAGACTGTCGCCGACCTCGCCGACACCGTGCTGCCCAGCCTCACCGCCGCCATGGCTGCGCTTGCCGCTCACCCCGCCGAGGCAGCCAACTTCCGTGACACCGTGCTCATCGCGATCGAGCCGGCCAATCACGCCGCCAAGGGTGCTCCGCTCCCGGCGGTGACCGCGATGGCCGCCAAGATCGCGGGCGCGCTCGAGGTCTGAGCATCGACCGGTACCGAGACACCATCGGCAGTCGCGGACCGGAGGCCCGAACTGAATACCGAATACACCTGCGGCGCCCCTGATTTCACGATCCGGGGCGCCGCTGTGCTGCCTACGAACCCGACGACAGGGCCGAAGGCCCATCACGGTCGATTTCCGCACCCAGGAAATTCGCGCTCATCGGAAACGTTTGCACCAACTCGGGTTTCGGCGGGCCGGGGTAGGTGTAGCCGTAGGTCCCATCCGCCTGCAGCTCCCAGCGGGGCGGTTCCGGTGTGCCCAGCTTCGTGACGGTGGGACACCAGGCAGGCAGGTCGGCGGACTCGCGCGGCGGAATCCAGACGCTGCGCCGGGCGCTCGCACCCTCGGTGCACAGGACGAGGGCGTCGACGCGGTAGGGGTCGTCGGTGTTGTTGGTGCAGGTGAAGCGGTGGCAATCGACCCCCGGCACCACCTGCTGCGCCGTCGCGGCCGGGGCCGCCGCGACCAGGGCGGCGAATGCTGCGCCGAGCACAGCGACCGTAAACCGTTGCTTCATGGGACAACTCCTCCACTTTCCTGCCTCGCCGATCTGAGGCGCACACGGCACACCCTAGTTACGGGACTATGAGTTTCGCAATGTGTCGACCGAAACGATGCGCTCCGCGGTGGGAGCGTGATCAGGGTCGGCGAGCCACTGACTGGCCACACCCACCAGCAGCGCGAAGTAGTGCGACCCGACCGCATCGATGACATCGGCATCAGCGGTGTCGAGGTCGAGCCCGCCGAAGGCGCGGGCGAGGATGCGGCGAGCCGCGCGCTGCCCGGTGGCGATCATCGCCCTGATCTCCTCGTCGTGACGGGCGGCCGACACCGACTCGAAGTTGACGTACCACAGCGCCCGGTGCTCGTTGATCGACGCGATGATGCGTTCCCATCTGGCCGCGTTGCCCGCCGGACCGGGTGGATCCACGCCGTCGAGTGCCGCGAAGAGAACGTCACCCCATTCCCGGTTGAGGTCGTGCAACGTCTCGGTGAGCAGGCGCTCCTTTGAGCCGAAGTGATAGTTGATCGACGCCTGATTGGCTCCCGACGCCTTGACCAGCTCGCGGACGGTCGTGTTCGCGTAGCCCAGCGAGAGCAGACAGTCACGTGCCGCCTGCCGGAGCTTGTCTCGATTGCTCATGTCCCGATAGTATATATAAACGTTCGTTTACAACGATCGTTTAGTACAGTCGTTCACATGGAGGAATCCCATGCACGCCACTACTTCGGCCCCGCCAGTGCTGTCACTGCGCGGGCTGCGTCGCGAATATCCCGGTGAGAGCGGGTCGGTCCACGCGCTGCGCGGTGTCGACCTCGACCTCGCGCCCGGTTCGTTCACGGCAGTCATGGGCCCCTCGGGTTCGGGCAAAACCACGCTCCTGCACTGCGCGGCCGGATTACAGCCACCCACCTCGGGCCGCATCACCTTCGGCGGCCAGGCACTGGACGCGCTCGACGAGACCGAGCTGGCGAAACTGCGTCGCCGCCGGATCGGTTTCGTCTTCCAGTCGTTCAACCTGCTGCCCGCACTGTCGACCATTGACAATGTGGAGCTGCCGCTGCGCCTGGACGGGCGACGCCCCGACCGCGACCGCACCCGCGCGCTCCTGGCCCACGTCGGGCTCGGCGAGCGCGCCGATCACCGGCCCGACCAGCTCTCCGGGGGCCAACGCCAGCGCGTCGCGATCGCCCGTGCCCTGATCACCGACCCCGAGCTGGTGTTCGCCGACGAGCCGACCGGCGCACTCGACATCCGTAGCGCCCGTGACGTTCTCACCCTGCTGCGCCGCCTGGCCGACCAGGGGCAGACCATCATCATGGTCACCCACGACCCGGTCGCCGCGTCGTACTCCGACGAGGTCCTGTTCCTCGCCGACGGCACCCTCGTCGACCGCCTCTCGCGACCGACGGCGGGCGATGTCGCGAACCGGATGGCCGTGCTGGTCGAATCCGCCGAACGCGGCTCGAACGCGTGGTCGCGATGATGCGCCTGGCCGCGCGCTCGTTCGCGCATCACCGAACCTCCGCCGTCGCCACCGGGCTCGTCGCAGCCGCCGGAACCGCGCTGGTCACCGCCATGGCTGGCCTGTTGGGCACCGGACTTTCCGCCGGCGGCGACCGCGATTTTCTCGTGCGGTTCCCGCTCATCCTCGGCGGTTGGGTACTGGCGATCGTCCTGTTCGCCATGATCTCCACGATCGCGGTGGCACTGCACGGCAGGACGAACGAGATCGCGGGCATCCGTCTCATCGGCGCCACGCCGTCGCAGATACGCCGGATGGTCGCCGGTGAGACCGCCATCGTGGCGAGCATCGCCGCGGTGCCGGGCCTGATCGGCGGACAACTGCTCGGCGCGGGCCTGCTCGCGGGAATCCGCCGCGCGGGCCTGGTCGACGAGGCCACCGGCTATTCGCCCGGCGCGGCGCTCCCCTCGGTCGCGACCGTGCTGATGCTTGGTGCGGCCGTCGCCGCCGCCTGGCTCGGTAGCCGCACCATCGCCGCCCGCAGCCCCATCGATGATCCCACTCCGGCACGGATGCGCGGCGGTGCGACGCGCATCCGCCGGATCGCGGCAGGTGCGGCGCTCGCGGCCGGTCTGGGATCGTCGACGGCCGTGCTCGCGGTCGATGCGGACGACATCCTGACCACCGCCCTCACCGGTCCGGCTTGTGTCCTCGCGGCAGTCGGGTCCGGCCTGCTCGCACCGGAGCTGATCCGTGCGGCGCACCGCGTGATCGCCAAGGCCCCGGTCCTGCGGTCCGGCCCCGCCGGGCACCTCATCGCACGCAACCTCGCAACCGCACCGGAACGGTTACGTCCTGCGGTCACTTTCCTGACTCTGTTCATCGGGGTCGCCGCGGGCACCCTGTCCATGCAGAGCATCGAGAACCGTCACGGCGCCGCAGGCACCGACGGGGAGCTGATGGCCACCATCAACTACCTGGTGGTATTCCTCATCGCCGCGTTCATGGTAATCGCCTTGTCCAACAACCTGATCGCCGCCATCGCCCGCCGTCACCCGGAGTTCGCCACCATGCACCTCATCGGCGCGACGGCGAGCCAGTCACAACGGATGCTCGTCGGCGAGGCCGCAGCAGCCGTCATCATCAGCGCTGTCACCGGTGCGTTCGGAGCGTTCGTCACCACCGTCCCGTTCGCGATCGTGAAGACCGGTGATCCGCTCGCCGCGTTCGCACCATTGCCCTATGCGCTCGCCGTCGTGCTCGGTGCGGGCACGACGGTCGGGGTGACCGCGGCGGCAGGCCGTCGAGCGGTTCGAGCAGCTGCGGCGTAACAGGACCGTCGGCCGACCGGATAGCCGTCAACCGGTCGGCCCGACGTGCGCTGAGCGCAATCGACCGGATTTCGTTCTCGGACAGACGGTTCCGCTACCGCGCGGCCCATTCACGGAAAGCGGCGACGAACTCCTCGGGTGCGTCCGACTCCACGTAAGTTCCCGCGCCCTCGACGATCACGGTCTTGTGAGCGACGAATGTCGCTTCGAGTCGCTCACGCTCCTGAGCACGGAAGGCGATGTCGGCGTCACCCCACACGATCAGCGTCGGCAGGTGAGCGATGGTGGCGAGTCCGGCCTCGATTTCGGCGAAGAATGCCCGGCTGGCCAGGACACGGCCGGGCAGCACGGCGCAAGCCTGACGGCGCTCCGGCGTATCCAATGCCTTGCTGTAGTGCGACATTTCGGCCGCTGTCGGCTTGCGCCTCCGGTGTCCCGTGGGAATGAAGGTGTTGACCAGCAGATTGAACCGGCGGATCAGGAAGCGGCTCAGGGGCCCGCCGGCGAGGCGGCCGAAAGCCTCGAAGTGGAGAATGCCGTTGACCGGCCAGGCCCAGGTGTTGGCAAGCACCAGCCGATCGAAGACGGCAGGCCGACGCTGCACGACAGCCAGCCCGATCGTGCCACCCCAGTCCTGCCCGACCAGGGTGACGCCGTCGAGGCCGAGCCGGTCGACGAAGGCGGTGACCACGTCGGCGTGTTCTTCCGGCAGGTAGCCGTAGCCGGGTTTCGCCGTCGACAACCCGAAGCCGGGGTAGTCCAGGGCGATGCATCGATAGTCGCCGCGCAGCTCACGGATCACGTCGCGCCAGAGGAACGACCAGGTCGGGTTGCCGTGCAGCAACAGCAGGGTCGGGCCGGATCCCTCGTCGACGTAATGCACTGTGTGCCCGTCGATCTCGACGAATCGGCTCTCGAACGGGAACAGTTCGTCGTCGACCCAACCGGGCCGCACGCTCTTGGTTGTGTCGGCCACGGTGGTCTCCTCAGAACTCGGCATCAGAGTATGCTTGAGGATCTCACGTGCACTTTAGAATTTCAAGCGATAGTAGGTGATGATGCGCAGCTACGGTCAGTACTGCGGGCTCGCCCGAGCCATCGAAGTTGTCGGCGACCGATGGAATCTGCTCATAGTCCGGGAACTCCTCCTCGCCCCGGCCCGCTACCGCGCCCTTCTGGAAGGCCTTCCCGGCATCGCGACGAATCTGCTGGCGGACCGGCTCCGCGACCTCGAGGCTTCGGGCGTGGTCGAGCGGCGGCTGACCGGCGAGGGCAGCATCGTCGAGTACGCCCTCACACCGTGGGGTGCCGAGCTGCGCGAGCCGATCGAAGGCTTGATCCGCTGGTCGACGCCGCTGATGAGCCGCGGCCCGGCCGAGGGTGACTCGTTCCGCCCCGGGTGGCTCGCGCTCGCGCTCCCCGCCTTGCTCAACGCACGGGTCGAGCTTCGCCGTGCGGTGACGATCGGCCTCGAGATCGATGCGGAGTTCTTCCAGCTGCGCGGTACCCGGTCGGGCTTCGAGGTCGGGCGACACGACGGCCGCGAACTCGACGCAGGCGTGCGCGCCGATCCCGGATGCCTTCTCGGCCTCGCTGCGGGCGCGCTGACGCTGGATGAAGCGCGCGCCCTCCAGTTGGTCGAGATCCATGGCGACGAGTCGGTCGTCGACAACGTTTTCGGCGGCTGACCGGGCGCATCCTGGGCAGCTGTCACCGCTCCCGTTTGCGCATTGATTCGATATACGTCAATATCGATGTATGTCGAAGTCGGAGCTGAACCTGATGACCGAGGCCGCGTGCTGCGCGGAACCGGTCGTTCGCGATCCCTTGACCCACACCGAGGCGGCCGAGCTCGCCGCGGTGTTCAAGGCGTTGTCGGATCCGGTGCGGCTTCGGTTGCTGTCACTGGTCGCGAGTCGCGCCGGTGGTGAGGCGTGCGTGTGCGACATCTCCGACGGTGTCGAGGTGAGCCAGCCGACCATCTCCCATCACCTCAAGGTGCTGCGCGAGGCCGGGCTGCTCACCAGTGAGCGGCGTGCCTCGTGGGTGTACTACCGCGTGGTGCCCGAAGCGTTCGCCCGCATTTCCAGCGCGCTGAGCACCGAGGATGTGCACGCGTGAGCACGGCGACCACCGCCGAGCAGCCGCCCGTCGTCGGCAAGCTGTCGACCCTCGACCGGTTCCTTCCGTTGTGGATCGGTGCGGCGATGCTGGCCGGAATCCTGTTGGGGCGCATGATTCCCGGCCTCGGCGACGCTCTCGGTGCGGTGGAGATCGACGGTGTTTCGCTGCCGATCGCCATCGGTCTGCTGATCATGATGTACCCGGTGCTGGCCAAGGTCCGCTACGACCGGCTCGACACCGTCACCGGCGACCGCAAACTCCTCATCGGCTCCCTGGTACTGAACTGGGTGCTCGGCCCCGCCCTCATGTTCGCCCTGGCCTGGATCTTCCTGCCCGACCTGCCCGAATACCGCACCGGCCTGATCATCGTCGGCCTGGCCCGCTGCATCGCCATGGTCATCATCTGGAACGACCTGGCCTGCGGCGACCGCGAGGCCGCCGCCGTGCTGGTCGCCCTGAACTCGGTATTCCAGGTGTTCATGTTCGCCGTGCTCGGCTGGTTCTACCTGTCGGTGCTGCCCGGCTGGCTCGGCCTGGAACAGACCACCATCGACACCTCCCCCTGGGAGATCGCGAAATCGGTCCTGATCTTCCTCGGCATCCCCCTGCTGGCCGGGTACCTGAGCAGGCGCATCGGTGAACGGACCAAGGGACGTGACTGGTACGAGTCGACATTCCTGCCCAAGATCGGTCCGTGGGCGCTGTACGGGCTGCTGTTCACGATCGTGATCCTGTTCGCGCTCCAGGGCAGCCAGATCACCTCCCACCCGTGGGACGTGGCACGTATCGCGCTGCCGCTGCTGGTGTACTTCGCCGTGATGTGGGGTGGTGGCTACGCACTCGGTGCCGTCATGGGTCTGGGCTACGCGCGCACCACCACCCTCGCGTTCACTGCCGCGGGCAACAATTTCGAACTGGCCATCGCCGTGGCGATCGCCACCTACGGCGCCACCTCCGGCGAGGCTCTTGCCGGTGTTGTCGGGCCGTTGATCGAGGTCCCCGTTCTTGTAGCCCTGGTGTACGTCTCGCTGGCGCTGCGCAACCGATTCGCCGGTGCTACCCCGGCTTTCACTTCCGAGGACATGAAATGAGCGGCAAACCGTCGGTGCTCTTCGTCTGCGTCCACAACGCCGGCCGATCCCAGATGGCACAGGGGTTCCTCACCCACCTCGCGGGCGATGCGATCGAGGTCCGTTCCGCGGGCAGCGCCCCCGGCGACACCCTGAATCCCGCCGCCGTCGAAGCCATGGCCGAACTCGGCATCGACATCACCGCCCAATCCCCCAAAGTCCTCACCCCCGAAGCAGTCGAGACGTCCACAGTCGTCATCACCATGGGCTGCGGCGACGCCTGCCCCTACTTCCCCGGCATCGACTACCGGGACTGGAAGTTGGACGATCCGGCAGGCAAGGGCGTCGAATCAGTGCGCCCGATCCGCGACGAGATCAAGAAACGCATCGAGGATTTGATCGCCGAATTGCTGCCGGAAGGCTGACACCGCGACCCGCTTACAACGCCGTCGACATCAGTGATACCCAGCGGCATCATTCGTGTATGGCTATGGCTCTGCGGTTGTCCGACGAACAGGCAGATGCCCTGCGGCGCCGCGCGGAGGCCGAACACACGTCGATGCAGCAGATCGCCTTGGCAGCTATCGACCACTACATCAACCAACCGGCGGAGCCGAGTCGGCGTCGTGCTGTGCCGGTCGATGAACTGTTCGAGCTGTTCAGTGCCCTAACACCGATGGACCCTGACCGATTCCGGTCAGATCAAGGAAAATCCGTCGATGGAAGCCGATCCCCGGTTGGCCGCGCTCACCGAACGCAAGACCGATGCTCTCAGCCGGGCGCTGCCGACACAGACTCACCCACCGACCTCAGCCGCTCGAGTACTGAAAGGTGCAGGTGGCGAGGCTTATTCGTGGGGCTGTTCGCCTGTGACGATGTGGTCGGCCAGGTTGAGGCCCTCGCGGACCAGGCGGGCGAGGTGGCCGTCGCGGATGCGGTAGACGATGCGTCTGCCTTCGCGGCGGGTTTCGACCATTCCGGTGAAGCGCAGTTTCGCCAGGTGCTGGCTGACGGCGGTGCGGGATGCACCGCAGGCCTCGGTCAGTGCGCTGACATCCTGTTCGCCCTGGGCGAGGAGGAACAGGATGTGTAGCCGGGTGGCGTCGGCGAGCATGCGGAAGGCTGCCGTGGCGGCCTCGAGGTGGGCTTGGTCGGGTTGGACGGCGTGGACGAGGCTCGGTTCCGATACCGGACGGAGCTCACCGGTCATCGCCGTCACCTTTCTGCCGTCACCACCGCCGGGGTGGAGGTGGTCTTCGCGGGCCACACCCGGGTGGCCGTGGTCGCCGCAAGTGTAGCCAGCAACGTCAGGGTGAGCGCCGCCGTGAGTTGTCCGGCGAGGGCACCGACCCAGCCCGCGACGGGGTAGGTGAGCAGGAAACAGGCGTGGGAGAGGGAGAACTGTGCGGTGAACACTGCGGGACGGGTGGCCTCGTCGGATTGTGCTCGCAACAGTCGCGCGGACGGTGTGTTGATCATCGAGGTGCCCGCTCCGAGCACCAGCCAGCCGACGACGAGGGCCACCCAGCCTGGCCATGCGATCAGTACGGCGGCGAGCATCAACCCCAACGACACGATCGTGGCGCCGGTGAGCATCAGATCGCGGTCGGAGATCCGTTCGAGCACGCGCGGCACCAGCAGCGCCACCATCATCGATCCGGCGCCGTAACACCCGAGCGCCAGCGCCACCGCCGCCGAGCTGCCGCCGAGCAGATCACGAACGTAGACAACGGTATTCACCACGACAAGTGCGGTCGCCGCACCGACGACCATGTTCAGCGCCAGCAGTCCGCGCAGGACCGGATCGCCGGTCATGACGCGCGCGCCGAGGGTGATGCGGGTGAACAGCGGCGCCGACCGGTCGACCGGGACGAGCCGCGGCAACGGTGTGCCGAGAACCATGATCGCCGAGACCACGAAGCCCACGGCCGTGCCGACGAACAGCAGGTTGTAGCTGAGCACCGTCAGCAGGGCCGCGGCCAGCATCGGGCTGAGCAGGGATTCCAGGTCGTAGGCCAGCCGTGACAGCGACAGCCCCCGGGTGTAGTCCCGTTCGTCCTCCAGGACCGACGGGATGACGGATTGGAACGCCGGGGTGAAGGTCGCCGACGCCGCCTGCAGCAGAAAGACCAGCGCATAGATCTGCCAGACGGCCCCGACGAACGGCAACGACAGGGCGATCATCGCCCGCATCACGTCCGCCGACACGAGTAACACGCGTCGCGGTACACGGTCGGCGAGAGCCGAAACGACCGGCGCCACAAAGACATACGCCACCATCTTGATCGCGAGCGCGGTGCCGAGCACAGCGCCCGCATCGTCGTCTGCCAGGTCGAAGGCGAGCAGCCCTAATGCGACCGTCGACAAACCGGTTCCGACGAGTGCGACCACCTGCGCGGTGAACAGTCGCCGGAATCGGCGATACCGCAACACCTCCAGCACGACCCACCTCCTGACTTCCGCCTCGAAATTCAGAATAAGTCCTCATGTGCGCAATTGCGAACCTAATAGATGGACACAGGGCGTCCAAGGCTCGCAGCAAGATACGAGACTCTTGATATCGAAACTAATAGTTCCGTATGCGGCTTGGCGTGCGAGAGATCTCCAGAGAAGTTGCCTGCGCAGGTGTGGTGTCGACTGCCGCCACCCTGACGCTCATGCTGACCGGGTGGGGGTTACATCTGGCGACGTGGTGTCGCCGACTGGGAATGGAGGTGATCGCCGCGTGCGATCGGGATCCGGCGCGGCGGGCCGAGGCAGCCGAGACGTGTTCCATCCGCATGTGAATCTCATCCGGAAAGCCTTGGCGGACGGGAAGATCGGCCGAAACATCCTGATCGAGGCCGACTATCTGCACGCCATGTCGCCCGCTGACGTGACGGGCCTGATCGGCGATCCCGCGCACTAGGCCGGGAGAATGGCGGGATGGCAGGTAGCGTCGAAGCTCAGTTGAGTGCGTTGCTCGGACCGCTGCGGCGGGCGGTGCTACGGCGGACGCGGGCGCTGGAAGGACTGCCCGATCTGCCGGAGGCGCAGATCGAACTGCTGAGATTGCTTGTGGCACATGATGGTCTGGCGCCGGGGCGGGCGGCGGACGAGCTCAAGGTGGCGCAGTCGACGGTGAGCAATCTGGTTCGGACGATGGCCGATCTGGTGGATCGGGTGCCGTCGACCGAGGACGGACGCGGTGCAGTGCTGGTCGCGTCGGCGCGGGCGCGGGAACTGCTGGTCAGGTACGACCGGGCCAGTGCGGCCATGCTGCGGGACTCGCTGGCGAAACTGTCATCGGCGGATCGACGGGCGCTGGAAACCGCCGTGCCCGCCTTGCAGCGGCTGCTGTCCGTGCTGGACGAATAGGTCGCACACTCTTCCGTCTGTGAAGCTGGTCACCTACAGTAGTTTTGTTTCAAAAGTATTTCACTGTGGGAGCGTGCGTTGCGGAGCCCGAACTTCATCCGTCAACTGCTGGCGGTAGCCGTTGTCCTCGCGAGTGCCGGTGCGGCGGTGGTGGTTTCGCCCGCCGCCGCGGCACCCGACGACACGGTTGTCACCGTCGCAGGCGGGCCGATCAGCGGTCGGCACACCAACGGCATCGTCGAATACCTCGGTGTTCCGTTCGCTGCCGCAACTGCGGGCGAAAACCGTTTCGCCCCTCCGCAACCCGCAGTTCCGTGGACGGATGTGCGTGCGGCGGTCGCGCATGGACCGCAGTGTCCGCAGGCTTCTCCGGCGCCGTTCGGACTGACGCTGCAGGAATCCAGCGAGGACTGCCTGAGCATCGATATCTATGTGCCGGAGAACGCCGCAGGCGCGAAACTTCCGGTGATGGTCTGGCTTTACGGTGGCGCCTTCGTACTCGGCTCCAATGCTCAGTACGACTCCCCCGACCGGTTGGTGCGTGAGGGCAAGGTCATCGTGGCCATCCCCAACTACCGGGTCGGCCCGTTCGGTTTCCTCGCGCTGCCCGAACTGGCCGACAGCACCGGCGGCATCACCGGAACGTACGGCACACTCGATCAGCAGGCGGCGCTGCGGTGGGTTCGGGAGAACGCGGCCGCGTTCGGTGGCGACCCCGGAAATGTCACCATCTTCGGCGAATCGGCCGGTGGGATGAGTGTGTGCACACAGCTCGCTTCGCCGCTGGCACAGGGCCTTTTCCACCGGGCGATCATCCAGAGCGGGTCGTGCGCGCGCAGTCCGCTGTCACCGCCGGACAGGGAACTCGCCTTCCAGCGGTCGGCCGACTACGCGGCGAGCCTCGGTTGCCACGATCCGCACACGCGACTGAACTGCCTGCGCGCGCTTCCGATCGAGAAACTGCTGGATTCGCCCAGCGCCGAACTGCACTCGATGGCGGTCACCTGGAGCCCCGTACAGGACGGGGTCGTGTTGACCTCCACTCCCGAAGAGGCGCTCGCCGCCGGAGCCGCCCGCGACATGCCGCTGGTGGTCGGCAGCAACGCCGATGAGGGTGCCGCTTTCATCGCCCTGCTCGACTATCTGAAGGGCACGGTCCCCGATGAATCCGATTACCTGACCTGGGCGCAGGAACTGTTCGGCGACAACGCCGGCCAGGTTCTGCACCGATACCCGACGGCCGACTTCCCCTCTGCGGCCAAGGCGAAAGAAAAGGTGCTCACCGACGGATTCTTCGCTTGCCCAGCACTTTTCACCACCGAGGCCGCGCGCGCCGGTGGCGCAGAGGTCTGGCAATACCGCTTCAACGAAGCACCGCTCGGCCAGAACCCGTTGCTGCCCGGCGCCTTTCACGCGGCCGAACTCCCCTACGTGTTCACCGATCTGCTCGGCATCCCGATCCCGTTGCCACCGGCAGGCGACCAACTCTCCCGCCGCATTCAGCAGAGCTGGGCCCGGTTCGCCCACACCGGCGATCCGGTGACGGCGGACTTCGCCGACTGGCCGACCGCCCCCGGCGCTACCCTCGAAATGAGCAGCGCGGGGATCAGCGCCGGCGAATCCTTTGCCGCCCAGCATCATTGCGACCTGTGGGCGGGAATCAGCCGAATCGGTTAGTCAGAATTTGCCGGTGTGGTGCACCGTCCGGTGGCCGAGCTGGGTCGCGAGTTCGCTGACGAAGGTGTCGTGCAGTGGTGGCCAGTGCCAGAATTCGACAGCCAGTGCGCCGAGGGCGAAGTCGTCGGACCAGGTCCAGGCGGTGATCGACGCGGATGTCCGACAGGTTCGACAGGTGACGTCGCCTGCGCCGGTGGTGACCCATTCCTCGATCGCGGTCGAAAAGGGTTGCCAGACATCGGCATCGGCTTCCCATCGATTCGGGTAATCGATGATGACGGTGCGGGTGGCGCAGTGCGGGCAGGTGGCGTACTCGGGTTCGGTTTCGCCCTGGCCGCCGTGATGGGCGTGGCGGCCGACGATGACGGCCACCGGGCCGGGCACCCAATCGGCGCCCCAGTCGTCCGCGACAGCCGCCCACTGCGGCCCGGGGACGTAACCCGCCTCGACCTTCCCGCTGTACATCGACTCGCTGGACATCTCCCGCGTCAGCAAGCCACGCGACACCATCCAGTCCACCACCCGCGCGCCGAGCGCCTCCGCCTCGGCCACACCCACCTCGACATCGACGATCCGCTCGAAATAGTCACCCACCCACGCATGGTGCCACGGCAGCGGCGCCCGAAAGCACCCGCAGATCGCGAACGCTCGGAACTCGCCCGCTGGCGGGACCAGGGGCGCGGGTGGGATCGCAGCTCAGCGGGAGTAGTCGCGGAAGGTCATGACGCCGCCGACCATGATGGCTACGACCATGAAGAGGTAGACGACGACGCGCAGCCAGGTCGGGCCGTAGAACGTCACCGCCATGGTTGCTCCCAGCGCTGCGAGAATCAGCACCACCCCGTAGAAGGGGGTGCGTTGTTCTCTGTCGACCATGGTTCCAGTGTCCGCCGAATACCCGCGCGGTGCCATGAGCAACAATTCTGCCCGAAATCGGGCAGGGAACTTGGCGGAAACAGTCGCGGCGGGCAAGATTGCGGCGGTGAACGACGGATCCTCGGCGGAGCTGGTGCGGCATGTGGCCATGTCCACGGGGCTTCCGGAGCGGGTCGCGGCTCGGGTGGTCGCCGATATCGTCGGATATTTCGACGAGACGGCCGAGGAGTTCGTGCGCCGCAGGCACGGGGAGTTGCAGGCCCGGCAGGTGCGTAATGCCGAGATCTGGCGGTTGCTCGCGGGCGAACTCGCGCAGCGGCCGGTGGCGGCTCCCCGGTTCACCGAACGGCAGTTGCGGCGCATCGTCTACGGGTAAAGGAGCCGGCATGTGTGGAATCGTCGGGTACGTCGGGCATCGGCAAGCGGTCCCGGTGCTGCTGGAAGGGTTGCATCGGCTCGAGTACCGGGGCTACGACTCGGCGGGTCTGGCGTTGCCGTACCGGGGCAAACTGCGGGTGCGCAAGACGCAGGGCCGGGTCAAGGATCTGCGGGACAAGGGCGACACCGCCACGTTGCCCGGCAATGTCGGCATCGCGCACACCCGATGGGCCACCCACGGCGAACCGAGTGACGCCAACGCCCACCCGCACACCGACACCAGCGGCCGAATCGCGGTGGTGCACAACGGCATCGTCGAGAACGCCGAACAGCTGCGGTCCGAGCTCACGGCACTCGGTGTGCAGCTGGTCTCCGATACCGACACCGAGGCCATCGCGCACCTGATCGCGGCCGAACTCGACGCCACCGACTCGCTCGAGGCCGCCGTGCGCACCGCGCTGCACCGCGTGCAGGGCACCTACGGACTGCTGGTGCTCGACGCGCGCCGACCCGACGAACTGGTCGTGGCCCGCAACGGCAGCCCGATCGTGCTCGGTGTCGGCGACGGCGAGATGTTCATCGCCTCCGATGTCGCCGCCCTGGTGCACCACACCCAGCGGGTGGTGTTCCTCGACGACGGCGAGATCGCCACCCTGCGCGCCGACGGCTTCCGCACCAGCACCCTCGGCGCCGAACCCGAGCAGACCGACAAGGTGCCGACCACCATCGATATGGCCGCCGAGGACTACGCGCTCGGCGGCTACCCCGACTTCATGCGCAAGGAGATCGCCGAGCAGAGCGAGGCCGTGCGCCGGGCCCTGCGCGGACGCCTCGACGACCGCTTCGCCACCGCGCGCCTGGGCGGCCTGAACATGGACGCGCGCGAACTGCGCGGCATCAGCAAGGTGGTGTTCCTCGGTTGCGGATCGGCCTATTACGCAGGGCAGCTCGGTGCGCAACTGGTGGAGGAGCTCGCCCGCATCCCCGCCACGGCGGAACCGGCCTCGGAGTTCCGCTACCGCAATCCGGTCGTCGACCCCGACGCGCTGTACGTGGCGATCAGCCAATCCGGGGAAACCCTTGACACCCTTGCCGCGGTGCAGGAACTGCAACGCAAGGGTGGCCGGGTGATCGGTGCGGTGAACGCGGTGGGCAGCGCGATCGCCCGCCAGTGCGGTGCCGGTGTGTTCCTGCACGCGGGCCCCGAGATCTCGGTCGCCTCCACCAAGGCGCTCACCAACATGACGGTGTCGTTCACCATGCTCGCCCTGCTGCTCGGGCGGGTGCGTGACCTCTCGGCCGCCGACGGGCAGCGCATCGTCGAGGGTCTTCGCGCCGTGCCCGATGCCATCGATCAGCTGATCGGTGACGAAGCGGCTATCGCCGAGATCGCCCAGCGCTACGCGAAGGCACGCAGCATGTTCTTCATCGGCCGGGTGCGTGCCTGGCCGGTGGCCCGCGAGGGCGCGCAGAAGCTGAAGGAAGTCAGCTACGTGCACGCCGAGGCGTATCAGGCCTCCGAACTCAAGCACGGCCCGCTCGCGCTGATCGACCCGGAGATGCCGAGTGTGGTGATCGTCCCCGACGACGAACTGCTCGCCAAGAACATCAACACCATCGAGCAGATCAAGGCCCGCGGCGGTCCGGTCATCGCCGTCACCAACGCGGACCTGCCCGCGAGCATCGCCGACGACGTGATCCGGGTGCCGAAGGTCGCCCCCGAACTCGACCCGATGTTGCTCACCGTCCCGCTGCAACTGCTGGCCTACCACTGCGCCCTCGCCCTCGGCCGCGACGTGGACAAGCCGCGCAATCTGGCCAAGAGCGTCACCGTCGAATAGGTCAGCGGCTCAGGTCACGGAACCGCACCACCGGCCACGCCACCGTAGCGGTTTGTCACACTCGCCGGCGGTGCGTCGTCTCCTCTGTGCCGACCATTCGCGCACACAGGAGAGATGCCATGCCTTTGGATATCAGTAACCCCGTCGACCTGCACGATCCCACCGGATTCGGCTACAGCCATGTCGCGACGGTGAGCGGTGAGCTCGTGCTGATCGCGGGTCAGTACGACTCGGACGCACAGGGTCACACCACCACCGACGACTTCGCCGGACAGGTCGAGCGGGCCTTCGCCAACCTCGGAACCGCGTTGCGCTCCGCGGGGCTCGACTACGGTGACGTCGCTCAGCTGCGGACGTTCATCGTCGAGCACGACCTCGACAAGCTGACCGTACTCGGCAAGCAGATCGCGCGGATCTGGGGCGAGCGGCCGCCCACCCAGACGCTGCTCGGCGTCGCCGCGCTCGCCCTGCCGGGAATGCTGTTCGAGGTGGACGCGCTCGCGGTCCGCGGCTGAAGGTCAGCGGGCGGCGACGGGGACGGTCCAGCTGGTCCGGTCGACGACGCGCAGGGAATGGTCGAGCTCGAAGACCTGGACGAGGGTTTCGGCGAGACCCAGATCGTCGTCGGCCAGGCCGTACAGGGACAGCAGGAAACACGGCTGCCCCGCGACCGGCTCGACCACGACGGGGCAGCCCGACAGCAGCATGAGAACGGTGGCCAGGTCCTCGGCCTGGTCACCGCAGCCGCAACCGGCCGCGGCCGCCTCGACCAGGTCGCCCGGGCAGCGGACGGCATCGTCGAGGGTGATGCCGTCCCAGTGGTTCCGAGGACCGAACACGGCGCGATCGCTGTGGCTGATCCAGTGCTGCCTGGCGCGAGCGAGGAGCTGGGCGAGCCGCGTCCCGCACCGGTCCCGGTCGAGAACCTCGACGAACAACCGGCACCGATGGCACTCGACGACGCCGACCCGCTCTGCCGCCGTCATGGCGCACCCCGCACAGCGACGCCGCTCATCCCCAGCCGGAGCCGGAGGCCGTGGGACACCGGGGTTCGCACGGTCGTGGTCTCGGGGACCGGGCGCGGTGTGCGACGACGCCACGCGGTGGCCAGCAGCCAGAGCCCGGTGACCAGGCACACCGCCACCGCCGCGATCGCCACGACCAGTGAGGCCGTGACGGCGGTGCCGACCTGCGGCACACCCGCCCGATACACCAGTACGGCCGCGATGACCGGCCCTGCCATTCCGCCACCCGCAGCGAGCAACACCATCGCCCCGGTGACCAGTTCCGTCACCCGCAACGGCCGCCGCGCACGCACCCGAACCGCCCGATGGCTTCCTCTCAGCGAACCCTTCTCTGCCCCGACCACCATGTCGACAACCCCATTTCATCCTGAGCATCAGCACATTCGAACAGGGAGTTGCACGATATAACGCGGAGTAACTTCCGAACGAAAATGAAACAGAAGAGATGCGTTGCGTTCACCAGCAACCGGTCAGCGACGTTCCGGTTCCGACGATGAGCGAGCGCTCATGTGCGCCGTCACAGCCGACAGCGCAGTGCCCGCCGACGCCCTTCCTACTACGCTCGGGGAATGCCAGGACCCCAGGTGCCGCCACCGCGCAACGGTGCGGGACTGCTCTCGCTGGTACTCGGCATCTTCGCGTGCGGATTCTCCGTGATCCCGTTCGCGAGTGAGTTTCTCGCGGTGCCCGCCGCCGTGATCGCGGTCGGCGCGGCGTTCGTCGGCTGGGACCGGATCGAACGCGGGATCGCGACCAATCGCGCCGACACCATCGCCGGCGGCATTCTCGGCGCGCTCGCGCTCGGCGTGGCCACGCTGGTCTACCTCGCGACGCACAGTTAATCCTGTTCGGCCACAACATCTTCCGGTGGCAGGCGGTCCGCACCCCAGCTGCGCCGGATGTATCCGGTGACCCGATCGAGTTCCGCGCGGTCCACGGCCGCCGATTCGCCGGGCTCGAGCGGGTCGAAATGGAAGATGTAGAGCCGCGATGCGAACTGCTCGAAGGGCAGCGACGCTTCGCCGAAGCGTTCGCCGTGACCCGCGGTACCGACGACCACTCCGTCGCCCCAGTCCTGGCCGCTGTCGTTGTTGGGGTTGTAGAAGTAGACGCGCATCTTGCCCTGCGGGTCGAGGCTCACGCGCAGGATGGTGATCGCGTGCCAGCCGACGAAGCGGGCGGCGCTGTCGGTGACCGCGATACCGGCGGGCTGCGGGTGGATCACCGGCTGATTGCCGTTGTAGAAGGGGTGGTAGCCGGCGTAGAAGTGGCGCTGGAAATCGTCGAGGTCGACGAGGTCGCCGGTGGCGACGTCGACATTGATGCGGAAACCCCGCCCGGACCACCACCCGTGGAATTCGGGGTTGATCCAGCGGTGCGGGTCGCCCTCACGGCCCGCGCACCGGCGGCCCATTTCGGCGTAGATGCGGTCCAGATGCGGCACGACCAGTAGCGATACCGGATCGAGGTCGTGGTGCAGCAGAGCGCTCACCTGGTCGCCGTGCTCGCGTGAGGACAGCGGCTGACCTTCGAAGTGCATGACGATCTCGTCGTCGCGCGCGGCCCAAACCACCGATTGCAGCAGGTAGTCGGGATCGTTGTAGGCCCACATCGACAGGGCCCGCGCCGATTGGCAGGTGGGGTTGTCGCCCTGGCCGATGCCGAGCGGCTGACCGAGCACCGACAGCACCCCCGCGAGCAACCGCGCGCGCGGGTCGGGCACGGCACCGAACACCTGCGTCAACCGCTGCTGTGAATGCGGTGAGAGGCGCAGCGACAGTTGCCGCCACAGCGCGGGCGCCACCGGCGGCTGATAGAGGATGCCGCGTTCGAGCAGCAATGCCAAACCGTAGACACACTGCGCGGTTTCGACGAAGACGGCCTGCTCGATCAAGGTGCGGACGAGTTCGTGGTAGCAGAGCAGGCTGTCGCGGCCGGTGCTCGACAGGCCCATCGCCTCGCCGAGCAGATATTCACCCTTGCCGAGCAGAAAGCGAAGCAGTACAGCGTGATACGGCGACACCAGGCCGGTGTCGTGCATGGAGCGCGCGAAACCTGTCGCCTCGTACTGCAACGCGCTGTCGTCCATGGATTCGAGCCGGGCGCGGTAGATCTCGACGCCGGGATCCTCCCGGCACCCCTCGGTGGTGCCGTAGAGGCTACTGATGAGCCGATCCGCTCCGAGACCGCTTGCCCCCAGATCGACATCGGGATTGGCTCTGGCCACCGCGATCTGGGTGATCATCCGCTTCACCGCGTCCACCTGGATGGGCCGCTGTCGCAGAATGCGCCAGATCTCGTCCACGAGATTCTCGAGCACCTTCTCGTACCCGACCTCGGCGACCAGGTAGTGCAGCAGCTCGCGCGACACCTGCGCCATCCGCCCCTGCTGCTCCCGCTCGGCCTCCGTGGGCGGCGAGAACAGCAGCGACAGATTCACCGCGAGCACCTGCGACAGGTGCTCAGTGGCCGCCGCGGCCGAGATCAGCGGATGCTGGTAATCACCCTTGGCCACGGCGAGCAACCGCAGATCGCTCACCGCCTCCACCACAACGGTGTCGGCGTTGGCGCTGCGCAGCGAACCGGTGCTCAGCGCGGGAATGAGAATCTGCGGCTGCGCCCAATCGGTGCCGAGGAACAGGCCTGCCGCCTCGAGGCGCTGCGCTCGCTCGCGCACCGCCGCACACCCGCCCGGCACCAGCAGTACCCGGCGCAGCGCGTCGAGCACTCTCGGCAGCTTCACCTGCTTGCCGAATTCGCCGGTGTCGTGCAGGGCCCCGGTGGCGTGGTCGAGGGTGGCGAGACGCTTGTCGAGCGTCGCCTGGTCGCTTGGACTCAATCGCCGATCCGATCAGATGTAGAAGTCGAGCTCTTCTTGTCGCTTCAGCAGATCCCGCAGAGTGTACGGGTCGTCACCGAAGAAATAGAGCAGGCCCCAATGGTTGCCGAAAGCCGTTCGCTTGGTGACTTTCTCGGCCAACGGCTCGGTGAGCTCGTGGGACTCGAAGTAGTCGTGGTCCTCGGTTTCCGGCGGAATCGACAGCTGGCTGACCACCCGCCTGCGCGGATACACCCCGAAGCACCCGGCGTGCCCGGTGGCGTCGACGACTTCCTTCGGGAAGAAGGCGTCGATCTCCTCGTCGGTGGTCTTCGGGTCGAAGGCCAGCACCAGCGCGTGATAGGCGTTGAAACCGTAGGTGCGTTCGAGCAGTTCGAACACCTTGAAGCCCGGCGGCCGATAGGCGACCTCACCGAAATACATCTCACCGTCGCTGGTGACGAAGTACTCGGGATGAATGAAGCCGAACTCGATATCGAAAGTCTTGATGAGCTTTTCGACCTGACGGGTGATCTCCGGCCGGTATTTCTCGAGCTCCGGAGTGGCCGGGACGAACACCGAATACCCGAGGGTGACGTATTCGGAGATGTTGAGAAAGCAGATGCGGCCCTTGTGTACCCAGGCCTCCACCGCGAACTCCCAGCCGTCGAGATGCGATTCCATCAGCATCGGGAACTCGTCGTCGGGGATGGTGTCGATCTCGTCGGGCGTGCGGATCACGCGGTGACCCAGGCAGCCCGCCTTGTCGAACGCCTTGAGGTGGATCGGGTCGTTGGGGTCACCGTCGAGCTTGAGCAGGGTCTGATTGACCCGCTTGAGGAAACGGGCCACGTCGTCGCGGTCGTGTGCCTCCTCGAAGATGCCGACCCGGATGCCGCCTAGCTGGGCGCGCCGCTTCATCAGCGACTTGTCGCGCAGCAGCATGGCCTGCCCGAGCAGGCGGGGGTTGTCGAGCAGCACCGAATTGATCGCGCCCGCCCATTCGACGGTTTCCTCGAAGATCGGAATGGCGACGTCGACGCCCAGATCCTTCAGCGTTTCCGCGATCTCCATCGAACGATCGTTGAGACGTTCGAAATCCCATGGAATATAGGGAATGTCGTGTTCTGTGCAATAATCTTGCGCCCATGCGGGGGCTACCACGATGTAGCGCCGATCGAAACGATCGACAGCCGCTACGGCGTTCAAACTCCAGCCCAAAAGGGCGATATAGCCTTTGTTCGGATTTCGACTCTGGGATTCGTCAGCGGAAATCGACAAACCTTATCCCTTCTCGATCGACAGCCGACAGGCTGCCAACCGAGAATTACCCAGTTCGGGCGAGCGGAATCATGACGAAGCTGTGACCGGCCGCCCGAGCGGGCGGCCGGTCACCCGAAATCGCCTAGCCCAGGCGGGTTTCGATCGCTTCGATGATGCGCGGGCGCAGGTCGGCGACGCTGACGATCGCGTCGACCGAACCGACCTCCACCGCGCGCTGGATGTTGTGCACGCGGTCGAACTCGGCGGCCACGTCGCCCAGCTTCTCCGCGCGGACCGACGACCGGAGTTCGTCGAGTTCGGCGGCCAGGGTCGCCCGGTCGGTGCCCGAGGCGTTGGCCACGCGCGCCTCCAGTTCGCCGATACGGGGATCGGCGGCGGTGCGGGCGTTGACCTCACCGGCGAACACCACGGCGGCGGCGGGCGCGCCACCGAGCACCGAGGCGAACGAGCCTTCCAGGGCGAGCACGGTCATGTTCGGGTTCAGCGCCTTCGAGAAGACGACGAACGCGCCGCCGTGGTAGCGCGAGATCACGCAGAACACGATGGGGCCGTCGAAATTGACGATGGCACGGCCGATTTCGGCACCGTACTCGAGCTGCAGCTTGCGCATCGACTCCGGCGAACCGTCGAAGCCCGACAGGTTCGCCAGCACGACAAGCGGACGGTTACCGCTGGCCGCGTTGATCGCACGGGCGGCCTTCTTCGACGAGCGCGGGAACAGGGTGCCCGCGGTGTAGGTGTCGGGACCGTCGGTCGGCACCAGGCCGCGACGCGGCACATTGCGCGACTCGATACCCAGCAGGCACACCGGGATTCCGCCGAGGTGCGCGTCCTGCACCACGGCGGTCTCGGCGTCGGCCATGCCCGCCCAGCGTTCCAGCACCGGGTGGTCCTGGTCGGCCAGCGCGCGCATCACCGTGCGAATGTCGAAGGGCTTCTTGCGATCCGGGTTCGCGGACGCCGAGAAGATCTCGCCGACGGTGGCGAAGGTGCTGTCCGCCAACACATGCGGGAAGCTCGAGATGTCCCGGTCGACGGGGTCGGTGCTGGTGGCCCGGCGCGGTGCGGACTCACCGGGGACGACGTAGGTGTGCTCGTAGTGCGACATCAGCACATCGCGCGCCGCGCCGAGGTTCGGCGCCCAGTACTGCGCCTGACCGTTGGGGCCCATCACCCGGTCGTAACCGCCGATGCCGAAGTTGTCCTCGGCCGACACACCACCGGAGAAATCGAGCGACTGCTTGCCGGTGAGCACCATCGCCGAATCCGGAGTCATCACCAGCACGCCCTTGGTGTGCATGAGCATGGTGGCCTCGGCGTTCCAGTACGGCTGGGCGCCGACGTTGATCCCGGCCACGACGATGTTGATCTCGCCGCCGTCCTGGGTGAATTCGACGATCCGCTTGAGCGCGGCCGCGACCCAGTCCATGTTCTCGGTGCCCGAGCTCATCGAAATACGAGCACCCGAGGACAGGGCGTACCACTCCAGCGGCAAACGCATCTGCTCGGCCAGATCCAGTGCCGCGATCACCCGGCGGCACTCCGGCTCCGACAGGGCGCCGAGGGATTTGGTCGGGTCACCGAGCAGCAGCACCCGGGTGACGCCCTCGGGGTGACGCGGGGTCGGCGTGGTGACCACACCGGCCACGAGCGCCGCCTTGTTGTGGCCCTTCGGCCGGTCGACGGGGACGAGCGCATGGTTCTCGTCGAGGTCGTACTCGGCGAATTCGCCGAGCAGTCCGGTCAATTCGTAGGGGTAGACCGTGTTGCGGGCCGCCGCGCGCAGCACCTTCTGGCGGTATTCGTCGAGCGGTTCGACGGCTTCGTCGGTCCGCTCGCCGACCGTCACCTCGGTGCCGCCGGTGGCGTCGAAGGAGATGCGCACAACGATCTTGTTCAGCTCGCCGGTCTGCGGATCGCGCTGGCGGGCGATGAGCAGGATCTCCTCGAGACCGACACCCGCCGCCGACGGCAGCACGTGACCACCGATGGTCTCGAGTTCGGCCCGGGTGACGTCCATCGGCGGCCAGATGTACATCACGATGCGGTTGGTGTTGAGCCGCTTGGCCGACGGGCGCCGCGACTGGGCCCGGCGGATCGAATCGACACAGGTGGCGATGGCGCTCTCGGCCGTCGGCAGCGCGACCAGCCTGCCGTCCTGCTCACGCAGCGCCGCCAGGTCACGCACCTGGGCGAAGGCGATCAGGCGGTCGTCGGAGGGGTTCTCCTTGGCCACGGCACGGAACAGGTACACCTCTTCGTCCGAGGACGACAGGCGGGTGAGGTCGAACTTGCGCAACCGCTCCATCTGCATGCGCTGCGCGATGTAGGGGTGCAGGCCACGGATCAGCCGCTCCTCGGCCATGCCGGTGACCGAGGGACGGAAAGTGAAGTGGTGGTGCATGACCGAGCCGCCGCTGCCCGCGACCGTCGCGGTGATGCGGTGCACCTGGTTCGGCTGCGGGTGCGCGCCGAGCACTTCCTGCAGGGCCACCGCCATGGCGTCGAAGTCCTCGGGTTGGTCCTCCCAGCTGAGGTAGATGTCGGCGTCGATGGACACCGCGCCGCGGGCCAGCTCGGCCAGCCCGTCCAGGGCGGTACCGAGCGCGGCGAAGCTCACCGCGGTCGAGACGAGGCTCGACCCGGCGCGTTCGGCGACGACGAAGGTGGTCGAACCGACCTGCTCGGTGCGAACCCCGGTGATGCCCTTGTTGCCGTAGTAGCGGCGGGTGAGCACCTCGAGCATGGCGGTGTGGTCGGGCTTGCCGCGCTGCAGCCGCTGGCCGAGCAACCGGACGAGCGGTTCGGTGCTGCGCACCATCTCCGCGATGCGCTCGGTGCGGTCGGAGGCCTGCGGGTTGGCGTCGAGGTAGCTCAGGTGCCTGCGGACATTGGTGTAGACGCGGGCGCGGTTGCGGCGCAGCAGCGGCTGGCCGTACCAGGCGTACACCAGACCGCGGGCGAGGTCGGCGACCACGGGGAAACGGACCTGGGTGGCGGCGACGAGCCGTTCGAGGGCAAGACCCACCGGCTCGCGCAGCACCTGATCGGGCATGGGCTCGGTGAGCCATTCGCGCAGCAGTGTGGTGATCACCGCGCCGGTCTCGGCGGGCCGCTGCTGGGCCAGGAAGATCCGGAAGACGGCGGCCTCGAGATCGGGCGTGCGATCCAGTTCGGTGATGCCGTAGTGGCCGAGCGCGGCCGACAGCTTGGCCTGGTAGGACTCGGGCAGCCCGGCCCGCTCCACGTCCAGGCTCTGCAGGTAGGTGTGGAAGTACTCGCGGGCGCTGTGCACGTGGCTGTGGGCGCCGTCGTCGTCGGCGGGCCGGTTGTGGCTCAGTTCGGCGAGGTCTGCGAAGACCTGCACCAGTTCGAGTTCCTCGCCGAGCGGGCGGATGTTGTCGGCGACGGTTTCCTTGCGCGCGGTGACGTAGTCGTCGAGCACGCGGCTGTTGTCGTGCGGGTCGACGTCGAAGCCGAGCAGCAGGCTGCGCAGGTCCTGGAGGCCACGCGACATCCGCTCGTGCGGGCTGCGCGGGGTCGGCTCGGCGGGCAGGTCGAGGACGACCGTGCCGATGGCGGCGGTCTCCTCGGCGTCGTCGTCGGCCAGCGGTTCCAGGCGCAGCAGCGGCGCACCCGTCTCCACCTGGGTGCCGACCGAGACCGCGCATTCCTTGAGGCGGGCGCGGAACGGCGCGCGCAGCACGGTTTCCATCTTCATCGACTCGAGCACGAGCACCGGCGCACCGGCCTCGACCTCGGCGCCGACTTCCAGCGGGGTGCCGACGACGAGCGCGGGCGCGGGCGACCGGACCACGCCGCCCTCGTCGCGGCTGATGCGGTGGGTGATGCCGTCGACATCGACCACGTGGGTGGGGCCGTGGGTGCCGGTGATCAGGCGGTACCGGGTGCCGTTGACGACGATCTGGCCGGTGTGGCGATCGAAACGATCGAGATCCACGTCGGCGGTGCGCAGGTCGGCGCCGGCCTCGATGCCGACGCGGAAACGGTGCGCGCCGATGCGGGCCACCCGCACGCGGTAGCTCGCGCCGCGCAGTTTCAGGTCGAGCGGGCGACCGCTCTGGTGCTGCACCTGCGGACGGCCACCGGACGCGGTCGACAGCAGCCGATGCTGTTCGGCGCGTTCGTCTTCCTCGTAGGCGTCGATCGCGGCGACGGCCAGCGCGACGGTGGAGTGGCGGTGGGTGACCAGGCGGCCCTCGCCGCGCACGCGGTCGATCCAGCCGGTGTCGGCGCTGGCGTCGATCACCTCGGGCTGGTCGAGCAGGTCGAGCACGAAGCTCTTGTTGGTGGCACCGCCCTCGATGACGACGCGGGTCTCGGCCATGGCCCGGCGCAAACGGCCGAGCGCCTCGTCGCGGTCGCGACCGTAGGCGATGATCTTGGCGATCATCGAGTCGAAGTCGGCGGGGATGGTGTCGCCTTCGCTGACACCGGTGTCGACACGGATGCCGGGGCCCGCGGGCAGGTCGAGGCGGACGATGCGGCCCGGGGCGGGCGCGAAATCGCGGTCCGGGTCCTCGGCGTTGAGGCGGGCCTCGATCGCGTGGCCGCGCTCGGCGGGCGCGGCGCCCTCGAGCTTGATCCCCGAGGCGACGCGGATCTGGGCGTGCACGAGGTCGAAACCGGTGGTGATCTCGGTGATCGGATGCTCGACCTGAAGTCGGGTGTTCACCTCGAGGAACGCGAACAGCTGATCGCCGGGGTGGTAGAGGAATTCGACGGTGGCCGCGCCGCAGTAGCCGACGGCGATCGCGAGCCGCTCGGCCGAGGCCTTCAGATCGGCGGTCTGCTCGGCGCTCAGCACCGGCGACGCCGACTCCTCGATGACCTTCTGGTTGCGCCGCTGCACCGAGCAGTCGCGCACGCCAAGTGCCCACGCGCTGCCCTGGCCGTCGGCGATCACCTGGACCTCGACGTGGCGGGCGCCGGTGACCAGGCGCTCGAGGAACACCACGCCGCTGCCGAAGGCACGGGCGGCTTCCTGCTTGGTGCGCTCGTAGGCGTCGACGAGTTCGGCTTCGTTGGTGATGACGCGGATACCGCGCCCACCACCACCGGCGGTGGCCTTCAGCATCAGCGGGTATCCGATGCGGCCCGCGGCCTCGATGGCGTCGTCGATGGTGTCGACCGGGCCGCGGCTCCACGGCGCCACCGGGACGCCGACTTCCTCGGCGATCAGCTTGGCGCCGATCTTGTCGCCCAGCTTGCGCATGGCGTCGGCGCTCGGGCCGATGAAGGTGACACCGATGTGGTCACACAGCTCGGCGAAGGCCGGGTCCTCGGCGACGAAGCCCCAGCCGACCCACGCGGCGTCGGCCTTGGTGGCGACCAGTGCCTTCTCGAGGGCCTTGAGATCGAGGTACGGGCGGGCCGCGGCGGGCCCGAGGTCGTAGGCGATGTCGGCCTCGCGCACGAAGGTCGCGGTGCGGTCGACGTCGGTGTGCAGGGCTACCGTTTCGATCGGTAGTCCTGTCGCCGCCGCCAGATCACGCACGGCATGGATGAGGCGCATGGCGGCCTCTCCCCTATTCACGATGGCGATACGGCTGAACACTCGCCGACTCCTTCCACAATTCTCCAAGGACCTGGCCCGGACGGGTGAGGTTGCGAAACTCGCGATTGCTGGCAGTCTGCCCTCTTCTGCCACGTATGTGTACCGCGAGGCAGGGTTACCCGCACGTATCGTTGTCCGAAGCGGCAGTACGCGTCTGGCGATACAGTCGTATATCGCCGCGTGACAGAGATGATTACGGATGGCGAGCCGATTTCGTTCGAGCCCGAACGCACGTCAGCGCCGCACACCCGGATCGGGCGGCGGCGCTGACGGGAACTGCCGGGCGGGGGAACTAGGCCATGGCGAACACGGTCTCGTCGTACTCGATGACGTCGTCTACGAGGCGGCGAGGAGTGGATTCCAGGGGCGCGGCGGCGTGGGGCATGACGCCGAGGCGGACCATCACATGCGGGAAGGCGCATTTCTGCAGGACCGTGGTGCGGATCTGGTCGCGCAGGTCGAGCATGCCGAGGGGTTCGGACTGCAGACTGGTGGCGAGACCGAGCCGGGTGGCTTCGAGCAGGATGGCGCTCGTCGCCTCGCCCGCCCGCAGCTGGGAGAGCCGGGTGTCGCGCGGGGTACACACCACCAGCCAGTGCGCGGCATCGGGCTCGTCGGTGTATTCCGACAGCCGCGCGTCGGCGAAGACCCGCACCGGTAGTTCGTCGGGGCGGCGGGGGGCGGGGGGGGGGTGTCGTAGCTGCGTCGCCACAGCATGAAC
>NZ_JACBIU010000007.1:0-191702 GCF_013839555.1 Nocardia sp. GTS18 | reverse complement strand
CGCCGCTAGCGTTCGTCCTGAGCCAGAATCAAACTCTCCGTTGAAGACTCTCAACCACACCCCGAAGGGTGTAATCAGAAATATCTAACTAGAGTCCGAAAAATCTAGCAAAGCGAACACCAGCAAATTAAGATTCGCTGTTGTTCAAAAATGTCCAACCTCCCACGACCGGGGGGTACGCGAAGGCTGGAACCAATAAAAATATTGGCACTGACATTCATCGACACACTATTGAGTTCTCAAAGAACACACGCACAAGCAGATCACCGAATCTCTTCAGATCTTCCGCTGGGCAACTGTTCCAGCCTAACCACGCTTCCAGGCGATGTCAATCGCTACCCTGGTCACTTGATCTTGGCCTGTCAGGCGCTCTCCGGCTCTTGCGTCCGTGTCGCTCTGACTTCCAATAAGTTACGCGCCGGATAACGCAACGTCAAATCGCCTGGATGCCAGCGCATTCCCGCAGGTCAGCGCCACGACCGACGCAGCGGAACCGGCCTGAATCACACGAATGTGATTCAGGCCTCCGCTCCTGGATCAGGCTATCCGACGCACGCCCGCCATGTTCTTCTTTCCGCGACGCAGCACCAGCCACTGGCCGTGCAGGTAGTCGGTGTTCGACGGGGTCCAGTCGATGTCGCTGATGCGCTCGTTGTTCACCGAGGCACCGCCTTCGTTCACCGCGCGCCGTGCCGCTCCCCTGCTGTCGCACAGTCCCGAGGCCACGAGCAGATCGACGATGGTGTCGGGCTCGCCGGGCGCGACCTCGGCGACCTTGCCGTCGATCGCGGTCTCGCGCAGGGCCGCGCCGAGTGTCGACTCGGGCAGTTCGCGCAGATCACCACGGCCGAACAGGGCCTGGCTCGCCAGTTCCACCGCCCGGGTCTCGGCTTCGCCGTGTACCAGGGTCGTCATTTCGGCGGCCAGCCGCTTCTGGGCCTCGCGTGCGAAGGGCCGTTCGGCGGTGGCCTGTTCCAGCTCGTCGAGTTCTTCGCGGCTCAGGAAGGTGAACCAGCGCAGGTACCGGACCACATCGGCGTCGGCGGTGTTCACGAAGTACTGGTACCAGGCGTAGGGGCTGGTGAGTTCCGGGTCGAGCCAGAGGCTGCCGCCGCCGGTGGACTTGCCGAACTTCTTGCCGTCGGCCGAGGTCACCAGGGGGACGGTGAGCGCGTGTACGTGCGCCCCGTCGACCCGCCGGTTGAGTTCGACGCCGGCGATGATGTTGCCCCACTGATCGGAGCCACCGACCTGCAGTGTGCAGCCGTGTTCACGGCGCAACTGCAGGTAGTCGTTGGCTTGCAGCAGCATGTAGCTGAACTCGGTGTAGGAGATGCCCTCGCCTTCGAGACGTCGTTTGACGGTGTCGCGGGCGAGCATGACGTTCACGGAGAAGTGCTTACCGATATCGCGCAGGAAGTCGACGGTGGTGAGCGGCCCGGTCCAGTCCATGTTGTTGACGATCACCGCGCCCGTCGGCGAATCGTCGAGGTCGACGAACCGCTCGAGCTGGCCGCGGATGCGCTGAGCCCATTCGGCGACCGTGTCCGTCGAGTTCATGGTGCGCTCGCCCACGTCGCGGGGGTCGCCGATGAGGCCGGTCGCGCCGCCGGCGAGCACGATCGGGCGGTGACCCGCGCGCTGGAAACGCTTGAGCGCGAGCAGCGGGACGAGGTGGCCCGCGTGCAGGCTGGCGGCGGTGGGGTCGAAGCCGGCATACAGCGTCAACGGCTGCGCGGCCGCGGCTGCGCGCAACTCGTCGAGGTCGGTGGACTGCGCGATCAGGCCGCGCCAGGTCAGTTCGTCGAAGATGTCGCCGGTCACGAGGATCTATCTTTGCGCATCGCGTCGGCCGGGCGCACCCCGGTTATGTCCTCAGGTCCGGGCGCGGGTGATCCAGGCGGCCAAGTCGGCTTCGACCTCGTCGCGGTCGACTTCGTTGAGGACCTCGTGCCGGGCACCCGCGTAGACCCGATAGGTGAGGTCGGTCAGGCCCGCGTCGCGGTAGCGCTGCACCAGCAGATCGCTCAATCGCAGTCCCGCGTTGAGCGGGTCCTGATCGCCGACCATCACATAGACGGGCAGATCGGGACGCACCACCGGCTTCGCCAGCCGCTCGGTGGCGACGGCCGCCAGCTCGCCCAGGTTCGTCGGGTCGATGGCGAAGCCACACCAGGGGTCGGCGATGTAGGCGTCGACCTGGGCTTCGTCGCGGCTGATCCAGTCGGCGTCGGTGCGGGTCGGCTGGAATCGGGCGTTGAAGAAGACGGTCAGGTCACCGCCCGCCGCGGCGATCTCGGCGAACAACCCGTCGACGGCGGTCGACCCGCAGAGCACGACCTCGTCGACGAGGTCGGCGTGATCGAGGATGTACTGCTGCACGGCGAAGGATCCGAGACTGTGGCCGAAGAGCGTCACCGGCAGGCCGGGGTGACGTTCGCGCAGGAGCTCGGTGAGCGCCACCAGGTCGGCGACGAGCAGGTTCCAGCCGTCGGGGCCCAGCTCGCCCGGTACCTCACCCATGCTGAGGCCGTGACCTCGGTGATCGTCGGCGTAGACGGCGAAGCCGAGAGCGGACAACCGCTCGGCGAGGTGGCCGTAGCGCTCGGAGTGTTCGCCCATGCCGTGGGCGATCTGCACGACGCCCTGCGGTTCGGTGTCCGACGGCAGCCAGCTGCGCACATGGATCTCGGTGCCGTCGGTGCTGGAAAAACTGAACACGGGTGCTCCTGGGATGCGATCTCGAACCGGTCCCTGATCGTCGCACCTACGTGGCGCGCGCCACAGTGGCTTCGCAGACGAGATCGGCGCCGACACTTTGTCTCCCGCGACCGAACCCACCATTCGGTCGCGGGACTGCCCCGGACACGCCGAGATCACCGGACTCGGTGTCCGGTGATCGTCAGCGTGTGGGGTTGTGGCTCATCGCGTCAGCGCGGTGATGGTGGCGCGGCGTTCGTAGGCGATCCAGGCGAAGATCGCGGCGAGCACCAGCGGGAAGATCGCCATTCCGGGCAGGTCGGCGATGAAGGCCTGGGTAGCGGCGGCGAGCACGGTGAGCACCGAGAGACCGGCGGCGGCCAGCGCGGACACGCGCGGCACCATGAGACCGATTCCGCCCGCGACCTCCGCGACGCCGATGAAGATGAGCAAACCCAGCGGGATCGTCATGTTCGCCGGCGGGTTCTCCATGAGAATGTGCGGAATCACCAGCTTGGGGCCGCCCGAGGCGATGATGAAGAACAGGCCGAGCACGATCTGCAGGGTCCACAGGACGCGGTTGCGGATCTTGCCGGGGCGGTAGGTGGCGGCGGAGGTGGAGTTCGCGGAAAGCGTGGCGGTGGTCATCTTGTCGTCCTTCTGGTCGGTCGCGCTCGGTGGGTAGCGCGTTCAACTGATAGGACGGGCCGTCGCCGCAGAACTCATCGCTGTCGGCGAAGAATTTCGAAATCGCTGCTAGCTCACGGGTTTGGTGGCACGCGGACTGCGCCGGTAGGTGGAGACGGCCGACGAGCCGGGCAACCAGAACCGCCAGGGCACCTCGGCGGCCAGGCTCACGCCCACGCGTGGGCCCGAGGCGATCTCGGCGAGCGGCACCGGGGGCTTCAGTTCGAGCCGTACCTGCGAGAACGGGTCGAACAGCTCGGTTCCGTAGTCGGACAGGCTGATTCCCAGCGCACTGCCCACATTGCCCGGTCCCCGTGCGAGGTCGGCGTCGGCGCGTGCGGCGGGCCTGCGTTCGCGGGCGATCTCGGCGCCCTCGACCACTTCCCCGGCCCGGACGAGCACCGCGCACGCGACACCGTCGAAGCCTGCGGTCACGTTGACGCACAGGTGAATTCCGTACGAGCGGTACACGTAGAGCCGCCCGGCGGGGCCGAACATCACCGCGTTGCGTGCGGTCGGTCCCGGCCACGAGTGCGCCGCCGGATCCGGCCACGGCCCGGTCGCATCGCTCCCGTAGGCCTCGACTTCCACGATGCGTATCGCCACCGGCCCCGACCTCAATACCGATCCGAGTATCCGGCACGCCGCGGCGGCCGGGTCGACAGCGAGTTCCTGAGCAGACACGACGCCCATTCTCACCCGCAACGATCCGCGCGAGCGCCACACCCCGTCAGCCGAGCAGGTCGCGACCCTCGTTCAGGCCGGCGAGTTTGGTCGGGTTGACCTGGAAACGCAGGTTCTGGATCCGGCCGTCGACCAGGTCGAATGTGAAGGCGGCACCCGGCGTGCCCGCGAAGGTGATGAGTGCGCCGAGTTCACCGTTGATGTCGGTGGCGGCGAGTTCGGCACCGGTCGAGGACGGTTTGGCGAGCACGCCGAGGATCCAGCGCGCGACATGATCGGGGCCGTGCAGGGGGCGGCGAGCGGCCGTGACGATGCCGCCGCCGTCGGACCAGCAGGTCACGTCGGGAGCGAGCAGGTTCATCAAGGCGTTGAGGTCGCCGCCGGAGCAGGCGGCCATGAACTGTTCGGTGACGCGGGCGCGAGCGGCCTTGTCGGCGTCGAAGCGGGGGCGTCGTGATTGGACGTGGCTCTTCGCACGGTGCGCGATCTGGCGGACGCCCGCCTCGGAGCGGTCGAGTGTTTCGGCGATTTCGGCGTGGGAGTAGCCGAACACCTCGCGCAGCAGGAAGACCGCCCGTTCCACCGGGGTCAGTGTTTCCAGTACGACGAGCATGGCGGTGGAGACGGTGTCGGCCAATGCGGTGTCCTCGGCGATGTCGGGTGTGGTGAGCACCGGCTCGGGCAGCCACGGACCGACGTACTTCTCACGGACGGCGCGGGCGCTGGTGAGCCGGTTCAGCGCGAGATTGGTGACGGTGCGGACCAGATAGGCGCGGGGGTTGGCCACCGCCGACCGGTCGGTCTCGTGCCACTTCAGCCAGGCGTCCTGCAGGACGTCCTCGGCGTCGGTGACGGTACCGAGCATGCGGTAGGCGGTGGCGAACAGCAGCCTGCGATGGTCGACGAACGGGTCGTGCTCCTGCATGTGCTCAACCATGACGGACGAGATCGCGGGTCGCCGCGCCGCCCTTGGACAGTTGCAGATCGACAGGCACCCGCTTGGTCGCCTTGATCGCCGGGACCGGGCTGCTGCTGACCATCTCCTTGTAGGTCCGGGCGGCCCAGCCGGTGAGGTAGAACCGGCCCGGTGTGTCGTCGGCGCGGGTGAACTGGATGACGGCGGCGCGGCGTCCGAGGCTGACGGGCTGGTGGAAGTAGCCGAAGCGGAAGGGACGCACGGTCTTTCCGCGCAGCTCGGCGGCGATCGCATCGGCGGCGTAGGTGGCCGAGGGCAGGCCGCTCTGGCAGGTGCCGTGGATCTGCCCCCACGGTTGACGGATCGCGGCGGCGTCGCCGATGGCGCGAATCGTGGGGTGCGACACCGACTTCAGTGTTGGCCCGACGACGATCAGTCCGCGTTCGTCCGTCTCGATCCCGGACTCGGCGGCCAGGGGTGACACGCGCACGCCGCTGGTCCACAGGGTGAGATCGGTGTCGATCTGTCGGCGGTCGGCGAGGACGACGGAATCGGCGGTCACCTCGGTCACCCGCTGACCGATCTCCCGCACGATGGCGAGCCGGTCGAGCACGGTGTTCAGATAGGTGCGGGCCTTGGTGCCCATCATGGCGCCGAGTTGGCCGGAGCTGACGAGGGTGACACGCACGTCCGGGTGGCTTTCGGCGATCTCGGTGGCTGCCTCGATCCCGGTGAGACCAGCGCCGCACACGGTGACGGTGCGGCAGGCGGCCACCCGGCGCGCGAAGTCGTGCGCGCGCCGGGGATCGTTCAGTGTCCAGGCGTGGTCGGCGACGCCGGGGACCACGGAGGTGTCGGTGCTGCTGCCGAGGGCATAGATCAGTTCGTCGTAGGTGATGTCACCGAATCCGTCGACGTACACGCGGCGGGCGTCCGGATCGATGACGGTGGCGAACCCCTGGACGAACCGGATTCCGGTACCGGCGAGGATCGTCGGGATGTCGTGGTGCGCCAACTCCTGACCGGCCGCGATCTGGTGCATCCTGAGGCGTTCGGTGAAGCGGGCCGACGGGTTGACCAGGGTGATGTGCACGTTCGTTTTCCTGGTGCGGCGGGCCAGGCGGACGGCCGCGAGCAAGCCGGTGTAGCCGGCACCGAGGACGACGATGCGATGCGTGGTGGTGGTCATGTCCTGCTCCTTTTCGGTGAAGTCGTGCATGGGACAAGACAGGACCCTCGAACGTGACAACCCGCCGAAGTGACCCGCATCACAGCGACGGAAAGTCAGGGTCCGAATGGGTGACGCTCCCGATGTGACGGTGGGTCGGGCAGACCTAGCGTCGTGACATGCGAACTCTCCGCCGGCTCGTCCTCGGCAGCTGCGCGCTCGCGATCGCTTTCGTCACAGTGATCGCGAGCGTGGTGACGTGGACGTGGTCGTCGGCCGACGTATCGACGGTCGGCACAACAGAGTTCACGCGACCGCTGAATATCCCACCCCTGGCCGACAGCAGCATCGATGCCGACGGCACCAGAGTCTTCTCCCTCGATATGCGCACGGGGACAACTGAATTCGAGGCCGGTGAAGCCACCGAGACATGGGGATTCAACGGCAGCTATCTCGGGCCGACATTGCGTGCGAACCGGGGCGAGAAGGTCCGTGTGCGGGTGCGCAACGAGTTGCCCGAGGCGTCGACGACCTGCCGGTGATCGTGCAGGACGTGCGGCTGCGCGACGACCGGCTCGACGGCGCGCACAAGATCTTCCGCAATACCGGCTTCCTCGGCGATCGGACGATGGTCAACGGCACCCTCGACCCGTATCGCGAGGTGGGCGACGAGCTCGTCCGGTTGCGACTGCTCAATGCCTCGACCGCGCGGGTCTACACCTTCGCCTTCGACGACACCCGGCAGTTCGCGCTGGTAGGCACCGACGGCGGGTTGCTCGAGCGACCCGTGACTCTGGATCGGGTGCGGCTGTCGCCTGGCGAACGCGCCGAGATCGTGGTGCGGATGCGGCCGGGTGAGCGCACGGTGTTGCGCAGTGGTCAGCTGGATGTGGGCATGGACTTCTGGGGAAATCGGTTCTCCGGTGGTGACGACAGTTTCGACGTGCTCGAGTTGCGTGCGGCCGAGACCCTGAGGCCCTCGACGGCTGTCCCGGAATACCTCGCCGCGCAAACTCTTCCGAACCCTGAGGACTCGGTGACCGAACGGCAGTTCGAGCTGGCCGGTACGGCGATCAACGGAAACGCGATGGCCATGGACCGGATCGACACCGTCGTCACCCGGGGCACCACCGAGACGTGGGTGGTGGCCAATGCCGACGGTCAGGCCCACAACTTCCACGTTCACGACGTGCAATTCCGGATCACCGAGTACAACGGCGGCCCACCACCGCCCGAACTGGCCGGCGCCAAGGACACCGTGTTCCTGCCGCCGAACACGACGGCGCGGCTGGTACTGCGGTTCGACGGGCCCGCCGATCCGGACACGCCGTACAGGTACCACTGCCATCTGCTGTGGCACGAGGACCAGGGGATGATGGGCCAGTTCGTGGTCGTCGAGTCTGGTCAGGCTCCCGCGACACTCCCGGGTCACGAGCACTGACCCTTGCCGCGCTGCCAGTACGGAGTTAAATTCATCAGGTAGTGAATTCAACACTTGATGAATTGAGGCGACCATGTCGCGCACCCCATCATCACCCGCCGTCGAGGTGGTAGGTCTGACCGTCCGCCGAGGGAAACGCGCTGTGCTCCAAGGACTGGATCTACGGATCGAGCCGGGAACCATCACCGGGCTGCTCGGGCCGTCCGGATGTGGCAAGACCACTCTGATGCGCAGCATCGTCGGCACCCAGCTGGTGGAATCGGGCACGGTCACCGTCCTGGGCGAAGCCGCGGGTAGCGGCGGGTTGCGACGCCGGGTCGGGTACGTCACCCAGGCGCCGAGCATCTACGCCGATATCAGCGTCCGCGACAATGTCGCCTACTACGCGGCGCTCTACGGGCGCGACCGCAGCGACACCGAATCCGCCCTCGCCGCAGTCGGTTTGACCGATCACGCCGACCAGCTGGGCGACCAGCTCTCCGGTGGGCAGCAGACCCGCGCCTCGCTGGCGTGCGCGCTGGTCGGCAGGCCCGAGCTGCTGGTTCTCGACGAACCGACCGTCGGCCTCGATCCGGTGCTGCGGGTGGAACTGTGGCAGCGATTCCGCGAATTGGCCTCGGCGGGAACGACCCTGCTCGTCTCGAGTCATGTGATGGACGAGGCCGAACACTGCGACCGGCTGCTGCTGATGCGCGACGGCGAGCTCCTCGCCCAGCTCAGCCCCGCCGAACTCCGGGAACGCACCGGCGAACAGAATCTCGAAACGGCGTTCCTCGCCCTCATCACGAAGGGAACGCGGGCATGAGCACTCCCTACACCGCGACCACCGGCCGGATCCTGCGGCAGCTGCGCAACGATCACCGCACCGTCGCCATGATTCTCGTCGTCCCGGCACTACTGATGACGCTGCTGTACTTCATCTATCAGGACACACCACAGGCGCCACACGCACCGCTGACCCTGTTCGACCGGGTGGGCATCACCATGCTCGGCATTCTGCCGTTCATCGTGATGTTCCTGATCACCGCTATCGCCATGCAGCGCGAACGCACCTCGGGCACCCTGGAACGGCTGCTCACCACTCCCCTGCGCAAACTGGATCTGCTCGCCGGATACGGCACCGCGTTCTCGCTGGCCGCCGCCGCGCAAGCCGCCGTGGCATGTGTTGTGGCGTTCTGGCTGCTCGATCTCGAGGCGGCCGGTAATCCGGGGTGGGTGATGCTGATCGCCGTGGTCGACGCGGTGTGCGGGGTGGCGCTCGGCCTGCTCGCCAGCGCGTTCGCGCGCACCGAATTCCAGGCGGTGCAGTTCATGCCGGTGATCGTCGCGCCGCAGATCTTCCTGTGCGGCTTGCTCGTTCCGCGTGACCGGCTGCCCGGCTGGCTGGAGGCGATCAGCGATGTCCTGCCGTTGAGTTACGCCGTCGACGCGCTCCAAGAGGTGTCGATCAATGCCGAACCCACCGCGACGATGTGGCGCGATATCGCCGTCGTTGCCGGGTTCGCGATTGTGGCACTGTGTCTTGGCGCTGCGACACTGCGCAGACGCACGCCGTAGCGGAGCACGGCGCGGAGCGGGTCCGCGCGTCGGTCGGTGGAGGAGTCCTGGGATGAGCGCGAAGAGATCGCCTGGCACACGGTCGGGGCGACGGCCGGGCAATGTCGACACCCGGGCGGCGATCCTGGACGCCGCCCGTGCGCGCTTCGCCGAAACCGGGTTCGACAAGACCTCGATCCGCGCGGTTGCCGCCGCCGCGCAGGTCGACCCCGCCCTCGTGCACCACTATTTCGGCACCAAGCAGCAGTTGTTCGCGGCCGTCGTCGAATTCCCGGTCGACCCGGAAGCCACCCTCACCATTGTGGATTCGGCGCCGCTGGACGAGCTCGGTGCGGCGATCGTGCGCGCGGTGGTGGGGATATGGGACTCGCCCGCCGGGCCAGGCATCGTCGCCATGGTGCGCAGCATGCTCACCGGCGACGCGGACATGACGCGTACATTCCTGCTGAAGGTGGTGCTGGAACGGGTGCGCGTCCGAATCGCGCGACCGGACGACGACGGTCAGGCCCGTGTGTCACTGGCGGCGGCCCAGATGATGGGCGTCCTGGTCGCGCGCAAAGTGATCTGTGTGGAGCCGCTCGCCTCGATGCCGCTCGACGCGGTCGTCGCGGCGGTCGGGCCGAGTATGCAGCGGTACCTGACGGGCCGGATCGAGGCCGCTGGGCCGAACTGAACCGGCTCAGGATTCGGCGAGGAAGAATTCGTGTTCGGCGTCGGTGACGTCGCGAGCCTCGTCGATCAGCAGCACCGGGATGCCGTTGTCGATCGGGTAGGCGCGGCGCAGGCGGGGGTTGTAGAGCACGCTGGCACCGGCTTCGGTGCGCACCAGCTGCAGCGGGCCCTTGTCCTGGGGGCAGGCCAGCAGGCCGAGCAGGGTTGCGTCGATGGTGGATTCGTGCGCCATGTGCCTAACCTACCGCGCTCGCCGGAACGAGATGTAGCGGTGTCCGAAGAAGCTGAGCACCGCGACCAGACCCATCACCACCACCGACGCCGGCTCGGCGGGAAACCCGAACGCCGTCACCGCGAGTTCCACGAGCACCACGTTCAGCACGAGCCCGCCCGCGTTCACGCCACAGAAGGCGACGAAGTCACGCAGGAGTCTGCCGCTGACCCGGAATACCAGGGTCCGATGCAGGACGAACGCCACCACCGTGCTCACCGCGTACGCCGCGACGACGGACAGGCCGGGGCGGTCGTCGCCGAGTACCTGCAGCCAGCACACGACGAGCACCATGCCGAGCAGCGTGTTGAACCCGCCGACGATCGCGAACGCCAGTTCCTGGCGCTTGACGATCCGCAGCAGTGGGCCCGGCGTGGCGAGCACGCCGTCGGCGGGGACCGCCTCGGTGGTCATCGCAGCGCGTCCGCGAGTTCGGCGTCGCCGTCGGGGATGGTTTCCGCGGCGGGCGCTTCCTGTTCGGGCTTGCGGCCGCGCACGTACAGCCACTGGAAGAACGCGAGCCCGAGCAGGCCGAGGCCGATCGCGGCGCCGCCGATCTTCCAGCCCGGCGGACGCCAGGTCAGTTCGAGTTCGGCATCGGTTGTTCCGGCGGGGACGTCGACGGCGACGAAGCTCTTGGCGACCACCTTGAACGGGATGTCCTTGCCGTCGAGACTCACCCGGTAGCCCGGCCAGCCCAGCCGCGCGAACACCACCCGTCCACCGTTTTCCGAGCTCACCCGAACCTTGCTGGTGGTGTCGCTCTCGGAGGTGGAGACGGCGGTCGCGTTCTCGACGGCCGAGATGCGGCCGTTGCGGGTGGAGATCAGGCCGTCCTCGCGTTCGAGCACCGCGATGTACTTCTCGTGGCCGGGGTAGTCGACCCACTTCCAGCCCGCCGGGGCCGGTTGGGCGGCGGCGTCCGGGTAGAGGGCGCGGTGCAGGACCACCCGGTCGATGTTCATCAGGTCGACCACGGTCTTGCCCGTCGACGGCTCGACGGCGAACGCGCGCCGGTAGGCGTCGGGGCAGACGCTGGTGTCCCAGCGCATGCAGAGCATGTCGCCGAACCAGTAGTGCCCGTTCGGGGTGTAGCCGCTGACGTAGGTGCGTTCGATGTCCTTGGCGTAGTTGCCGAACACCAGCGAACCGTAGGCGCCGTCGAGGGAGCGCTCCCCCGGCGGGATCAGGGCACGGTCACCGAGTTGCAGCGTGGTGCCCGCGAATTCGGGGAACGCGGCGCGGGCGGCGGCCCGGTCGCTCGGCAGGTTCCAGCTCATGGGTGTCGGTTGGGCGCGCTCGACCTGGATGTAGGCGATGGGGAACACCGCGATGATCGCGAGGGCGACCGCGGCGGTCGTGCTCTTCTGCACCGCCAGCCACACCACGGCCGCACCGAGCGCCGCGAGCGCGAGCGCGGCGATGACGTGGGCGATCCAGTTGTGCGGGTCGGCCGAGAACGACCGCACCCACAGCAGTGCGATCAGCACAGCCGCCGCGATGCCTCGCGCCCGCCAGTCCTTGAAGGTCGCGAACCGGCCGAGCAGCACACAGACCAGCAGCAGCAGGCCGAGCGCGACCATCGGCAGCACCCGGGCCGGCCAGCGCAGCGGGCCGATGGTGCCGGGACCCGCGGTCCACATCAGTGCGGCGATCGCGAACACGGCGATGCCGGTGAGCTCGCGCCACGCACCGCGCGCCCGGTTCCAGTCCACGAACGCCAGTGCCGGAACGAGGAACCAGGCGATGTAGACCACCGGCATCGGCTGCACGTAGCCCCACCAGGAGGTGAACGCGGGCAGTGTGGTGGGCAGGCTCGCGTTCAGCGACTCCGACCACGGCACGGTGAGGAACTGGTCGTTGTTGATCTGGGCGGTTCCGCGCCAGGTGACCTTCGCCGACAGCATGCTCGGCAGGTAGGTGGCCAGCCCGGCCAGCGCGGCGAGGCCGGAGACGAACAGCAGCCGCAGCGTCGGCCGCCAGGTCCGCTGGTAGACGAGTTCGCCGATGGCGACCGCGCCGATCATCAGCCCGGCCTCGACCGCCGGGAAGATGTACTGCACCGAAATCGCCAGGTACAGATACACGAAAACGGGAATCGGGCCGCTGTTTCCGCGCGCGTAGCGCACACCCGAAGCCCACGCGTGCACCATCCAGGCGGTGCCGGTGAACGCCGTCATCCAGCTGGCCTCGTCGAAGAACAGCAGCCAGCCCGTGAACGGGATCGACACGCCGGCCAGCGCCGCCCACTGCACGCGCGAGCCGTAGACCAGGCAGATCCGGTAGACGCCGAGCCCGAGGATGATCGCGAAGATCAGCTTCACCACGGTCGCGTAGAGCACGAGGTTGTCCACCGAGGGCGCGATCAGATCGATCAGCAGCTGCGGCGGATTCAGCAGGCCCGCTTCTTCGATGGCGTAGTTGCCCGCCATCCAGTGCTCGGGGACCATCACCGGCAGATCGCCGTCGCGCAGCCGGTTGCCGAGCATCACCCACAGCGGCACGTACTGCGATTCGGTGTCGTCGGTGTAGAAGTGCCGGACGTTGGCGAGTAGTACCGCGCCATAGCCCGCGATCACGCCGAGGGCGGTGATCAAGCCCCAGATGTAGACCGAACGTCGGGACGGGTTTCTACTTTCCACCACGAGCACCAGACCCTACAGGCATCCCCGCGTGACAGCTCCTCGCACAGCCCGATCCGGCACCGCCGACCCGTCACCGTGCGGTGTTAGAGTGCCCACACCCCTCGCCTGCCAAGACACCGAAAGTCGACCCATGCCGCTTCCCACCGCACATTCGTCCCGGTCCGGCGCTGTGCCACGCGCGGGCGCCGCCGAGCGCAACGGTTCGCATCCGGTGCATTCGGTGTCGGTGGTCGTCCCCGTCTACCGCGGTGAGGACACAATCGCCGCGCTGGTCGCCGAATTGGACGGGCTCACCGGGCCGAGCACGACCCCATCGGGTGCGCGGTTCGCGGTGGAAGAGATCATCCTCGTCCACGACAACGGGCCGGATCGCTCCGATGTGGTGCTGCAGGAAATGGAGGGCTCCTACCCGCAGGTGCGCGCGGTGTGGTTGAGCCGCAACTTCGGTCAGGACGCGGCGACCATCGCGGGCATGGCGGCAGCGCGCGGCGACTGGATCGTCACGATGGACGAGGACGGCCAGCACGACCCGGCCTTCATCGCCGACTTCCTCGACGCGGCACTGGCCTCGCGCGCGGATCTCGTCTACTCCAAGCCGTCCAACACCCGCCCACACGGCTTCCTGCGCAACCTCACCTCACGCGGCGCGAAGATCGTGCTGGCCACCGTGTTCGCCTTCCCCGATTCCACCCGGTTCGAGAGCTTCCGACTGATCCGCGGCGATATCGGCCGTCAGCTGGCCGAGGTCGCCGCCAACGGCGTCTACCTGGACGTGGCGCTCACCTGGGTTGTCGGCAATACGGTCTCGGTGCCGGTGGTGTTGCGCGCCGAGGGGCGCGACGAGTCCGGCTACAACTACCGTCGCCTGTTCTCGCTGTTCTGGAAGATGGTGCTGTGCAGCGGAACTCGCGGCCTGCGCCTGGTGAGCATGCTCGGTGTGAGCCTGGCGCTCGCCGGTGTCGCGATGGCCGCGTTCATCGTGGTGCAGGCGCTCACCCAGGACAATCACGACCCCGAGGGCTGGGCGTCGATCATCGTCGTACTGCTGCTGTGCTCGGGCGCCACCCTGTTCTCGCTCGGCCTGATCGCGGAGTATCTCGGTGTGGCCCTGCACATCCTGGTCGGTAAGCCGCTGTACCTGACCGTGCAGACCCCGACACCGCGCCCGGATACGATGCACGCGCCGGTCTCCAACCATCGAGTCGACGTCGCGGTGCCGGCAGCCGTGACGGACAAGGACCTCCGCGAGTGAACGACCGCATCATCTTCAGCAGGCCGTTCCGTGCCGCCGCCGAGCGCGCCAACCTGTCGGCCGTCCTGGATTCCGATCACAGCCATGGCGACGGCCAGTTCACCAAGTCGGCGACGGCCAAGATCAAGGCCATCACCGGCGCCGAACACGCGCTGCTCACCACGTCCTGCACGCACGCGCTCGAACTCGGCGCGCTGCTGCTCGAACTCGCCCCCGACGACGAAGTGATCGTGCCGAGTTTCGCGTTCACCTCGGCCGCCACCGCGATGGCGCTGCGCGGGTCGACCTGTGTGTTCGTCGATATCGACGACGCGACCGGCAATATCGACCCCGCCGCGGCCGCCGAGGCGATCACCGAGCGCACCAAGGCGATCGTGGTGATGCACTACGGCGGTGTCGCCGCCGACATGGAACCGCTGCTGGCACTGGCCGCGCAGCACGGTGTGGCGATCATCGAGGACAACGCGCACGGCCTCGGCGGCACCTGGCGCGGCAGGCAACTCGGCACCATCGGCACGGTGGGCACCCAGAGTTTCCACGACACCAAGAACGTGCATTGCGGTGAGGGTGGCGCACTGCTGCTGTCGGACGAGATCCTGATGGGTCGCGCCGAGATCATGCGGGAGAAGGGCACCGACCGTGCTCGCTTCCTGCGCGGGCAGGTCGACAAGTACTCCTGGCAGGACATCGGTTCCAGCTACCTGCCCAGCGAACTCAATGCGGCGGTCCTCGATGCGCAGCTGGCCGAGTTCGACACCATCCAGGCCGCCCGCCACCGGGTGTGGGACACCTACGCGGCCGCGCTGCCCGACTGGGCCGCCGCCAACGACGTGCGCCCGATGACGGTGCCCGCCGACCGTGGCCACACCGCGCACCTGTTCTACCTGCGGATGCCGACCGAGGACAGCCGCGACGGGATCATCGCGCACCTCGCCGAGCGCGGCATCGTCGCCCCGTTCCACTACATTCCGCTCGATTCGAGCCCGGCGGGGCTCAAGTACGGGCGTACTCCGGTGCCGTGCACGCGGTCGGCGCAGTTCTCGGCCACCATCGTGCGGTTGCCGTTGTGGCCGATGCTCAGTGAAGCGCAGCTCGGTCGCGTCGTCGATGCGGTCACGGAGTACCGCGTCTAAGTTTCCGATACGACGAAGGCCGCCCGGTTTCGCCGGGCGGCCTTCGTCGTCGATGTGTCAGTTGCCGCCGAACAGTTCCGCCGCGGCCGCGTCGGTGAGCACCTCGTAGGTGTCGGTCTCGCGGTTGTAGATCCAGGTGCCTGGCCCGGCCTTCGGGTATCCGAACGCCTGGACCGCCGACGCCGACGGCCGGAAGCTCGTGCTGCGCGGGATCTCCTCGACCACATAGACCAGGTCGGGGCGCTGACTGCGATCGAGCGCGCGCATCGCCTCGGTGACATCGCCCGGTTCGATCCGGAACCCGTCACGCACGCTCAGCGCCGCCGCGGCCAGAGTTCCCGACGGGGTCGGCAGGGCGAAGGCCACCTCGAGGTCGACCGGGGTGATGTCGTTGAGCACGTCGACGATCGGCTGGGTGAACACCGGGCCCCGGGCGGTGCGGATCACCGTGTCGCGGCGGTCGACGAGCCAGTAGTCGCCGTCGCCGTCGCGGCGGAACAGATTCTCCGTCGGCCACCAGGCGTCGCCCGCGCGGAACACCCCGCGCAGCCCGCCATCGGAGATGTCGCCGCCGTCGACGGCCTTGCCGAGCAGCAGGCCGGGCTCGTTGTCGGCGCAGCGCCGGGCGAAGCCGTCGTCGCCGACGAGGATCTGCTCGCTGACCGGGTCGTAGGCCACCAGTTCCACCGTCGCGGTGCCGGGAACCGGCCTGCCCTTGGCGCCGATCTTGGCGCCGGTGACATTGGCGAGCACCACGTCACCGTCGATGGAGGCGTAGAACTCGAGCACCCGCGCCGGCGGGAATTGTTCGATGGTCCTTCGCCACAGCCCCTTCGGCATACCGGAGCCGATGAACAACCGGATCGGATGGTTGTACCCGGCCGGGAAGACCTGCGCGTCGAGCAGATCGCGCAGCATGGTCCAGGTGTAGGTGACGACGGTGACGCCGTAGCGGTGCACCTCCTCGGCGAACCTGCCCGGGTCCATGTCCACCGGCCTGGCCAGCGCGATCCGGCTGCCGCCTGCGATAGCGCCACCGAGACTCACCAACAGCCCGGACGAATGATGCAGTGGCGCAAGGCAGTACACAGTGTCGCGGCGGTCCAGGTCCGCGGCGCTCGCGGTGCCGAAGGCGGACAGGGCCCAGCGGTGATTGGTGATGTACTTCGCCTCGAGGCGATCGCCGGTGCCGAGCACCAGCACGAAGGCCAGTTCGCGGGCGAGGCCGGGGTTGGGTCGGTACCACGCGGGGACACGAACCGTGTCGGGGTCGATCTGTTCGAGGTCGATCACCCGGTCGCTCGTCGGCACGGCGAGCCGGCGCTGGTCTCCGCCGCCGAGCACGAGCACCCGGGCGTTCGTCCCGGCGGCGGCGCGCAGGTTCTCCGGGTCGGTGACGAGCGTCTTCACGCCGGTGAGTTCGATGGCCCGATCGAGTTCGGCGCCGGGGGCGAGCAGCACGGCGACGGCACCGAGCCGCGAGAGCGCGGCCACCGAGGCCAGCGCGCTCGGACGGGTCTCCATCACGATGCCCACCCGCATGGCGGGCCGGATACCGACCGAGATCAGGCCGCGCACCACATTGTCGACCCGCTGCTCGACGGCGGCATTGGTGTGCACGCGGTCGTCGAACAGGACCAGGTCCTTCTGGGGCGCACGCCTGGCGTGTTCGCTGAGCAGTTTGCCGAGGGAGATGCGGGTGTGCGGCTGGATCATGCCCAGGCGGGTCAGGCGCGGCAGTGCGCGCGCCGCCTCGCCCGCCATCTCGATGGAACCGCGGATCGTGCTGCCCGCGACGCCTTCCAGCGCCTTGCCGACCCCGGCGCCCGCCTCGGCGAGGCTGGCGGCGGTGTGCACCATGCGGGTGGCCGCCGTGCGCGGGGCGTTGCCCGGCACGTGCTCCTGCATCGGGGCGATGGTCTCGGGCAGCGGGCCGTGACCGTCCATCCAGGCGATCCAGTCGCGCACCATCGGCCAGGTGTGGTTGGTGGCGGTCGAACCGGCGACCAGCCCGAAATGACCCGCGACGAGGCTGGCCTCGTACACCTCCGCGTGCGGCGCCGCGCGCACGATGCCGCGGACGGCGGCAGGCTGGCCGATGTCGTCGACCTCGCCGACGAAGGCGAGGATGGGGCACTTCAGCTCGGCGAGCGAGACGGGATGATCGCGAATCACGAAGCCGCCGAGCATCATCCGGTTGTGCGCGACGAACTGCTTGAGCAGGTCGGCGACCGCGGGCCCCGCGTATCCGACCCAGCCGTCGCTGTTGAGGAAGCGGCGCTGACGTTCCTTGGGCAGCAGCGCCTCCCGGTCGTGCAGCTGCAGCAGGAAGTCGATGCGCGACTTGGCCGTCTTCACCGGGTCGAGCATCTGGAAGCCGAAGCGCACCATCGATTCGGTGATCGGCAGCCGGTGCATCACGTGGTCGGCCAGGAAGTCGGCCACCTCCGACACCAGGCCGTAGGGCAGCCCGAACGGCATGCCCGCCACGATGTCGACGGGGCTGCCGAAGGTGACGATGGAGGCGACGCCCTTGCCGTAGCGGTAGGCGGTGGTCTGGTAGGCGAACATGCCGCCCTGGGAATAGCCCATGAGGTGTACCTGCGCGCCGGTGGCCTCGCACACGGTGTCGATGGCGGAGTTCACGGCCAGCACGTGATCGGCCAGGTCGCGTTCCCAGCCGCCCTCCTCGGTGGCGGGGGAACCGAAATCGATGACCCAGCAGTCGATTCCGCCCGCGTTCAGAATCCCGACGGCACCACCCGCCGCGTTCACGTCCCAGATGTCGGCGTTCACCATGAGCGGCGGAACCAGCAGCGCCACCGGACGGCCCGGCGTCGTGTCATCCGGGAAGTAGTGCCGCAGGCGGTACATGCGCCTGCGTTCGACGACCTCGAAGGGCGAGGACTCGACGTCGTGCGCCAGTCCGCCGAAGCGGATCACCTCCAGCCCGTTCTGCGCGGTAGCCAGCAATCGCTGCACCGACCCGACCACACCTTTTGGACTGATATTCACCGTTCCCACCTGACCCTACCGACTGTGATGCACCTCACACACCCCGATGTGCTCATATGAGCTAACCACACCGGACCTCCATTATGTGTCGGCTGTGACAGGCCGCATGTTGCGGCGTTTCATGTCACACCACGCCGGTCGGTGGCCCCTTCGTCACCGGCGCGGCCGCAGTCCGAAACGAGCGTGTTGCGGAGCCGGAAGTCCAGGTGTTCGACCGGCCGTTCACGGACACCGCCGTGTCCGCAATCGCCTATCGCACAAGGCATCTCCCGGTCAGGCCCCGATTTTTCGCGATCGTGCGCGAGCAAGCCGTCCAGCACCTAACATCGTTGTCGTCCGGAACGCTCTGCCGCACATCACTTTTCGTGCAACACGTTTCACACGCCGGGGTCGACCCGCGCAGGACCATTCGCATTCGCTTCACCAACGCCCCAACCTGTCGTCGCACGACGACAGGTCGATCGGCCGTACCCGAATCCACTCGAGGTGAGGATGCTATGACCATCGAAATGCCGCTGCCCACAGATAATTCCGTACGCAAGAGCCTGTCCACCAACGCAGCACAGAAGCTCACCCACACCACCAAATCCGAGCCGCAGATGCAGGGCATCAGTTCGCGCTGGCTCTCGCGCGCACTGCCATGGGTGCAGGTGGCGGGCGGTATCTACCGGGTCAACCGAAGGCTCACCCACACCGTCGGCAACGGGGAGGTCGAATTCGTCGTCGACGGCGCCCGGGCCAGGGTGATCCCGCAGGAATTGCGCGAACTGCCCCCGCTGCGCGAAATCGACGACGACGACCTCTTGCGTCCCCTCGCGGACAGTTTCGTCCAATACGATCTCGACCCCGGAACCGTGCTCGCGGAATTCGGGAATCCGATGGATCAGGTCATTCTCGTCGTCCACGGAAAATTGGCCAGGATCGGTTCGGGTGAATACGGGGAGGCCACCAAACTCGGCCTGCTGTCCGGCGGTGACTATTACGGCGAGGAGATGCTCACCGACCCGTCGGCGATCTGGCCGGACACCGTGAAAACAGTCACCAAGACCACCGTCCTCTGCCTGCCGAGGCAGGAATTCGAGCAGTTCCTCGAGTCGACCCCCGGCCTGGCCCGGATCCGGGCGGATACGTCGACCGCGTCGAGCCGGAACCAGAATTCCAAGGGCGAGGCCGATATCGAGATCGCCTCGGGCCATTCCGGGGAGCCGTTGCTCGAAGGCACCTTCGTCGACTACGACGCCAGTCCGCGCGAGTACGAGCTGAGCCTGGCCCAGAGCGTGCTGCGGATCCACACCAGGGTCGCCGACCTGTTCAACGACCCGATGAACCAGGTCGACCAACAGCTGCGACTCACCGTCGAGGCGCTCTACGAGCGTCGCGAACACGATCTGGTGAACAATCCCGACTTCGGCCTGCTGCACAATTGCGATCTCAAACAGCGCATCACCACCGAATCCGGCGCGCCGTCCCCCGACGACATGGACGAATTGCTCAGCATGCGCCGTGGAACGAAATTCTTCCTCGCCCACCCGAAGGCGATCGCCGCGTTCGGTCGGGAGTGTTCGCGCCGTGGCCTGTACCCCGACCCGGTGGAATTCCAGGGTCACCGGGTGCCCGGCTGGCGCGGTGTGCCGATTCTGCCGTGCGGCAAGATCCCGATCAGCGAAACCCAGACCACCTCGATCATGGCGATGCGTATCGGCGAGAAGGACCAGGGCGTGGTCGGCCTGCACCAGACCGGGATTCCCGACGAGTACGAGCCGAGCCTGAACGTGCGGTTCAAGCAGATCGACGATCAGTCGATCATGTCGTACCTGGTGAGCTGCTACTACTCGGCGGCTGTGCTGGTGCCCGACGCGCTCGGTGTGCTCGACGACGTCCTCGTCGCGCGCCGGGCCGACTGAACGGTCGGGCCATGTCCCTGCTCAGCAGAGCCGCCGCTCCCCCGGCGGCCGGCGACCTCGCCGCGACGGTCGTCGCCCTGTTACACGGTGCGACGGCCCCGGCCGACGTGTTCGCGGGTGCGTCACCGGTCGCCCGGCCCTTCGCGCTCCACTCGAATCACGGCACGGAGCTCATCGGTCGTGTCCCCCGGCTCGCGGCACCCACCTCGGTGGCACGGAGCGGCACGCCCGATGTGGTGAACCCGCCCACCGCGCACCGGCTGCGCGGTCCGACCGGGCTCGGCACGTCGGGCCTGCGGGTTTCGCTCCTCGCGCACCGCACCACCGAGCAACCCGAAAGCAGCGGCAGACGAGACATCCCGGCGCTCTACTGCCCGCCGCCGGAACGTGACGACCCCGCCCTGGCCGAAGCCGTCAATGTCGGCCTGCTCGCCTGGGCCGCCGAGATCGGCCTGTACGAGGGCCGTCTCGACGAACTCGGCAAAGCCGATTTCGGCAGGCTCATCATGCTGGCCCACCCCGACTGCGACGACCCCGATCTGCTGCTCGCCGCGGCGCGCTGCGCCGTCGCCGAATGGTCGGTCGACGACTACTACTGCGAGGAGGACGCCCCTGGCGACACCGCACCCGACGGCACCCCGTCCAGCGCCGCCGCCGAACTCGGGCCACGGCTCGAACTCGCCGCCGCCGCCATGGACCCGGCGCACCTGCCCATGCGCTACGCGCCACGGCTCGAACAGGCCATGCAGGCCGACCCGATCCTGCGCGCGTTCCGCACCTCGTTCGCGCACCTGGCGGGGTACGCGAGCGACGCCCAGCTGGCCAGGCTCCGGACCGAGATCGCGGGCTGGTTCATCGCCCTCGGCGCCGAGGCAGGCTGGCGAGCGGCGGGGCGGATGCCGCCGGTGTGGGAGTACCTGACCAACCGGCAACCGCACAGTTTCCTGCCGTGTATGGCGCCGATCGACGCGGTCGGCCGCTACGAACTCGGCGCACCCGAGTACACCGACCCGGCCGTCCGGCGGGTCGTCACCACCGCGGCACTGGCCGCACAGATGGTCAACGATCTGTATTCGATGGCGCGCGAAGACCTTTCGGGTGGGCGGGAGTTCAACCTGCCGACCGTTCTCGCCGCCGAGGAGGGGTGCAGCCGGGCCGATGCCGTGCTGCGCACCGCCGAGATCCACGACGAACTCATGCACCGCTTCGAACGCGAGGCCGCACCCTTGGCCGCCGCGGGTTCACCGCAATTGCGCCGATTCCTGACGGGCCTGTGGGCCTGGATGGGCGGCAACCGCGCCTGGCACGCCGACAGCCGCCGGTACCACGACGACACCGCATCACGAGAGGACGACCGATGACCATCGCGAACGCCCACACCGACAGCACCGTCCTGCGCACCACCTACCAGCGTTCGGTCGCTGCCTACTGGAACAACAATCCCAACGACGACCGGGTCAACACGAAACTCGGCGAGGTGGACGGCCTCTACCACCACCACTACGGCATCGGTGAACCCGACTGGTCGGTCATCGAAGGTCCCGAGGACACCCGGCAGGAGCGCCTTGTGCGCGAACTGCACCGCCTCGAGACCGCCCAGGCCGACCTCCTCCTCGACAACCTCGGCGCCATCACCCCCGCCGACCGCCTCCTCGACGGCGGTTCGGGTCGCGGCGGAACCAGCTTCATGGCCGCCGAGCGCTTCGGATGTTCGGTCGACGGGGTCAGCATCTCCGAGTATCAGGTCGGATTCGCCAACGACCAGGCCGTCGAACGCGGTGTCTCCGATCGGGTGCGCTTCCACTTCCGCAATATGCTCGACACCGGTTTCGACGACGAGTCGGTACGGGCCGTGTGGACCAACGAGACGACCATGTACGTCGATCTGTTCCCCCTGTTCGCGGAGTTCTCCCGCGTGCTGGAACCGGGCGGGCGCTATGTGTGCATCACGGGCTGCTCCAACGATGTCATCGGCGGCCGGTCCGCATCGGTGAGCTGGATCGACGCCCACTACGGCTGCATGATCCATCCGCGCAGCGAGTACTTCCGTGCGCTGTCGGAGAACGGTCTGGTGCCGACCACGGTCATCGATCTGACACCGGACACGATTCCGTACTGGGATCTGCGGACCCATTCGGAACTCGCGACCGGGGTGGAACAGCCGTTTCTCACGGCGTACCGGGAGGGGAGCTTCCAGTATCTGCTGATCGTGGCGGACAAGGTCGCCTGCTGACCGCTGACTGACATGCCCTCGGAGTGCCCGGTAGTCGCCATCGACCACCGGGCACACCCGTCCCCTCCTTGCCATCTTTTTCCCGACCATCCCTCGGCGAGCTGCACTCGGATCACAACCCGGATAGATGCGTATATCTACATTTGACTATGCCGTGAACTTCCTTGGCTAACTCACAGCCTCGCCACAGTCGCAAGCCAGGCCACGGGAGCACTCTCGACAGAGAACGTTTCCGCAGATGGTGAGTGAGGTAGTGATGGTCGAGCTCGAGGTCGACAACGACACGGTGACGGTCCATGTACTCGGTGGGCATCGGCTGCTCGCGCTGCGCCAGCAGGTCGTGATCGACCGTGCCGCCATCACCGAGATCGCCACCGCCGAGGTGGATCTGCGCCCCCCGTGGGTTCGCGCCCCCGGCACCTTCATCCCCGGCGTGATCGCCGCGGGCGTCTACCGGGGCAAGGGCCGGAAAGAGTTCTGGGACACCACTTTCGGCGGAAACGCGGTTCGCATCGACCTGAACGGACCCGACTTCACCCGCCTGGTCGTCGACGTCGACAATCTCGACGCGGTGCTCGACGCCCTGACCGGCGAGCTGGCCGACGCCTGACCTATTCCGACCCGAACGATTCCAGCAACCCGGTATAGAGCTTCGCCGGCGGTGTCGCGAACTCGCCGCTGCCCGACTTGCGCAGTCCGAGTGTGAGCAGAGATTGCACGGTCAATGTGGCCGCCGCGACACCGTCGATCACCGGCACGCCGATCTCAGCACGGATGTGCGCGCACAGATCCGCCATTCCGGCACAGCCCAGGACGACGGCGTCGGAACCGTCGGCCAGCACCGCCGCCCGGCACGCCTCGGTGACGACCTTGCGCGCGTCCGGGTCGGTGTCCAGCGCGAGCACGGGTAGTTCGCAAGCGTGCACTCCGTAGCAGAAACGTTGCAGCCCATAGTGTTCGGCCAGATCCACCGCGCGGCCTGTGGTTCGCTGGAGGGTGGTCACGACGCTGAAGCCCCGGCCAAGGTGGCTCGCCGTTCGCATCGCCGCCTCCGCGATCCCGATCACCGGTCCGGTCGCCAGTTCGCGTGCGGCGTCCAGGCCCGGGTCACCGAAACAGGCGATGACGTAGCCGTCGACCCCGTCGGCCTCGCCTTGCCGAATGGCGGCCAGCAGCCCGGGCACGCTCATCGCCTCGTCGTAGTGGCTTTCGATCGAGACCGGTCCGGTCGCTGAGGTGACCGCGTCGAGCACTGTGCCCGCGCCGACGACAGCCCGGGCGCACTGCTCGATCGTGTCGGTCATCGCCCGGGTGGTATTCGGATTGACGACCCGGATACGCATCAGGCGAGAACCTCCGGCCGGGTCCGGCGCCTGGCGGCGGTGAGCAGGTAGTAAGTGGCGAAACCGAGGCCGCAGCCGATGAACCAGCTGTACTGAGCCGCGGTGTGCATGCCGCGCAAACCATTGGCCAGCACCGGGAACACCGCGACTCCCGCGCCGACCGCGGTGGCGACGATCGCGGCGGGGTGGTAGCCCTTGCGGTAGTAGTAGCTGCCCTGCTCCGACATGGTGAAGAGGTCGTCGACGATCACCTTCTGCTTGCGCACCAGGTAGTAATCGCAGATCAGCACGCCGAACAGCGGTCCGATGAAAGCGCCGAGCACCTCGAGCGTGTAGTGGATCACCTCGGGATTGTTGTAGAGGTTCCAGGGCGTGATCAGGATCGAACCGACCGCGGCGATCATCCCGCCCGCGCGCCAGCTGATTCGTTGTGGGCTCACATTGGAGAAGTCGAACGCGGGCGAGATGAAGTTGGCGACGATATTGATGCCGATGGTGGCGATGGTGAAGGTGAGCGCGCCGAGCACGATCGCGAACGTGGAGTCGATGCGGGCGACGGTGGCAACCGGATCGGTGATGAGCTCGCCGTAGACGGGCACCGTCAGCGAGGCGGTGATCACCACGAGCAGGGAGAACAGCAGGAAGTTCACCGGCAGACCGAGCAGGTTGCCGGTCTTCACAGCCGGAAAGCTCTTGCCGTAGCGGGAGAAGTCACCGAAGTTGAGCATCGGACCCGAGAAGTACGACACCACGAGGGCGATCGCGCCGAGCATCACCGGCACCGACGCCCAGCCGGTGTGGGTCACCTCCCCCAGGTTCAGGTCGATGGCACTCCACCCGGCGCGCGAGATCAGGTAACCGCAGAGCACGAACATCACGACATACACGGCGGGACCACAGAAATCGATGAACTTGCGGATGGATTCCATGCCACGCCAGAACACGCACGCCTGCGCCACCCACAACAGCAGATAGCTGCCCCAGCCCAGCGCCGACAAACCGAGAAAGCCGTAGTCGGCGGTGACGGCATACGGCGCCAGACCCGGAAACAGTTTCACCAGAACCACATCCAGTGCGGCTGAGGCGAGGAAGGTCTGAATTCCGTACCAGGCCACCGCGATCAGTCCGCGAATGATCGCCGGGATATTGGCACCGAGCACTCCGAACGCGCTCCGGCAGATCACCGGATACGGAACACCGGTGACCTGGCTCGGTTTGGCGACCAGATTGCAGAAGAAGTAGACGATGACGATGCCGATCAGCAGGGCGACGAGAACCTGCCAACTCGCCAGACCTAGTGCGAAAAGGCTTCCCGCGGTGACATATCCGCCGACGCTGTGCACGTCCGACATCCAGAACGCGAAGATGTTGTAGGTGCCCCACGTCTGCTTGCGCAGCGGTGCGAGATCCTCGTTGGTCAATCGTGGATCGTAGGCGGGCGGATCAGTGGCGGGCGCACCGGTGGCGACGGTGATGGTATCGGTCATGGTCGTTCCCATCGGAAGGGTTCAGCTGCTGCGATGACCGTAGGTTTCAGCAGTTGCCCTGCGGTTTCCCGCGAATTTCGCCGCTATTGCGCCGAAGATATATTCTCCGGCGCAAGCAGACCGGTATCGGTGGGAAGGGTCGCGATCACCGATTCGAGTCGTCGATGGTGCTCCTCGGCCGCGACGAGCAGACGAGCCACATCTCGGGCGAGGAAGGCGTCGAGCATCGCGAGGTGGTCGGTGTGCAGGAGCTCACGGTCGGCGCGGTCGATGTGCACCATCGATTGCACCGGCTCGGTGACATTCCAGGCGGATTCGAGCATCTGCAACAGGCGGAACATGCGCGACGGTCGGGTCAGCGCCACGTGAAAACAGCGTGACTGGCGCTGATACGCCGCCGGGTCGTCGTCGAGGATCGCCTGCTCGAGCAGGTCGTTCACGGCGAGCAGTTCGGCGCGTTCGGCGTCGTCCGCCGACAGCGCGGCCGCGGCGAGCGACGCCGATTCCAGGGTGTCGCGCACGATGTACATCTCCCGCAGTTCACGCGCCGTCAGCTGCGCGACCTGGTACCCGCGCTGCGGGCGGTGGGTGACCAGCCCCTCCCCGATCAGGGTTTTCAGCGCTTCGCGCACCGGGATGTGACTCACTCCGAACAATACGGCCACCTCGCGCAGCGGGATCACGGTGCACGGCGGGACGGCACCGTCGAGGATCACGCGGCGCAGTTCGCCCAGGATCACCTGTGGCCTACCGGGTTCGTCCACCACAAGCCTCGCGAGCAGCGCCGATCGTCGTCTCGAGGACATGCGTGCACGCTATGACCCGAGTATTGCGCCCACGCTGCCGGATGTGACGGTCAGGAAAAGATCACCGTACCGACCGGTCCCATGGGTGATTTGGCATGCTCGGGTGATGGGAGTTTCGACAGCGCAGTCGGTGGATCGCCGTTTCGTCCGTCTGGTCACCGTGTTCGATCAATTGTTCCGTAAGCCTTCGCACGGGGGTGGCGCGCTGTGCGTGTACCTGCACGGCGAACCGGTGGTCGATGTCTGGGCCGGGTACGCGCGCCCGGGTGTGCCGTGGACGGCGGACTCGGTGGCGCTGGCCTTCTCCACCGGAAAAGGCGTGGCGTCCACGGTGATTCACCAGCTCGCCGAGCGTGGCGAGCTCGACTACGACACCCCGGTCGCCGAATACTGGCCCGAGTTCGCGGCGGCGGGCAAGGGCCGCATCACGGTCCGCGACGTGCTCACCCACCGAGCCGGGCTGCACCGATTGCGCGGCCTGATCTCCGGGCCGATCGACACCTTCCTCGACGACAAGGCGGTCACCGCCGCGCTCGCCGCCGCCACCCCGGACCCGCGTCATCTCGTCACCAGTGGTTACCACGGAATCAGCTACGGGCACCTGGCCGCCGAGCTGGTGCAGCGCGTCACTGGTCGCGAATTCGTCGACGTGGTTCGCACCGAACTCGCCGAACCTCTCGACGCGGAGGAACTCTGGTTCCGCGTGCCCACCGGGGAACGTCATCGCATCGCCACCACCTTCCCCCGCCTCACCGCCGCAGGCATGGATTGGGAGCGCGGTTCCGACCTGCTCACCCGCACCCGATTCGCGGCGGCGGCCGAAACCACCCCGCGCGGTTTCGCCGACCTCATCGTCGACCCGCGCGTGCACGACGCGGTGATGCCCGGCGTCAACGGTGTCTTCTCCGCCCGGGCTCTGGCCCGCGTCTACGGCGCCCTGGCCAACGGCGGCGAACTCGGCGGCACCCGCATCCTGTCCCCCGACACGATTCGCCGCGCCGCCACCCGGCAGGTCTTCACCCCCGACTATGTGCTCGCCTTCCGCATCCCGTGGGCGATGGGCTACCACGGCGTGCCCATGAAACCCTCACGCGCCGAGCCGATCTCGGCCTTCGGCCACTTCGGTCTCGGCGGCTCCGGTGCCTTCGCCGACCCGGAAACCGGCCTGTCTCTCGCCTTCGTCACCAACCGCCTCGGCGGCAAACTCACACCCCTCGGCGACGCTCGCCTCACCCGCCTCGGCACCATCGCCCACAACATCGCCAAGGCCGCCCTCCGCGCCTGACCTGGTCAGTGATCACCACGCTCTGGTAGCGGCATCGCCCGAGTGGCAAACGCCATCAGAGCGTGGTGATCGCGCGTCCAGGTCCGTGGGGAGGCGGCGGCTGGCACGATGGGGCGATGGAGAGCGTTGAGTTCGGGCAGGTGGAGGCCGCGGCGCGGGTGGTGGGGGCGGTGGTGCGGCGGACGCCGGTGGTCGGGTCGCGGGTGCTGTCGGAACGGGCCGGGGTGCCGGTGTGGTTGAAATGTGAGAATTTGCAGCGAACCGGGTCGTTCAAGCCGCGGGGCGCGTACAACCGGATCGCGAATCTGTCGCCCGCGGAACGGGCTCGCGGGGTGGTGGCGGCGAGCGCGGGCAATCACGCGCAGGGGGTGGCGTGGTCGGCAGCGGAGCTGGGAATCACCTCGACGGTGTTCATGCCGATCGGGGCGTCGTTGCCGAAGCTGGTCGCCACCCGGGCCTACGGGGCGGAAGTGCATCAGGTCGGCGAGACGATCGACGAATCGCTCGTGGCGGCAAAGGAATTCGCGGAGCGGACCGGAGCTACGCTCATTCACCCGTTCGATCATCCCGATATCGTGGCCGGACAGGCGAGTGTCGCCTTGGAGATTCTCGAGCAGGTGCCGGACGTACGGACCGTGGTGGTGCCGACCGGTGGCGGCGGGTTGCTCGCGGGCGTGGCCATCGCGATGAATCAGCTCGCGCCGCAGGTGGGCGTGATCGGTGTGCAGGCGGCGGAGGCGGCGGCGTGGCCGGATTCGCTGCGGGCAGGCACGCCGATTCGGGCGTCGCGGATGTCGACGATGGCGGACGGGATCGCGGTGGGGATGCCGGGCGCGGTGCCGTTCGATCATGTGTCGAAACTGGTGTCGCGGATCGTCACCGTCGACGAGGAATCGCTGTCCAAGGCCTTGCTGCTGTGCCTGGAACGGGCCAAACTCATTGTCGAACCGGCGGGTGCGGCGGGGGTCGCCGCCTTACTCGGCCCCGAATTGCGTGACCTGCCGGGGCCGATCGTGGTGATCCTGTCCGGCGGAAACATCGACCCACTGTTGCTCACCCGGGTGATCAATCACGGTCTGAGCGCGGCCGGGCGCTATCTGGCGATGCGCGTGACCATCTCGGACCGACCGGGCGCGTTGTCCGCGCTACTCGGAGTGGTCGGCAAGGCCGGGGCGAGTGTGGTCGATGTCGTCCACTCGAGGACCGGGACGTGGCTCGCGGTCGACGAGGTGGAGGTGTCACTCACCGTGGAGATGCGGGGACCCGCGCACCGCGACGACGTGCTGGACGCACTGCGCGACGCGGGATTCCGGGTCCGCGCCGAGTTGTGAGCCGAGCGGGATTCGCGTCGGCGCCGTCCGATGTCAATGCGCGCCACCGAGTTCCAGTGCCAGCACGCCGAGAATGACCAAGCCGATTCCACCGACCTGCACCAGTGACAGCCGCTCACCCAGGAACAGCACACCGATCAGGGCGATGGCGGCCACCCCGACGGCAGACCAGATCCCGTACGCGACACCGATACCCATCCCCCGCTTCAGCACCTGGGACAGGAAGTAGAAGGCCGCACCGTATCCGAGCACGACCACCACCGACGGCGCCGGTTTGGTGAATCCTTCCGACAGTTTCAGCGAAACGGTCGCGGTCACCTCGGATGCGATGGCCAGCGCCAGCAAGAGCAGGGTCATGGCGGCAGACTAACGGGCGCCGTGCTCGATCGGTCACGGACATCCAGCGCATCCGAACCGCGGGAAGGTGCGCGGTCGGCGGCGAACTGTCAGTCGCGCAACCGATCCGAGCAGCCCTCGGGAGGTCTGCGCGGCTGGCTGGTCAGTTCAGCCAGGCGCGGGCTTCGTCGGCGTTCTCGCGAACCTCGTCGAGTTGCTCGGCGACGCGGACGCCCGCGGTGCCACCACGCGCGTTGCGGGAGGCGATCGAGCCGGGCACGGTGAGTACTTCACGCACACCGGCGGTCAACGAGGGGTCGATCGCGGCGAATTCCTCGTCGGTGAGTTCGTCGAGGCCCACACCGCGGGCCTCGGCGGCGCGCACGCACGCACCGGCCGCCTCGTGGGCCACACGGAACGGAACACCTTGGCGCACCATCCATTCCGCGATGTCGGTGGCGAGCGTGAAACCGGCGGGGGCGAGTTCGGCCATGCGGTCGGTGTGGAAGGTGAGGGTGCCGACGAGGCCGGCGATGGCGGGCAGCAGCAGTTCGAGCTGGGCGACCGAGTCGAACAGGGGTTCCTTGTCCTCCTGCAGGTCCCGGTTGTACGCCAGCGGTTGGGCTTTCAAGGTGGCGAGCAGGCCGGTCAGGTTGCCGATCAAACGGCCCGCCTTGCCACGGGTGAGTTCCGAGACGTCGGGGTTCTTCTTCTGCGGCATGATCGACGAGCCGGTGGACCAGGCGTCGGCGAGGGTGACGTAGCCGAATTCCGGTGTGCTCCAGAGGATGATCTCCTCGGCCATGCGGCTCAGGTCGACACCGATCATGGCGAGGACGAACGCGGCCTCCGCGGCGAAGTCACGCGAAGAGGTGGCGTCGATCGAATTGGCCGCCGAGGCAGTGAAATTCAGTTCCTCGGCGATCTGCTCGGGATCGAGACCGAGCGAGGAGCCGGCGAGCGCACCCGAACCGTAGGGCGAGATCGCGGCGCGCTTGTCGAAGTCGCGCAGGCGTTCCAGGTCGCGCAGCAGCGGGTGCGCGTGGGCGAGCAGGTGATGGGCCAGCAGTACGGGCTGGGCGGCCTGCAGGTGAGTCTTGCCCGGCATCACCGCGTCCGGGTGCGCGGCGGCTTGGGCGACGAGCGCGTCGACCACGTCGAGCACACCAGCGGCCACGCGACGCACACCGTCACGCAGCCACATGCGGAACAGGGTGGCCACCTGGTCGTTTCGCGACCGGCCCGCCCGCAGCCTGCCACCGAGCTCGGTGCCGACCCGCTCGATCAGCCCCCGCTCCAGCGCGCCGTGCACGTCCTCGTCGGAATCGGCGGGACCGAATGCCCCCGAGGCCACGTCGGCGGCCAGTGCGTCCAGCCCGGCCAGCATGCCGGACAGATCCTCGTCGGACAGCAGCCCCGCCTTGTGCAGCACCCGGGCGTGCGCCTGCGAGGCGCGGATGTCGTAGGGCGCCAGCGCCCAGTCGAAGTGCGTCGACTTGCTCAGCGCCGCCATCGCCTCGGCGGGCCCGGACGCGAAGCGCCCACCCCAGAGCGCCCCTGCATTGGTGCTGCCGCTCTCCGTCATGGTGTGCTGTCTCCTCCGGGTCGTCGGGCGGTGAACAAATAGTGAGTCTTCAGCTGGTCGGCGGCCATATCGGTGACCGCGCGGCCGCGACTGCGCAGAACTTCGGCGGGATGGGCCCGCGAGACTGTCCAGCCGCGTTCGGTGAACCAGTCGATCGGATCGCTGCGGCCCTCGTCGGAGTACCACAACTGGCCGACATCGACAGTGACCTCCACACCGGCCGCGCGCGCGTCCGCCCGAGCCCGCGCGTCCGGGGCGGCGCCTGCCGAGCGATAGATCCCGACGTAGCTGCCGGGCGCGCTGGCGGCGACGACGTCGGCGAGCAGCGTGTCCTGGGCGTCGGCCGGCAGGTAGCGCAGCAGCCCTTCGGCCAGCCACACAGACGGCGCCGTCGGATCGAACCCGTTGTCCCGCAATGCCGCCGGCCAGTCGTGGCGCAGATCCACCGCGATCTCGCGCCGCTGCGTAGCCGGCGCGTGGCCGGCCAGCGCGCGGCGCTTGAACTCCAGCACCTTCGGCAGATCGAGCTCGAAAACCGTGGTACCGCTGGGCCATTCCAGCCGGTAGGCCCGCGCGTCAAGACCGGCCGCGAGGATGACGACCTGCCGGATACCGGCGGCGGTCGCCGAGCGGACGACCTCGTCGAGGTAGCAGGTGCGCGCGACCAGCGCGGGCACGATCGGGCCCATCGACGCCAGGGCGGCGTCCTCGAGTTCCGGCAGCTCCCCGTTGACCAGCTGGGTCCAGGACGGCGAACCGACCGCTGTCACCAGAACTTCGGCGTACGGGTCGTCGAACAGTGCGTCGGGACGGCGGCTCTCGGCGGCGCGCATCGCGGCGACGCCGAGCGCTGTCGCGCCCACGCTCGATTCGATGTCCCAGCTGTCGTCATCGGTTCGCACACTGCCCCCTTCGGGCCGACTACCGCAGCAGAGCCGACCCGTCGAGCCTAACGCCGCCGGTTACTTCTGGTTCAGGTCGCGACGTGCGGCGACCTTCGAGGACAGGCCGTGGATCTGGACGAAGCCCTTGGCCAGGGACTGGTCGAAGGTGTCGCCCTCGTCGTAGGTGGCCAGGTTGAAGTCGTAGAGCGACTGCTCGGAGCGGCGGCCGTTGACCACGGCGGAACCGCCGTGCAGCACCATCCGGATATCGCCGGAGACGTTCTGCTGGGTGTCCTGGACGAACGCGTCGAGTGCACGCTTGAGCGGGGAGTACCACAGGCCGTCGTAGGCCAGCTCGGCCCAGCGCTGCTCGACCTGACGCTTGTACCGGCCCAGCTCGCGCTCGACGGTGACGTTCTCCAGCGCCTGGTGCGCGGTGATCAGCGCGATGGCGCCCGGTGCCTCGTAGATCTCGCGGCTCTTGATGCCGACGAGGCGGTCCTCGACCATGTCGAGGCGGCCGACACCCTGGCGACCGGCGCGGGTGTTCATCTCCTCGATGGCCTGCAGCACGGTGACCTGGCGGCCGTCGATGGCGACCGGCACACCCTTGTCGAAGGTGATGATGACCTCGTCGGGCGCCTCGAAGTTCACCGTCGGGTCGGCGGTGTAGTCGTAGACGTCCTTGGTCGGCGCGTTCCACAGATCCTCGAGGAACCCGGTCTCGACCGCGCGGCCCCACACGTTCTGGTCGATCGAGAACGGCGACTTCTTGGTGACGTTGATCGGGAGCTTGTTCTCCTCGGCGAAGGCGATGGCCTTCTCCCGGGTCCAGGCGTAGTCGCGGACCGGGGCGATGACCTCCAGGTCGGGCGCGAGCGCGCCGATGCCGACCTCGAAGCGGACCTGGTCGTTGCCCTTGCCGGTGCAGCCGTGCGACACGGTGGTGGCGTTGTGGAACTTGGCGGCCTCGACGAGGTGCTTGACGATCAGCGGGCGGCTGATGGCCGAGACCAGCGGGTACTGGCCCATGTACATGGCGTTGGCCTGGATGGTGGGCAGGCAGTATTCGTCGGCGAACTCGTCGCGCGCGTCGACCACGATGGCCTCCACGGCGCCGCAGTCCAGGGCTCGCTGGCGCACCACGTTCATGTCCTCGCCGCCCTGGCCCAGGTCGATGGCGACGGCCACGACCTCGGAACCGGTCTCCTTCGCGATCCAGCTGATGGCGACGGAGGTGTCAAGCCCACCGGAGTAGGCGAGTACGACGCGATCGGACATGTTTGTTGCGCTCCTTGAACTGGTGTCTGTGGACGGCTCGCGCCGTTGCTGCAAATGATTATGCACGATGATGCAAGCTCATTCATCACCGGGGTGCGACTCCTCGACGGCCGACACCATCTGTGAGACGCTGGTCACAGTAGCTACTCATCCAGTCGGGGTCGAGGAGTAAACATGCAGCAATTACGTGATTTCGCTCAGGCCAACTACGACCTCATCGGGCTCGTCGTCATCGGCGTCGGGAATTTCGCCCTGACCGTCGGCAAGACCCTGTTCGACCTGAGCACCCCCATTCTCCAGGATTTCTTCGCCTGACCCTCGACACCGGAGGCCACCATGGAAGACGCCATCCTGCAATTTCTCATGGAGAACTACGAGCCCGGCGCGGCGGTCGGCCTGCACGTGGGCCGCGTACTGTTCGACCTCAGCTCACCACTGATCCTGGCCGTCCTGAATTTCCTCGCGTCCTGAACGCGGTCGTACCGGCTCGGCGGGCGGTTTGAAGGGTGCGAGATCGGGAAGCACCCTCGCAGGGTAGTGCGCCGTACACGGTGTACGGCACTCTGGGACAGCACTATTCGGCCCGCCAGAAGTGAGGACGAACAAGATGCTTCATTACATCGCGCAGGAATTCTCGACGCTCGGCAACGGTGTGCTCGATGTCGGCCGCGCCGTGGTCGAGCTGGTGCAAGACATCATCGATGTCGCCACACCGGGCCACAACGGTGGTGCGGGTGGCGGGGACTACCCGTTCAACTGATGTTCGCTCGGCGCGGGCTGCGCCGGATGACGCGCCCGCGCCGATAGTGTCCCCGGCATGAGCGACGACGTGCGGCTCAGCGCCGGTACCGCGACAGTCACCATCGCCCCCGACGACGGGGGTGCGATCCACAGCCTCACCGTGGCGGGCACGGAACTGCTGCGCCAGGACCCCGGGACCGGGTGTTTCGTGATGGCGCCATGGGCAGGCCGGCTCTGCTACGGCAAGCTCACCGTGGGTGATCGCACCTACCAGCTACCGATCGACAACCCGCCGCACAGCATTCACGGCACCGTCCGCGACCGTGCGTGGGAAGTCGTTTCCAGGACAGCGAACGAGGCGATACTTCGTTGCCGGTTGACGGCGCCGTGGCCGTTCGCGGGCACGGTCGTCCAGACCTTCACCCTCACCGAGTCGGGCCTGACCCTGGCGATGCGCATCACCACCGACCACGACCCGTTCCCCGCCCAAGGCGGCTGGCATCCGTGGTTCCTGCGCGACGTCGCCCCCGCGACCGGCCCACTCGAACTCGACTTCCACCCGGCCTGGCAGTACGAACGCGGCCCCGACTACCTCCCGACCGGCCGCCACATCCCACCGACTCCCCCGCCATGGGACGACTGCTTCGCCATGCCCGACGGCGTCCGTGCCCGCCTCACCTGGCCGGGATTCCTCGAGTTCACGATCACCAGCCCCGTCACCGACGTGGTCGTGTGGACATTGCCGGAGGAATCCCTCTCGGTCGAAGCACAATCCGGACCACCGGACGGCCTGAACACCGAGCCGAGGATGGTCACACCGAGCAACCCTCTCGATGTGCGAGTCGACTGGACCTGGCGGCAGCTGTCGGAAGACTGATCCTCAGGCCAGGCTTTCGATCTTGGCGGCGAGTTCGGCGCCGGTGAGGGGTTCGCGGGCGATGACGGCGATGGTGTCGTCGCCTGCGATGGTGCCGACGATGTAGGGCAGGGCGGCGCGGTCGAGGGCGCTGGCCAGGAAGTGGGCGGCGCCGGGTGGGGTGCGCAGGACGGCGAGGTTGCCGCTGAAATCGGTGGAGACGAGCAGGTCGGCCAGCAGTTTCGACAGGCGGCCGGTGCCGCCGGTGACGCCGCGGACGGGACTGCCGTCCTCGGGGACGATGTAGACCCCGGCGCCGCCGTCGGCGGCCCGCAGCTTCACCGCGCCGAGTTCGTCCAGGTCACGAGACAGGGTGGCCTGGGTGGTCTCGATGCCCTCGGCGGCCAGTAGTGCGGCCAGTTCGGTCTGGCTGCGCACCGAATGCGCCGAGAGCAATTCGACAATGCGTGACTGGCGGCCGGCGCGGGTGCGGGCGATGGCGGGTGTGCCCTTCTCGGGTGCGCTCATCGCCTGCCCTCCGCGCCGGCCCCGGATCGCGGTCTCACGCGGCGACTTTCGCGAGCAGCCACACCAGCAGCGCCTTCTGGGCGTGCAGCCGGTTCTCGGCTTCGTCCCACACCACACTGTGCGAACCGTCGAGCACCTCGTCGGTGATCTCCTCGCCACGGTGCGCCGGAAGGCAGTGCAGCACAATCGCTTCCGGGTTTGCGGCGGCCAGCAGTTCGGTGTTGAGCTGGAACGGGCGGAACGGGCCGACGCGATCGAGCCCGTCGTTCTCCTGACCCATCGAGGTCCAGGTGTCGGTGACGAGCACATCGGCGCCGGTGGCACCGGTGACGGGATCGCCCGTAACCGCCACTGTCGCACCGGTTTCGGCGGCACGCTTGGCGGCGGCCTCCATGATCCAGGGCAGCGGCTCGAAACCGGCGGGCGCGGCGACGGTCACGTTCATCCCCGCCGTGACACCACCGAGCAGCAGCGAGTGCGCCATGTTGTTGGCGCCGTCACCGAAGAAGGTGAGGTTGAGCCCGGCCAGCGAACCCTTGCGCTCGGCGATCGTCTGCAGATCGGCGAGAACCTGACACGGGTGGAACTCGTTGGACAGCGCGTTCACCACGGGAACCGTTGCGGTGGCGGTCATTTCGTCCAGCCGTGACTGCTCGAAGGTGCGCCACACGATCGCGTCGACATAGCGCGACAGCACGCTGCCGGTGTCGCCGAGGGTTTCCTCACGGCCGAGCTGGGTGTCGCGACCGTCGACGACCACGGCGTGCCCGCCGAGCTGGGCGATGCCGAGTTCGAAGGAGAACCGGGTGCGGGTGGAGTTCTTCTCGAAGATCACCCCGACTCCGCGCGGGCCTTCCAGCGGGCGGTGCGCGAAGGGGTTCTTCTTGAGTTCGGCGGCGAGCGCGAGGATTTCGGCCTGTTCGGCCTGGCTCACGTCGTCGTCGCGCAGGAAATGGCGCAGGGTCACTTGGTCGCTCCCTTGGCATCGGCGGCGGCCTTGTCGAGGATCTCGGGCAGGTCGGCGACGAAATTGTCGGCCTGGGTTTCGGTGAGCACCAGGGGCGGTGCCAACCGGATCACGTTGGGCTTGGCGGGATTCAGCAGGTATCCCGCCTCGCGCGCCCGTTCGTCCACGTGGGCGGAGATGTCGTTGCGCAGCACGATGCCGATCAGCAGACCCGCCCCACGCACGTGGTCGATCTCGGGGTGCTCGAGCAGGGCGATGCCGTCGCTGAGCTTCTTGCCGACCCATTCCACATGGCTCAGCAGGTCCTCGGAGTCGATGGTGCGCAGCACGGCCAGCGCCGCCGCGGCGCAGACCGGATTGCCACCGAAGGTGGTGCCGTGCAGACCCGGGGTGAGCAGCTCGGCCGCCCGTCCCTGCGCCAGCACGGCGCCGATCGGGAGGCCACCACCCAGACCCTTGGCGAGGGTGATCGCGTCGGGCACGATTCCGGCCGCCTGGTGTGCGAAAAATGTTCCGGTGCGGCCGATTCCGGTCTGCACCTCGTCCAGGATCAGCAAAGCCCCTGCCCGCGAGGTGATTTCGCGGGCCTTGGCGAGGTAGTCGAACGGCGGGACCACCACACCGCTCTCCCCCATCATCGGCTCCAGGAACACCGCGGCGGTGTCGGAGTCGACGACGGCTTCCAGGGCGGCGGCGTCACCATAGGGCACGTGCACGACGCCGGGCGGCATCGGCTCGAACGGCGCCCGCTTCGACGGCTGACCGGTGAGCGCGAGCGCACCCATGGTCCGCCCGTGGAACGCCTCCTCGGCGGCGACGATCTTGGACCGCCCGGTGAGCCGCGCGATCTTGAACGCGGCCTCGTTGGCCTCGGTGCCGGAGTTGCAGAAGAACGCCTTGCCCTCGCCGTCACCGAAGTGGGCGAGCAGCTTCTCGGCCAGCTCGATCACCGGTTCGCTGACATACAGGTTCGACACGTGGCCGAGGGTGCCGAGCTGCTGGGTGACCGCCTCGAGGATGGCCGGATGCCCGTGGCCGAGGCTGTTGACCGCGATACCACCGAGGAAATCGACGTAGCGTTTGCCGTCGGCGTCGTAGAGCACCGCCCCGGCGCCGCGCACCAGCGCCACCTTGGGGGTGCCGTAGTTGTTCATCATCGCGGCCGACCACCGCTGTTGCAGTTTCGCCACTTCGCTCATGATTGCGCTCCCGCCGGGGTCACCATGGTTCCGATTCCTTCTCCGGTGAACAGTTCCAGTAGTACCGAATGCGGGACGCGCCCGTCGATGACGTGGGCACTCGGCACACCGCCGCGCACCGCGCGCAGGCAGGCCTCCATCTTCGGCACCATGCCCGCGTCCAGGCTCGGCAGCAACGCGGCGAGAGCGTCGGCGTCGATCCGGCTGGTGAGCGAGGAGCGGTCCGGCCAGTCGGTGTAGAGGCCCTCGACATCGGTGAGGACGACGAGCTTCTCGGCGCCGATGCCCTCGGCCAGCGCGGCCGCGGCGGTGTCGGCGTTGATGTTGTGCACTACGCCGTCGGCGTCGGGGGCGATGGTGGAGACCACCGGGATGCGGCCCGCGTCGATCAGGTCGAGCACGGCGCCGGGGTTGACCTCGGTGACATCGCCGACCAGGCCGATATCGGTGGCCACCCCGTCGACGGCGACAGTGCGCCGGGTGGCGGTGAACAGGTGCGCGTCCTCACCGGAGATGCCGACCGCGTACGGCCCGTGCGCGTTGATCAGCCCGACCAGCTCGCGCCCGACCTGACCGAACAGCACCATCCGCACCACATCCATCACCTCGGGGGTGGTGACGCGGAAGCCGCCACGGAATTCGCCTTCCATACCGAGCTTCTTCAGCATGGCATTGATCTGCGGGCCGCCGCCGTGCACGACAACGGGGTGCACGCCGACGGTGCGCAGGAACGCCATGTCGGCGGCGAAGGCGGACTTGAGGTCGTCGTCGATCATGGCGTTGCCGCCGTACTTCACGACGACGATCTTGTCGCGGAATTTCTGCAGCCACGGCAGCGCGTCGGCCAGGACGTGCGCCTTGTCGAGGGCCGAAAGGCTGTGCAGGACACCGGCGTTCATGAGCTGTACGCCGAGTTCTCTTCGACGTAGCCGTGCGAGAGGTCGGTGGTGCGCACCATGGCGGTGCCCTCGCCCACGTTGAGCTCGATCAGCACGTCGATATCGGCACCGGACAGGTCGACCTCACGCGCGCCCGGAGCGCCGACACTGTCGACACAGACCGGGTTCCCGTTGAACGACACCGCGATCCGATGCGGGTCGAGGGTCACCGGGGCGATGCCGACGGCGGCGAGCACCCGGCCCCAGTTCGGGTCGGAGCCGAACAGCGCGGTCTTGACCAGGTTGTCGCGGGCGACGGCACGGGCGACGGTGAGCGCCTCGTCCTCGGTAGCCGCGCCGGTGACGGTGACTCGCACCCGCTTGGTGACGCCCTCGGCGTCGGCCATGAGCTGAGCGGCCAGGTCGTCGCACACGGTGAACACGGCGGCGTCGAGGTCGTCCTGGGATGGGGCGACGCCGCTCGCACCGTTGGCCAGCAGCAGCACAGTGTCGTTGGTGGAGCAGGAGCCGTCGACGTCGAGCCGGTCGAAGGTGTATTTCGTGGCCTTGCGCAGCGCCTCGTCGAGCTGTTCGGGGGTGGCCACCGCGTCGGTGGTGAGCACGACGAGCATGGTGGCCAGTGAGGGGGCGAGCATGCCCGCGCCCTTGGCCATGCCGCCGACGTTCCACTTGTCCTCGTGATGGAAGGCCGATTCCTTGGGAACCGTGTCGGTGGTCATGATGGCGTGGGCCGCGTCGGAGCCGCCGGTGAGACCACCGCCCATCTCGTGCACGATCTCGGTGATCGCGGGGACGAGTTTGTCCATCGGCAGCCGGTCACCGATCAGGCCGGTGGAACAGACCGCGATCTCACCGGCGCCGGTCTCGATGCCCCAATTGCTCAGTGCGGCAGCGAGTTCCTCGGCGGTCTTGTGGGTGTCCTGGAAACCACCGTGGCCGGTGCAGGCGTTGGCGCCACCGGAATTGAGGATGACCGCGCGCACGTGACCGGACTTCAGCACCTGCTGCGACCACAGCACCGGGGCGGCCTTCACCTGGTTGCGGGTGAACACGCCCGCCGCCGCGTATTCGGGGCCCTCGTTGAGCACCAGCGCGAGGTCGGGTTTGCCGCTGGCCTTGATGCCCGCCGCGATGCCCGCCGCGCGGAAGCCGAGCGGAGCCGTGACGCCCTGGGTGTGGATGAGTTTGCCGTGGTCCGGCGCGTGCGGATCAGGGGTTGTCACGGTGCCACTCCTACGGTGGAAAGTCCTGCGGTCTCGTCGAAACCGACGGCCAGATTCATCGATTGCACCGCGGCGCCCGCGGTGCCCTTGGTCAGATTGTCGATCGCACCGATCACCACGAGCAGGCCGGCGTCGGCGTCGACGGCGACCTGCAGGGTGATGGCGTTGGAGCCGAGCACCGAACCGGTCTGCGGCAGCATGCCTTCGGGCAGCAGGTGTACGAAAGGTTCGTCGGCGTAAGCCTTTTCATAGACCGCCCGGGCCTCGGCGGCGTCCACCTTCACCGGCGCGGTGCAGGTGGCGAGGATGCCGCGCGGCATCGGCGCGAGCACCGGCGTGAAGGACACCGAAACATCCACGCCGCCTGCGGCTTTGAGATTCTGCGCGATCTCGGGGGTGTGCCGGTGCGCACCCGCCACGCTGTAGGCGCGCACGCTGCCCATCACCTCGGAGCCGAGCAGGCCGATGTCGAGTTTGCGGCCCGCGCCGGAGGCGCCGCTCACCGCGACGACGTTGACGGTCGGCTCGATGATGCCCGCCGCCACGGCCGGGGCGAGCGCGACACTGGACACCGTCGGGTAGCAGCCGGGCACCGCGATGCGGCGGGCACCGGCGAGCCGGGCGCGGGCGCCGGGCAGTTCGGGCAGACCGTAGGGCCAGCTGCCCGCGTGGGCGCTGCCGTAGTACTTCTCCCAGGCGGCGGGGTCGGTGAGCCGGAAGTCGGCACCGCAGTCGATGACGACCGTCGATTCGGGCAGTGCCTGGGCGATCGCACCGGACTGGCCGTGCGGCAGGCCGAGGAACACGATGTCGTGCCCGGCCAGGGTTTCGGGGGTGGTTTCCTGCAGGATCCGGTCGGCCAGCGGCAGCAGCTGCGGCTGCAGCGCGCCGAGGGCGGTGCCCGCGTTGGATCCGGCGGTCAGCGCCCCGATCTCGAGGCGCCCGGCTCGGTATTCGGGATGGCCGAGCAGCAGACGCAACACCTCGCCACCGGCGTACCCACTGGCACCGGCAACCGCCACCCGCAATACGGGTCCTCCGGACGTTTCCACCATGTGATGATTATGCACGAGTATGCAAGCTCATTCATGCGCGGGTGTGACCGATTCGGCGCCGCGTGCCCCGAGCAGGCGCGCGACCAGCGGGAACACCAGCACCGTCGTGGCGCCCGCGGCCACCAGTATCGAGGCTACCTCGCTACTCAGCAGGCCGGTGCGGGTCGCGACCTGGGTCACCGCGACGATGATCGGCAGACCGGTTGCCGCGTAGAGGGCCAACTGAACCCGCTCACGACCAGTGGGAAGGTTCAGCCCGTGCGACACGAAACGCTCGCTCAGCCACACCGGCAGACCGCGTGCGATCGCGATGGTGACCACGAACCACACCCACAGCGCCGGGTTACCCGCGACGGCGGACACGTCGATGCCCATTCCGGAGACCACGAAGAACACCGGGATCAGCAGGCCGTAGCCGATGGCCTCGAGCGAGGCGTCCACGTCGGGGTGGCCCGCGGCGATGAGTTTGCGCAGGATCATGCCCGCGGCGAAGGCGCCGAGTACCACGTCGAGGTCGAATTCCTCGGCGATCACCATGAGGACGAGGAGTAGCAGCACGACCCCGCGCACCGGGAGCTGCGAGGTGCCGCCGTCGAGCCGGCCGAGCGCCGATCCGAGGTCGGGCATGCGGTCGAGCATGCGCACCGGGATCAGGCCGACGAGCATCGCCGCGACCACGAACATCAGCACGGTGACGAGCGCCGACATGGAGTCGCGGCTGCTCAGCAGCACCGACATCGCGACGATGGGCCCGAGTTCACCCACCGCGCCGTGCGTCATCACCGCGCGACCGAGCGGCGAGTCGGCGATGCCGGCTTGTTTCAGAATCGGCAGGAGCGTGCCGAGCGCGGTGGAGGTGAGCGCGATGGCCACGGCGATGCGGGTGCCCGTCGACCGATCGGTGGCCAGGGTGACGATCCCGAACGCGAAGACCAGGCACACCAGCCAGACCAGCCAGGCCGTTCGCCCCGACTTCCCCCGCAGCAGCGCCGGGTCGAGTTCGTAACCCGCCAGCAGGAACAACATCCCGAGCCCGAGCTCGCTGACGAGGTCGACGCCACCCCCGGTGCCCGCCCACCCGAGCACGTACGGGCCGAGCACCGCACCCGCGACCAGCAGGATCACCACATCGGGCAGATATCCGCGCAGCAGGCGCGACACCACCGGCGCGATCACCGCGACCAGCGCGATCCAGAACAGCGACACGATCGGCGTCGGCCCGTCGGCACCGGCGGAAGCGAGCAGCTCCATGCGGGTCATCGTGGCACAGCCCACCACCCGATCCCCGGCACCGCGCGCGGGCGATCCGTCACCTTGCCTGCGGTGAACCGGGTTGTAGGTGCGCGAGGAGGAGTTTGATCAGCAGTACCGGGCCGAACCAGAGCAGGGAGGTGGGCACTGTGAGCATTGTCGTGGTGATCGCGACGCCGAATACTGTGGCGGCGAAGGCGATCGGCACGCGCAGCTGATCAGGCACCGAGAGCACGACGACGGCCGCCGCGAGGACGAGGCTGTAGATGGCCGCCGCGACCCACCAACCGAAACCCGGGACCACCAACGCCAGCAGGAACGGTTGGCCGTGGACGGCGACGAACGTGAGGTGATGGCGGGTGGTTCGGCCGGGCCGGTGGAACCAGCTTTTGGCCGATGCTGTCGCATTGACCACGGCGCCGCCGAAGAGGTCGAAGCCGATCAGGGCGACAACCGCGACGATCAGCGCGGAGCCGCCTGCGTTTCGCGCGAGCAGCGCAGCCGTCACCCCACCGATGACCGCGGACGAATAGCACAGGGCTGCTTCGCTTCTCGTCGCTCCCGGCGCGATCAGCCGGTCGGTGATCGTCATCGCCGGATACCTTCCACGCACACTTGCACGAGGGGTTCGGTCAAATCGGTGAGCGCGACGCGGTCGTCGGCCAGCCACTGCACCAGGCACCCTTCGATGGCGCCGACGATCACCGCCGCGTGCGCGTCGCCGATGCCCGCCCGCAATTGCCCCTCGGCGTCGGCCGCGCGCAGCAATTCCGCGACGGCCGCCCGGTAGCCCTCGTAGACAGCGGCCATGTCCAACGGTGTCCTGGCCGACCACACGTCCAGCAACACGCGCGCGTAATCCGGGTGGGCCGCCAGCATCGCCACGGTCGACCGGATCAACTGAGCCAGCCGATCCAACGCGGGCCCGGTTCCCGGCGCGGCGAGTTGTTGTTCCGCGCGCGCCCGGTATTGGTCGAACGCGGCTGTGAGCAGCTCCTCCCGGCTGCTGACCGCGAGGTAGACACTCCCTTTCGCGACCCCGGCCTCCGCCGCCACATCCTCGATCCGCGATGCGGCGAACCCTTTTCTGGCGAAGACCCGGACGGCCGCCTCCAGAATTTCGGTCCGCCGCGCATCCACATCCACTCGCTTCGGCATGGGCTAATAATGACTGACCAGTCAGCCATAGTCCAGAGTCAGTCGGACGCGCGATCACCACGCCGTGGTGGCGGCTCTCGGACAATGCCGCTACCAGCGCGTGGTGATCGGCTGACCAGCGGCGGTCGGTGGCGAGATTCAGCGTTTGGTGACGACTCGTTCGCCCTCGCCGGGTTTCCAGATGGTGATGGCGAGCTGGTCGTCGGCGACTTCGACCGTGGAGGCGCTGGTGAGGTCGGCGATGTAGAAGTGGTCGAATTTCTGGCCGCGGATGTCGAAACCGCTGTCGTCGTAGAGTTTCTGCGCGAAGCGGGCGTGGACGGATTCGTCCGTCAGGTCGGTGACGGTGCCGAAGAGTTTGGCGTCGCCCTCGGTGACATTGGTGTCGACGGTTGCGGTGTGCAGGCAGAAGCGGGGGTCGCGGGCGAGGTCGTCGAACTTGCGCGTGTCCGGCATGCCCGCCAGCACCAGCATGTCCTCGAAGACCATCGGCTCGATCGGGCTGATCCGTGGCCATCCGTCGGCGCGGAGGGTGCCGAGCATGCACAGATTGCCGGTGGCTCGGTGTCTGCGCAGGAACAGCTCGGCGATGCGCGGCGCTTCCTCGGTGAACTGGCTCCAAGTGGTCATACGCCCACGCTACGACGCAACCTTGACATCCTGTGTCAAGGTTCGCGGCTAGTCTCGGGGTATGCGAGCGAGCAGGCTGGTGCAGCTGCTGCTCCTGCTGCAAGCCAACGGCGGGGCAACGGCCGGGGAGCTCGCGCGGGAGCTGGAGGTGTCGGTGCGCACGGTGTACCGGGATGTGGAGGCGCTGTCGGCGGCGGGCGTGCCGGTGTACAGCGAACCCGGGCGCGGCGGTGGGGTGCGACTGGTCGACGGATACCGAACCCGGCTCACCGGCCTCACCTCCGACGAGGCAGACGCCGTGTTGCTGGCCGGCCTACCGGGCGCCGCCGCCGACCTCGGCCTCGGCACCGTCCTCGCCACCGCACAGCTGAAAATGCTGGCCGCGCTGCCACCGGAACTGCGCGGCCGGGCCACCCGCATCGCCGAACGCGTCCACATCGATATGCCCGGCTGGTTCCACCGCCCCGACGAAACCCCCACCCTCGCAACCATCGCCGACGCCGTCTGGCACGACCGCCGCCTCGCGATCACCTACCGGCGGGGTGACGACGTCGTCGAACGCACGGTCGACCCATTGGGCCTGGTGATGAAGGCGGGCACCTGGTATCTCGTCGCGCGCGTCCGCTCCGATATCCGCTCCTACCGGGCAAGCCGAATCGCCACGGCCGCCCCCACCGGCGAAACATTCGACCGCCCACCCGATTTCGACCTCGCCGCCCACTGGCAGGCAGCGGCGGTCGACTTCGGGCGGTCCATGCTGAAAGTCAGCGCACAATGCCGGATCGCCACCGAGCACCTCGGCCTCCTGCGCCTCATGAACGACCCAGCAGCCGTCCACGCCGCACTGGCCTCCCTCGGCCCCACCGCCCCCGACGGCTGGGCCGACATCACCATCCCCTCCGAATCCTACGAAGTACTGACCCACGCCCTACTCCCCCTGGCCGACCACATCGAAGTCCTCGCTCCACCCGAGTTCCGCGCCCACCTACGGACGATCTCCGAGGCCATGGCCGCCCGCTACCGCACCACCTAAATCCGCCATGACCGCCCTCCCAACCCCGCACGACCCGACCTCGAGGAGGGTCCGCCGCGAAGCGGCGCAGCGGCCCGGCCGCGCGAACAGCGCTCGAAGCGCATGCGCCGCAGGCGCGAGTCTCGAGCGCTGTTCGCGCGGCCCCTCAGGGGCCGCGCTCGAGCGCGCCAGCGCTCCAAAAACACAGCCCAATACCGTTGTGGTGCACAAAACACCGCAGTGGTTCCGCACGGGCGAGAGTGCGGCAGGTACACCTACCAGCACCGCCCGAAACAACGACCACTCCCCCAACCCAACCTCACGGCACCCAATCCAAAACCTTTCCCAGCGAACGAAACTGAGCACTGGCCGGAGTCATCCGCAAAGCCGCATCACGAACCGCGACCAACGGCCGCGCGGACAGCTGAGCGACAACCCCGATCGCTCCCGACCGCCGAGCGATCATCTGCGTACGAGGCCGACGCTCGAAGTCATAGCGCCTCAACCCATCAGTCGTACCGGCCAACCGCGAAAGAACAACCGCATCCTCGAGCGCCTGACACCCGCCCTGCCCGAGATTCGGCGTCATAGCGTGAGCGGCATCGCCGAGCAGCGCGAGACGACCTGCGGTGAAGGTCGTCAGCGCAGGCAGTTCATAGATATCGTTGTGCAGCACCGTATTCGGGTCGGCAGCCGCGAGCAACGCCGGGATGGGATGATGCCAGCCGGCGAAGCGAGCACGTACCTCAGCGAAACTGCCGCCGACACCTTCCTCCGCGTCGTAGACCGCGAAGCAGTAGATGCGCCCATCGGGCAACGGCGCCATGCCGAAACGCGCACCCCGACCCCACGTTTCACCGAATTCGGTCAGTGGCTCGGCGATACCGACCACCGCACGCCACACCGTGTACCCGGCATAACGCGGCGCGACCTCCCCGCATACGGCCCGCCGCACGACGCTGCGAATACCGTCGGCGCCGACAACCAGATCTGCAGTGACCTCGCTCATGTCTCGCCCCGAGCCGGCCGAATACACGACCGTCCCGTCCAGATCGGCCCGCTCCACCGAAATCCCTGTCTCCACAACCCCTTCCGGCAGAGCCTCTCGGAGAATATCCAGCAGCGCCGCCCGATGGATCATCACCGGCGCCCCGAATCGACGCCGCATGGTCGCCACATCGGTCCGCGACAGCCATCTCCCACGCTCGTCCCGAATCCCCGCCGACACATCGTCCAACCCCTGCGCCCGCACCGCCTCGCCGACACCGAGTGCGTCCAGCGCCCGCAGGGCATTGGGCCACAGCGAGATTCCCGCCCCGACCTCGGTGTACCGCGCCGCCCGTTCGAGCACCCGCACCGACCAGCCGCGTTCGATCAACCCGAGGGCGACCGCCGTCCCCCCGATTCCACCGCCGACAACAATCGCTGTAGCCATTCCGAACCCTTCGTATCGAGTGACGATCCCTGTCCGGGTACCACTTGCGGAGCGGGAGGGTTCCACACGACGCCCTTCCCGGTGCGATGCCACCGTACTACAGCTGTAGTGAACAATACTACGGATGTAGTGTCCATCACTACGCCCGTAGTATCGATGTGTGGCAACCAAACGCGAACAGATCCTCGACGCGGCCATCGAGGTATTGGGCACGCGCGGCTCACGTGGCATTACCCATCGCGCCGTAGACCAAGCCGCCGACCTACCCGCCGGCTCCACGTCGAACTACTTCCGCACCAGGGAAGCGCTGCTGTGCGGAGTAGCCGAGCGTCTCGAGCAGCGCGATCACGCCGACTGGAGCACCCTGCACCGCGTTCTCGGGCCGCCCACCGTCGACCACCTCGTCGACGCATTGGCCCGGTTCATCACCCACGCGACGACCGCCGACCGCATCCGCACCCAGGCCCGCCTCGCCCTCTTCGGCGAATCCCAAGCGATGCCGACCGTTGCCGAATCGCTGCGACGCGGGCACGGCCGACTACGCGAGCAGGCGGTCGAGCTCGCCGCTCAGGCGGGCATCGGCCCGGTCGATGCCGGAATCCTGGTCGACTACATGGACGGCGCGGTCATCCATCGCCTCACCGGCGCGGAGCACGGCAAAGACCCCCGCGAGGCGCTCGAACGGCTGACTCGAACCCTCTCGTCGCCTGCCCGAAAGGCGCGCTGACGCACCTCGCGACCGATGCACCCGGCTACCCGAACAACGCGCCGATGCGTTTCGCCGTATCCTCGCGACTGAACCCGACGCACTCCGGACATTCATCGACGATCGGGTGTGTACAGCGCAGGACGTGGGCGAGGAAATCGATGGTGCGCGTGAGATCACGCACGCGCGCACCGAGTTCGGCCTGCTTGCCCGCGAAGAGTTCGACCCGCTCCGCACGGGACCGAGCCGCGAACAGGTCCTTGATCTCGGCCAGCGAAAGCCCGGCGCGCTGACAGAGCAGCACCAGACGAGCCCGCACCACCAGGTCATCGCTGTAGACCCGGTGACCGCCCGGCGCGCGGGGCGGAACGAGCACCCCGACGTCCTCCCAATGACGGAGCACATGGGCAGCGACACCCAGTTCGACGGCGACATCACCGATTCGGCGCGGTCCGGCGGTATCGGTCACGTTCGCCTCTTTACTTCAGGTCGACCTGAAGTTTTAGCGTAGCTCCATGACAACCGAACACAGGGGCGAGCGAGTAGCGACGCCGGATATCTGGCAATGCTGCCGCGCCGCGACGACGGCGATCACCGGCGCTGTACTGCCGCGCCGAACCGATCGCCGATTCCTCTCCACACTGCGCGACAACGGATTACCGCGTGGCTCGATAACGGTCGAACTGGTCGCCTTGGCGCAGAATGCCCGCAGCGTGCCCACCGCCGCCGTCGTCGAAGGTGTGTTCACTCCGCGCCGGATCGAATCCGCGATGACGGCCTTCGTTGTGCGGCACCCCCGGGCGACCTTCCTCGTCGACCCGGGCATCTGCGTCGACGTGCGGCGCCGGGCGATAGCCGAACTACCGCGGGTGCTGCGAGTCGCGGTGAACCCACCGAGCGATGTGCTCGACATCCGAGAGTCTTTGCAGCGCAGCGGAATCGATGCCGACGACATCGCCTTCGCGCTGCCCACACACCTGCACTGGGACCATGTCGCCGGACTGCTCGATCTGCCGGACCTGCCGTTGCGGCTGCATCGACCCGAGCACCGGTGGGCGATGACCGGCCCGGGCGCCCCCGTCGGCGGCGTGCGGCAGGCCGTCCGCGATCGCCCGCTCGATTGCTACGAACTCGACGGCCCGCCCGTCCTCACCTTCGCCGCGAGCCACGATGTGTTCGGCGACGGCGCGGTGGTACTGGTCGATCTGGCCGGGCACACACCGGGCAGCATCGGAATTCTGCTCCGCACCGCACGCGGGCCCGTCCTGCTGGCAGGTGATGCCGTCTGGCACAACCTCCAGACCACCGAGCTGCGGCAGAAGTCGGGCTACCCCGGTGCGCTGGCCGACGACGACCGCACCGGGGCCTGGCGAACGATCCATCGCCTGCACGCTGTTCGCGATGCGGTCCGCATCGTCCCCAGCCACGACCACCAGGCCGCGTGCGCATGGACCGAAGACAGCGCAACCGGGCTGCCCACGCAGGACAGCCCGGTTGCCGCCGAACCGCTACACGATCGAGAACAGCAGCGCCGCGACCGCGAAACTCACCACTGACAACACGGTTTCGAGCACCGTCCACGTCTGCAGTGTCTGTTTCACCGTCATGTTGAAGTACTTCGCAATGATCCAGAAACCGCCGTCGTTCACGTGGCTGAGGATGATCGAGCCCGCGGCGATCGCCATGGCGATCAGGGCGATCGACATCTGCGAGTAGTTCTGCTCGGCGACCAGCGGGGCGACGATGCCGCCGGTGGTGACGATGGCGACCGTGGCCGAACCCTGGGCGATCCGCAGGCCGCAGCTGATGAGGTAGGCGAGCACGATGACGGGCAGGCCGGCCGCCGACATCGTGTCGGCCAGGGCGGTGCCGATACCGGTGGCCGAGATGACCTTGCCGAAGAACGCGCCCGCACCGACGACCAGCAGCACCATGCCGACCGGTTTGAGCGATTCGGCCGTGATGACGCTGAGTTCCTGCACGGTGGAGCCACGCCGGATACCGAGCAGATAGAACGCCACGAGCACGGTGATGAGCAGCGCCACGGCGGGCGTGCCGAAGAAGGTGAGCACCTGCAGCAGGGACGAATCCTTGTCCAGCAGTTGGTATCCGAAGGTGGCGCCGAGGATCAGTACCAGCGGGATGGCGATGATGGCGCCGATCAATGCCACCGAGGGTGGCGCCTTGGTGACCACGCCGGTGGCGACGATGCCGCCCTCCTCGTCGTCGGTGTCGGGTTCGAGCGGAACGAATTCCTCGGGAACCGGTACGAAGACGCGCTTGCCGATATAGGTGCCCCACAGGATGCCCGCCGCGATGAAACCCGGTATGCCGCAGACGAATCCCATCACGATCAACCAACCGAGACTCACCCCGAGCAGCCCGCCGAGCGCGACCGGGCCAGGATGCGGCGGCAGGAACGCGTGCGTCATGGACAGACCGGCCAGCATGGGCATGGCGTAGAGCACCAGCGATCGCCCACCGCGCTTGGCCGCGACGTAGATCAGGGGTGCCAGGACGAAGATGCCGATGTCGAAGAACACCGGGATGCCGAAGATGAGACCGAGGATGCCCATCGCGACAGGCGCGCCCTTCTCACCGAACACCCGCAGCAGCTTGTCGGTGAGAACATCGGCACCACCCGATCTTTCGAGGATCGCACCGAGCACGGTGCCGAGCCCGATGATCACCGCGATGTGTCCGAGAATATTGCCGAAGCCGGTCTCGAGCAGCGACTCACCCGCCTTGAGCGGGGTGCCGACGATCTCGGAGACCGGTAGCCCGGCGGCCAACGCCAATAACAGACCGGTGAGCAGCAGCGCGACGAACGGCTCCAGTTTGATCTTGATAATGGCGATGAGCAGTACGGCGATCGCGAGACCGCACAGCACCAGCAACCCGGGGGTGGTGGTGCGCAACCAGTCGACTGTGGCGCCCATGGACAAACCTCTCAATCCAGCGAATGAACGAAACGTGCGGCCCGCGAGCCGATCTCGGACCAGCGCGAGCTCGCGACGTCCAAGGGCGCGACCACCTCGGTGCCCGCGGTGACGGCGATGGCGCCCGCCTGCAGGTATTCCCGCGCGTTGTGCGCGTTGACGCCGCCGGAGGGAATCAGGAACACGTGCGGGAACGGGCCGAGCAGGTCTTTGAGGTAGGCGGGGCCGAGCGAGCGGGCGGGGAAGATCTTCACCGCTGCCGCGCCCAGGTCGACCGCCGCCAGCACCTCCGTGGGTGTGAAAGCCCCCATGATGACCGGAATCTGGTTCGCCACAGCGACTTCGGCAACCTCCGGGCGCACCGCGGGGGTGACGAGGAACTGTGCGCCGACGTCGACGGCCGCCGCCGCCTGGTCGCGGGTGGTGACGGTACCCACGCCGATCACCGCGTCGGCGGCACTGCACGCCTTCGCGATCGCGTCGAGCACACCGAGGGTGGTGAAGGTGAATTCGACGGCACGCAACCCCGCGCCGGCCAGTGCCTCGGCCAGTGCGACGGGATCGGGGACGGCGGGTGCGCGGACGACGGTGAGCGCCCGGTCTGCCCGGATCACCTCCATCGCCCGTGACGACGAGCTCAGCAGCGGATTCATCGGGTCTCCTCTCGCGTGGCGTCCATCCGCAGGGCACGACCGGCGCGGACCCCGGTCGCGGTGCCGTTCTCCACGGCGAATTCGCCGTTGACCAGCACATGCTGGATACCACGCGCCTGCTGACGTGGCTGCTCGAACGTGGCCGTGTCGTGGATCGTCGCCGGATCGAACACCACCAGGTCGGCGGCGAAACCGGGCCGGATCAGTCCGCGCTCGGCCAGCCGCAGCCGGGCGGCGGGACGGCCGGTGAGGTGATGCACGCAGTCCTCGAGACCGAGGACGCCGAGCTCACGGACATAGCGCGACAGGTAGCGCGGGAAGGTGCCCCACGCGCGCGGGTGCGGGCGGGCGCCGACGAGCAAACCGTCGCTGCCGCCCATGTGCCCGGCGTCGACCATGATCGCGCGCACGTTCTCCTCGTGGCCCACGTGCTGCAGGATGGTGGTGGCCAGCTGGTCGCGGACCAGCAGCTCGAAGAACACCTCGACGGGCGCGGTGCCGCGCTCGGCGGCGATCTCGGCGACGGTGCGGCCGACGTGCTCGGCGAGTTCGTCGTTGCCGACACCGCTGATCTGGATGGTCTCCCACTCGACGGTGACACCGTGACACCCGTCGGACCCGTGCACGTCTACATCGGTGGCGATGCGGCTGCGCGCGGCCGGGTCGCCGAGCCGGTCCAGCGCGGCGTCGGGACCGCCCGACATCGCCCAGCTGGGCAGCAATGCCGACAGCGTCGTCGAGCCCGGCAGGTACGGATAGGTGTCGAGCGTGATGTCGCAGCCGTCGGCACGGGCCTGGGCGATCATGGCGAGCAATTCCGGTGCGCGACCGCGATTCACGCCGAAGTTCATGGTGGCGTGGGTGAGGTGCAGGGCGCAGCCGGTGGCCTTCGCCAGACCGATCATCTCGGCGTAGGCCTCCAGCGCGCCCGCACCGTAGGAGCGGGTGTGCGGAGCGTAGAAGCCACCGTAGGAGGCGACGACGGCGCACAGGGCGGCGAGTTCACCGGTGTCGGCATACATTCCGGGCGTGTAGGTGAGCCCGCTCGACATACCGACCGCGCCCTCGTCGAGTCCCTGTGCGAGCAGTGCGCACATCCGGTCGATTTCGGCGGTGGTGGCCGCACGCTGGTCGGCGCCCACGACGAGCAGACGCAGCGTGCCCTGCGGCACCAGGTAGGCCGCGTTGGGCGTGATGCCCTGGTCGAGCCGGTCCAGGTACTGCCCGACGGTGCGCCAGGAGAAGTCGAAATCGGCGGGATTGCCGTTCCAGCCGGCGATCTGCTTGCGCACCAGGGCGAGTGCGGCGTCGTCGATCGGCGCGTAGGACAGCCCGTCCTGCCCGATCACCTCGGTGGTGACGCCCTGGGTGATCTTCGGGATGTGCTCGGGGTGGGTGAGCAGGTACAGATCCGAATGGGCGTGCATATCGATGAAGCCCGGCGCGAGGACCGAGCCCGGCCGCACACCGATCACGCGGGCGTCGGTGTGGATCGAGTCGGCGATCTCGGCGATGCGGCCGTCGCGGACGAGGACGTCACCGTGGGTACGTGGTCCGCCGGTGCCGTCGACGATATCGATGTCACGAAAGAGCAAGGAGGTCATGGTCGTCCGTCAGAAGTAGGTGCGGATGAGGTCGACCACGCGCGGGTGCGCCGTCTCGGCGGAGTCGATCACGGGAATCAGCCGCCACTTGTCGAAGGCGGTACAGGGGTGCGAAAGACCCAACCGAACAACACTTCCCACGGGAAGATCCGCGAACGTGGCACCGGGCAGACGCAGGAAGGTGTGCTGGTCGTTGAGCGCGCTCACATGCGCGCCCGACGGGAGTGCCGCCCCGCCGACCACGAGTTGCGGTGTCGGCAGGCCCTCGTCGAAGGGGAAATCGCGTTTGCCGCCGTCGAGCAGGGCGAGTTCCGGCTCCGGACGCGAGACGACCCGAGCCCAGCCGTGCATCGCCGAACGCAAGCCGGGGTCGGCGGCGGGGGCGCTCAGCGGGGAGATGCCCGCGTAGAAGCCGTCGTCGTGGACGAGGTATGCCCCGCTACGCAACACCACGGTGGTTGATCCCGGCGCGGTGGGCAGCTGATCCGATCCCAGACCGGCCAGTTCCTCCACGACCAGTTCGGGATAGGCACTGCCACCCGCCGAGACGACAGCGGGCCCGGAATACAGCTCGCCGAGTTCGATGTGCAGGGAGGCGAGTTCGCGCAGATAGCCACGAACCGCGGTCAGCGCCGCGGGGGTGCGATCGTGGGCGAGCGCGCCTTCGTATCCACCCACGCCCGCCAGCACGAGACGTTCACTGCCCACCAGGGCGTGCGCGACCGCGAGCGCCTCGGCACGGGTCCGCGCACCGGTACGGCCATGCGCGCCACCCAGTTCGACGAGCACGCGGACCGGCGGACCGGGCGCGGTGTCGCGCAGGATCTTGTCCATCAGTTCGACGGTGGCGACGCTGTCGGCCCAGCAGTAGAACTCGAAATTCTCGTCGCGTGCCGACTCCTCGGCCACCCAGGCCAGCCCGATCGGGTCGACCAGCGCGTTGGCGAGCAGGATCCGGCCGACTCCGAAGGAGCGGGCGAGCTGTGCCTGCCAGGCGGTGGCCAGGGTGATCCCCCAGGCGCCTGCCCGCAGCTGTTCGCGCCACAGCTGCGGCGCCATGGTGGTCTTGCCGTGAGGGGCGAGCGCGACACCACCTGCACTGCTCCAGTCGGCCATCAGCGCTCGGTTGTCGTCGAGGGCAGCACGATCGAGGGTGAGCAGCGGCGTCTGCCAGTGCGTGAGTCGCGGTGTGCCCGTCAAGTATTCGCGGACCATGTGGCCCCACGCGGCGGGTGGGGCGCTCTTGATGTGCGGGCCGAGCAGCTCGGCGGCCAGCGCGTCGACGACATCGTTGTCGATGGTCACAGCATCCCTTTCCCGGCGGGTACACAGCACGATCGGACATGTCCGACGGCTATTGCACTATGTGCAACGTGAGTTGCACCGAATGTTTCTGCTCGTTATTGTGCATGCAGACAGCAGTGACCGCAACCACGAAAGGTCCGACGAGGTGACCCACGTAACAAAGGCGCAGCCCAGGGCGGTCACCGTGGGCGAGGGATTGGCGGTGCTCGTCGCCGAGCCAGGTCCGCTCGAACGCTCCGGAATGTTCGAGCGCTGCGCCGGTGGCGCCGAGGCGAACGTGGCCTCGGTGCTGGCCCAGCTCGGGATATCGGCGGCGTGGCTGTCGCGGGTCGGTGACGACGGGTTCGGGCGCTACCTGACGGCCGAACTGGCCCGTGCGGGGGTGGACGTGGCAGCGGTCGCGGTCGACCCGATGCGGCCGACCGGCATCTACATCAAGGAACGCGGCGGCGGCTCGGACGCGGCACACGACCTACCCCGGAGCGAGAGCCGTATGCACTACTACCGGTCGGGGTCGGCCGCCAGCGCGCTCTCGCCCGCCGACCTCGACGCACCGCCACTGGCACGAGCCGACCTCGTGCACTTCACCGGCATCACCCCGGCACTGTCCGAGTCGGCGTGCGCGCTCACCCGTGGCCTGCTCGACCGTCCACGACACGGTTCACTGGTCAGCTTCGACCTGAATTACCGTCCGGCCGTGTGGGGTTCACGTATCGGCGAAGCAGCCGACGAACTCGCCGCGCACGTGCGTGGCGGCGATGTCGTGTTCCTCGGCGCCGACGAGGCCACCGAGATCTTCGGTACCGGTGATCCGGCGGCCCTACGTGGCCTGTTCCCCGAACCCGGGCAGCTGATCGTCAAGAACGACAAGCACACCGCGATCGGTTTCGACGGTGATCACGTGGTGGAAGTTCCCGCGCTGAACCTCACCGTCACCGAACGTATTGGCGCCGGTGACGCTTTCGCCGGCGGCTACCTCGCGGCGCTGCTGCACGGCGCCGACCTGCGCACCCGCCTGCGCTACGGGCACCTGTGCGCGGCCGCGACCCTCACCGCCTCGGGCGATTCGGCGAAACTTCCACCGTCCCAGGAACTCCGGCGACTGGCCGCGCTTCCCGACGACGCCTGGACGGGGCTCACCTATCCACCGCGAGCAGATGGGACGATCGGGCCATGAGTCAAAGCGTGTCGCGAGCCCTGTCCATTCTGATCGCGCTCGGCGAGGACTCCCAGTCCCTCGACGAACTGGCGGGTCGGCTCGGGGTGCACAAGTCGACCGTGCTGCGGCTGCTGCAGACCATGCAGGCCGAACGATTCGTGGTCCGCGACGCCGTGCACCGCTACTCACTGGGCAGCCGCATGTTCGAATTGGCAAGCCACGCACTGGAAAACCGGGATGTGCGCACGGTCGCCAGGCCGCATCTGAGCGCCCTCGGCACGACCACGGGCCAGACGGTGCACCTGGCCGCCTACGAGTCCGGCGACGCGGTCTACATCGACAAGGTCGATGCCGAACAGTCGGTGCGGATGTACTCGCGCATCGGCAGGCCCGCTCCCCTGCATTGCACGGCCGTCGGCAAGGTTCTCGTCGCCGCGCTACCTCGACCCGAATGGGCCACGGTGGCAGCACGTTTGGACTACCACCCGTTCACCCCACGCACCCTGCGAACGCCGGAGCGATATCTCGCCGAGCTGGAAAGGGTGGCCGCCCAAGGCTTCGCCGAGGACCACGAGGAACACGAGAGTTTCGTCAACTGCATCGGGGTTCCTGTGCGCGACGGCATCGGCAATGTCGTTGCCGCCGTATCGGTCTCGGTGCCCGATGTGCTGCTCGATCACGACCAGGTGCTCGCACTGCTGCCCCAGGTGCGTGCGTGCGCCGATGCCATCTCCACCGAACTCGGCTGGGATCCCCGCCGAGCCGTCCCCGCGAGGAAAGGCTGAACCAATGTCCGACAAGATCGCCGTCCGCACCGCCGACGCTCCCGCCCCCGCCCACACCTTCTCCCAGGGCGTGCGCAAGGGACCGTTCGTCCAGGTCTCCGGGCAGGGTCCGGTCGACCCGGAAACCAACGAGTACCTGCACCAGGGTGACGTGGCCGCCCAGACCACCCGCACCCTGATGAACGTGAAAGCCATCATCGACGCGTCCGGCGCCACCTTCGACGACGTGGTGATGTTGCGCGTGTACCTCACCAAGCGCGAGGACTTCGCGATCATGAACGAGGCGTACGGCGAGTTCGTCACCAAGCACACCACCGACGGAGTGCTGCCGTCACGCACCACCGTGTTCACCGGTTTGCCGCGCGCCGAGATGCTCGTGGAGATCGATGCCGTGGCGATCGTGACCGATTGAGCGACTGCGTTTCCCGCGATGCGAAGGACACCGGAGCGGGGCTCGTGTTGAGATGGGGCGGGCCCCGCCTGGGGCCTGTTCGACCCGTCCTACCCGAGGATCAGCCTATGTTCGTCAAGACCGCCCGTCCGCTCGCCGTCGCCGCACTCGCCCTGTTCGTCACCGCCACCGGTGCGGGCACCGCCTCGGCCGCCACCGCGACGCCCGTCGTCGGTTCGGTGTCGATCTGCACCAGCATCCCGGTCGGGCCGCTCACCATCAGCGTCTGCCTGTGACCTAGGCCTGTCGAAGTAGTAGGTGGGGTGGTGCCGCACAGCGGTGCCACCCCACTTGCGTTCCGGCTCATCGTTCCGCGTCGCGAACCAACAGTGCGATCTGTACTCGATTGGCGAGGCCGAGTTTGGTGAACAGATTGCTGGTGTGCGCCTTGACGGTGGCGACGGTGACCTGTAACCGCGCGGCGATCTCCGGGTTGCCGAGCCCGTCCGCGATGGCTCGGGCGGTGTCGAGTTCGCGTTCCGACAGGGCGGCCAGCCGTTTCCGCGCGGCGTCGCGGGAGTCGCTGCGGGCTTCGGCGGAACCAGGCCCGGTCGCCGCGGCGATCACCCGCGCCGTGACCGTGGGAGACAGCACGGGGTTGCCGGCCGCGACGGTGCGCACCGCGTCGGCGATCCGGGCGGGCGGGGTGTCCTTGAGCACGAAGCCGAGTGCTCCGGCGCGGAGTGCACGGAGTACCAGTTCGTCGGAGTCGAAGGTGGTCAGCATGAGCACCGCGGGCGCGGCCGGTTCCGTGCGCAGGGACCGGGTGGTGTCGACGCCGTCGCGGCCGGGCATCCGCACATCCATCAGCACGACGTCGGGTCGCTGTTCTCGCACCGCCTCGATCGCGGCGTCACCGTCGGCGGCCTCCGCGACGACGGTCAGATCCGGTTCGCCGTCGATGACGAGTCGTAGCGCCATCCGCACCAGCTGGTCGTCGTCGACGATGACGACGCGCACCGGCTCCTGATCACTGTGCACTCATGCTCTTTTCTCGTGGTCGTGCTCCGGCCAGGGAAGTTGCGCGGTGAGAACGTACCCGTTGTCGGAGGTGTGGTGGTGGTCGAGTGTTCCGCCTGCGAGGGTGATGCGTTCGGCGAGGCCGAGGAGCCCGAAGCCCGAGGCCGGTGGCCGGGCGACGGCGGCGACGCCCGCCGAATTCCGGACGCTGACGTTCAGTTCGCCGCCCGGTGTCCCGTCAACGGTGATGCGGACCTCCGCGTCCGGGGCATGCTTGGCCGCATTCGTCAGCCCTTCCTGGATCACCCGGTAGCCCGTCCGCCCCACGGTCTCGGGTGGGGTGTCGGTCACCGTGCTGGCGAGCGTCACGTCCAGGCCCGACGACCGGGCGTCGGCCACGAGTTCCGGGATCCGGTCCAAGGTGGGTTGCGGTGGTTCGGGGCGGTCGGGGTCGGCACGGAGGACGCCGAGGACATCCCGAAGTTCTTCCAGCGCTTGGCGGGAACCGTCGGCGATCCCGCGGATCAGCGTGCGCTTCTCCTCGGCCGAGAGGTCTGCACGATGGTCGAGGACGCCGGCTTGCATGGCGACCAGCGAGATCCGGTGGGCGAGCACATCGTGCATTTCGCGGGCGATCCGGTTGCGTTCGGTGGCCCGGGCCTGGGCCGCCCGGGCACCCTGTTCGCGTTCCGCGCTGTCGGCGCGTTCGCGCAGCGATCGCACTTCGGCGCGGCGGGCGTCGATGGCCACGCCGGTGGCCACAGCGATCCCCGCGGTCGAGACCGTCAGTGCGAGTTGCAGCCAGACCGGGGCGGGCGGGGTGTCGACCGGGTAGAGACCCTGAGCGAACTGCGCCGCCGTCACATACGCCGCAACGACCACGGCGATCTCGACCGGACGGCGACGGGTGGACAGCGAACACAGTGCAAGCAGCGCGGCACCGGTGGCGAGCGCCGACGCGGCCGAGGCGATCACGACCACCAGGGCGATGGCGAACGGGAACCGGCGCCGCAACGGCAGCACCGCCAGGCAGCCGAGTGCGATCAGCGGATCGCCGGTCACCAGCCAGGAACATGTGTCGGCCGTACAGCCTGCGGGCAGTACGGCGGCGACGGAGAACCAGAGGGCGGCGCCGATTGCCGCGGCCGCCGTCAGCCGCCAGGTCTGCTGCCATACCCCGAGTCGTGCCGGGCTGTCGGTGTCCACCCGGCCATTATCGCGACGACGACCGGCTTGGAGCGCCCATCCAGCGGCTGAGATGTGCTCGACCCGGGGCGAATAGCCGACTCGACTTTCGTCGAACACGATCGCCGCCGCCGGGGCGATGTGCCTGCGGCGCGGACTCGACAGACTCGGTCATGTACCAGCCGGACACGAGCCCCCGCTGACGGTCTGCTCGTGGTAGGCGCCATTTCGTCGGGGAGTAGCAACAGATGAATCGACACCGGACCCGGAGCTTGCTTGCCGTGCTCGGCCTCACCGGAGCACTGGTCGGGGCGCCCATCGTGGCCGCGCAGCCGACCGAAGACCTCTCAGCGCAGGTGCGCTGGGGCCCATGTCCGGAGGGGGTCGAAGATCCGGCGGCCGGGCCTGCCCAGTTGCAGTGCGCCATCGTGCCGGTGCCCTCGAACTACAGCGAGCCCGACGGCGCGCACCTCGAGATCATGATCTCGCGGCTGGCGAGTAAGAACCCGGACAAGCGTCGCGGAGTGTTGTTGCTCAACCCCGGCGGTCCGGGTGGTGCGGGCTTGGACCAACCCAAGTTCCTTGCTGCTCATGGGCTGCCGGCCGAAGTGCTGGACAGCTACGACGTGATCGGCATGGATACGCGCGGGGTAGGGCATTCGGCGCCGGTGAGCTGCGGGTTCACCGATGATCAGACGTACTTCGGCAATATCCCGCCGTATGCGGTGAACGACGCGGCGGTCACCGAGCGGGCCATTGTCGCCCAGGGGGTCGCCGAGCAGTGCGCGGCCAACGACGACCAGGGCCGGTTGCGCTCCCTCTCGACGGCGAATATGGCCCGTGACCTCGACCGCATCCGGGCAGCACTGGGTGAGGACAAGGCCAGCTTCCTCGGCTACTCCTACGGCACCGCATTGGGCGCCGCCTACGCCTCGATGTTCCCGCAGCGAGCCGACCGCATCGTGCTCGACAGCAATATCGGCGACACCCACCTCGACCACGACGGGATCCGCCGGTACGGCCGCGGCATGGAGGAGACCTTTCCCGACTTCGCGAAATGGGCCGCCGACCGCCACGACACGTACGGCCTCGGCCGCACACCGGAAGAGGTGCGGCGCACGTACTTCACCCTCGCCGAGCGACTCGACGCGAACCCGGTGGACGGGATGGACGGCAATCTCTTCCGGTTCGGCACCTTCTTCACGCTCTATGGCCCGGCGCTGTACGCGTCGGCGGCCGAGAGCTGGCAATCGCTGCTCGAAACCGGACGTCCAGGTCCGGCGGGCAGCCGCCCGCCGGGCACGGGCGCGCCTTCGCCGTACGACAACGCCTGGTCGGTCTTTCTGGCCGTGACGTGCAACGACGTCGAATGGCCCGAGGACATCGGGGTCTACCAGCGTGCCGTCGCCGAGGACCGGGAACGGCACCCGCTCTACGGCGCGGCCGCCGCGAACGTGATGCCCTGCGCCTACTGGAAGCTCGGGCCCTCCGAACCGCCGGTGCGGATCGACAGCACCGGCCCGGCCGATGTGTTGATCGTGCAGAACCAGCGCGACCCGGTCACCCCGCTACGCGGCGGCGAACTGCTCGACGAGAAGTTCGGTCAGCGGTCCCGGTTGGTCACCGTCGACGGGAGTGGGCACGGGGTCTACGTTCTCGGCGCCAACCCCTGCGCGACCGACATCGTCACCGGCTACCTGGTGGACGGCACCATGCCCGAACACGACACGACCTGTCACGCGGGCTAAGGCCTAGCCCGAATTGCGCAGGGCAGTGGCAAGACCGTTCATGGTGAGCAGGATGCCCCGCTTCACCAGTTCGGAATCGTCACCCCCGCGCAGCCGGCGCAGCAGATCGACCTGGAGCTGATTGAGCGGTTCCAGGTAGGGGAAACGATTGTGGATCGACTCCGCCAGCGACGGGTTGTCGCTGAGGAGTTCCTCGTGCCCGGTGACCGCCTTGTACATGCGGATGGTTCGCGCGTGTTCCTCGCGGATCATCCCGAAGATCGTGTCGCGCAGGTGCTCGTCGTCGACGAGGTCGGCGTAGCGGGCGGCGATGTCGAGGTCGCTCTTGGCCATCACCTGCGCCAGATTCGACAGCACGGTGCGCAGGAATGGCCAGCGCTGGTACAGGTCGGTGAGCCGGGCCAGACGCGCCGGATCGTCACCCACCCAGCCCTCGAGCGCGGTGCCGGTGCCGTACCAGCCCGGCAGCATGACGCGGGCCTGGCTCCAGGCCATCACCCACGGGATCGCCCGCAGGTCCGACACCGAATTGGTGGGTTTGCGCGAGGCCGGGCGGCTGCCGATATTGAGGTCGCCGACCTCGGCGACCGGGGTGGACTGCCGGAAGTACTCCACGAAGCCGGGGGTGTCGTGCACGAGGTGCGCGTAGGCGGCGCGGGCCCGGGTCGCCAGGTCGTCGAGCAGTTCGTAGGCGGGTTCGGCGTCGTCGCCGAGGCCCTCCACGTCGAGCAGGGTGGATTCGAGGGTGCCCGCGATGAGTGATTCCAGATTGCGGTGTGCCGCACCGGATTCGGAGTACTTCGCGGCGATCACCTCGCCCTGTTCGGTGAGCCGCAACGACCCGCGCACGGCGCCGGCCGGCTGGGCGAGGATCGCGTCGTAGCTGCGACCACCACCACGTCCGACGGTTCCGCCGCGACCGTGGAAGAGCCGCAACCGGATTCCCGATTTGCGCGCCACCTCGACCAGGTCCAGTTCGGCGCGGTAGAGCGCCCAGTTCGCCGCCAGGTACCCGCCGTCCTTGTTGGAATCGGAGTACCCGAGCATCACTTCCTGTCGCATCCCGGCGGCGGCGACGAGATCGCGGTACACCGGAACCTCCAGTGCGGCCGCGAGAGTCGCCGCGCCCGCACCGAGGTCCTCGATGGTCTCGAACAGCGGGACGATCCCGACCGGGCTCTGCGGTGAGCCGTCCGGCGTGCCGGGGTCGAGAATCCCCGCCTCCTTGAGCAGCAGGGCGGCCTCGAGCATGTCGCTCACCGAGGTGCACATGCTGATGATGTAGTTCGGGACGGCGGCGGCACCGAAGGTGTCGATCACGTCCTTGGCCGCGCGCAGCACACCGAGTTCCTTGGCCGCCAGCTCGCTCAGCCGCGCGTTCGGGCCGAGAAGTGGCCTGCGCGTGAGCAATTCGGACGCCAGCAGGTCGACCCGTTCGGCTTCACCCAGGCTTGCGTAGTCCGGGTGCACACCGGACCAGGCGAGCAGTTCGGCGACGACCTGTTCGTGCACCTCGGAGTTCTGGCGCATGTCGAGACCCTGCAGGTGGAACCCGAAGGTCTCCACGGCGTGGCGCAGGGCGGCGAGGCGATCGTCGGCGAGCAGGGCGTCACCGCTGTCACGCAGGGAGGCATCGATCGCGTCCAGGTCGTCGAGCACGGCCTGCGGAGTGGGGTACGGCTCGGCGTCGGTGGTGAGACCGTTGTCCGGGAGGCGGTCGAGCGCGCGTCGCGCGGTGGCACTGAGGCGTGCCCGGATGGCATGCAGCGCACGACGATACGGTTCGTCGGCGAACACGGCCGGGTCGTCGTAACCGGCCTCCGCGAGCGCGGTGACCGCTGGGCTCACCCGCACCAGCCGCGCCGACTGCGACAGCGACTTCTCCAGTTCCACCAGCTCGCCCAGATAGCGGCCGAAGGCATAGGCGGCGGCCTGCTCGGCGGCGGTGTGCACGACTTCGGCTGTCACATAGGGGTTTCCGTCACGGTCACCACCGATCCAGGACCCGGGGCGCAGGATCGGTCGCTCGAGCAGGTCGACATCAGGCCAGCGGGAACGCAGGGCCGCACGGACCTCGGCGTTGATCGCGGGGATCACGTCGTAGAGGGTCAGGTCGTAGTAGCGCAGACCCACCGAGATCTCGTCCTGAATCCGCAAGCGCGCCAAGCGGATCAGCGCGGTGCGCCACAGGGTGAGCACTTCACGGCGGATACGGAGTTCGGTGTCGTCCAAACCGGGATCGCCGGGCTCGAGCCTGCGCCGCAGCCGCATCAGGGCGGTGATCTTGGCCTGCACGTCGAAGACCGTGCGCCTGCGGGTCTCGGTGGGGTGCGCGGTGATCACCGGGGACACCAGGGCGTCGGTGAGCTGTTCGGCCACGCTCGCGCCGTCGAGGTCGGCGGCGTCGAGCTTGGCGTAGGTCGCGGCCAGCGAGGAGTCCTGCGGTGGTTCACCCGCCGCCACGTGCGCGGCGCGGCGGCGGTCGCGCTGGATGTCCTCGGCCAGATTGGCCAGCAGCACGAAGTAGCTGAACGCCCGGATCAGTGGCAGCGCCACCTCGGTGGGGGTGCCGTCGAGCATGTCGGCGACGGCACTGCGCTCCACTTCCTCGCGACGCACCCGGAACGCCTCGATGCGGACCCGCTCGATGAGGTCGAACACCTCGGGTCCTTCGTGGTCACGGATGGTTTCACCGAGGATGCCGCCGAGGAACCGGATGTCCTCGCGCAACGGCCGGGTGGCTTCCTGCTCCTGCACGACTCGCGATTGGCCCATGAACAGACAGTATTGCCGCCGACCCACCGAACGCGACCCGGCGACGCGCGGATCACACCTACAGCGCCCGGATCACCCTGGCCGGGTTGCCCGCCGCGAACACGCGGTCGGGCAAGTCGCGGGTGACCACGCTGCCCGCACCGACCACCACGTCGTCGCCGATGGTGACCCCGGGACACACGATGACTCCGCCGCCGAACCACACGTTGTTCCCGATCCGGATGGGAGCCGCCGATTCCCAGCGCTGCCTGCGCTTTTCGTGATCCTGCATCGGATGAAGGGCGGTGAGCAGCTGACAGCGGGGCCCGATCGAACAGTCGTTCCCGATGGTGATCGGCGCGCAATCGAGCAGGATCGCGTCGTAATTGAGGAAGCTGTTGGCGCCGATCTCGATCAGATAGCCGTAGTCGCACTGGAATCGCGGCATGATCCACGACCCCTCACCCAGTTTTCCGAGGAGATCACCAAGGAGCTCGGTCCGCCGGTCGGTTTCGTCGGGCCCGGTGCGATTGAACTCGTCGCACAACCGTTGCGCCCGTTGCCGTTCGGCCACGAGTTCCGGATCGTTGTCCTTGTACAGGTCCCCCGCCAGCATGCGCTGCTTCTGTTCGCCCACCCCGCCGAGTGTAGGGGTGGGCGCACAGGAAGCTCCGCGCCTACTTCGCCGGGTCGACCCCGAAGGTCGCGGCGATGTCGTCGAGTACCGCGTGCGCGCCGGTGAGACCGACCGATGTCAGCCAGACCAGGTCGTCGACCGGGGTGATCTTGCCGCGCAGCTGGTTCCACAGCGGGTTGGCCTCGGCGGCCGCCTTACGCTGTGTCGCGGCGTCCTCGCCGCTGCTGGTGAGGAAGACGTAGTCGGCGTCGGCGTCGAGCAGACGCTCCGGGCTCAGCGTGATCGCGAAGTCGTTCTTCGGATCGGCGGACTTGTCGGGCTGGTTCAGGCCGGTGTCGGCGAAGATGTCACCGATGAAGCTGACCCGCTGCATGAGCCGGTCCTCCTTGCCCATGAAGCGCAGCAGCGACACAGTGGGCGCGCTCCCCCCGTTCTTGGCCTTGATCGCCGCGCCGATCGCGGCGGCCCGGTCCTGATAGGCGGTGAGTTTGGCCTTGGCGAGGTTCTCCTTGTCGACCGCCTTCGCGAGCAACAGCAGGTTCTCCTTCCAGGTGGCGCCGGTGGTCTGGCTGAACACCACCGGCACCGTGCCCGAACCGAGCTTGATGCCACGGAACTGCTCGTACTGCTTCTCGTGACGCACCTTGGCCGACACGATCAGGTCCGGGCGGGCGCCGGCCAGTTTCTCGATGTCGGGGGTCTGGACGCTGCCGATGTTGACCGCGCGGCTGCCGCAGGTCTGCGCCGACGTACCGAGGAACGCGGGCAGTTTGTCGCCCATCGACTGGTAAGTCGTGTACGCGACGAGTTCGGTGTTCAGCACCAGGGCCGCGTCGACGAACGTCTGATCGAGCGCGGCGACGCGAACCGGGCGGGTGGCGATGGTCGCCGGGTCGACGACGGTGCCGACATCCGCGCCCGCCGCGTCCTTGACCGCGCCCTTCTCGATGGTGCGCGGGTAGGCGCCGCCGTCGAGATTGCTCGCGGTGTCGCAGTCGCTGCCCGCGGCGCCGGGGTTCGCGCGTTCTTGGCCGCACGCGGAAAGACTCAGTACAGCGGCGGCGACTGCCGCGGCGGCGGCGAGCCGACGGCTCAGTGGGGTATTCATCGACGTCTCCCGGGTGGTTCGGTTGTCCTCAGGGTTGCTAACGTAGCGAAGCCTTACCTAATTACCAACTACGAAGAGGAAAAGTGACCGCATCGCCGCCCGGAGCCGTGTTCGCCGACACGCGGTCTCGCCGGTTGCTACTCATCGCGGGTCTGCTGGTCGCGGTGCTCGCGGCCGTGCTGCTCAGCATGGCCGTCGGCTCGAAATTCATCGCTCCCCTCGAGGTTCTGCGAGCGCTCGGTGGCACCACCGATACCGAGACCGGTGCCATCGTCAACGGCCTTCGGCTGCCGCGCACCCTGCTGGGGATCCTGGCCGGGCTCGCGCTCGGCATCGCGGGCGCCGTGATCCAGGGCCACACCAGGAACCCGCTCGCGGATCCGGCGCTGCTCGGCATCACCCAGGGTGCGGCGCTCGGCATCGTCGCGGCGGTGATGGTCGGCGGCATCTCGAGCCTGTTCGGCTATGTGTGGTTCGGTTTCGCGGGTGCCTTGATCGCCACCGTCACAGTGTTCGTCATCGGGACGACGGGGCGGGGCGGGCCGACCCCGGTGACGCTCGCGCTGGCCGGCGCCGCCGTCAGCTATCTGCTGCAGGGGCTGATCTCGGCGGTGGTGCTGTTCGACACCGACGTCACCGACATCTACCGCTTCTGGAAGGCCGGGTCGCTGGCCGGAACCAGTCTCGACTTGCTCGGTAAGGCAACACCTTTCGTCATAGCCGGGATCGTGCTCGCCCTGGCCAACACCTCCGCGCTCAACGCGCTCGGCCTGGGTGAGGACACCGCTCGCGCGCTAGGTCATCGCGTCACCCTGGCCCGCACCGTCGGCATCGGCTCGATCGTGCTGCTCACCGGCGCGGTGGTGGCGATCGCGGGGCCGCTCGGATTCGTCGGACTCGTCGTTCCGCACCTCGCGCGCGGCATCACCGGACCCGACTACCGCTGGCTGGTTCCGGTCGCCGGGCTGCTCGGTGTGATCCTGGTGCTGGTCGCCGACATCGCGGGACGAGTGGTGCTGGACAAGGGCGAACTGCCCGCGGGCATCATGCTCGCCTTCGTCGGCGTGCCGTTCTTCATCGTGCTGGTCCGTCGCCGGAAGCTGGTGACCGTATGAGTACCGTGCGGGCGGTCCGGCTGGGGCCGGTGTCCTGGCAGTTGCGGTTGCGCACCACGGCGGTCCTGTTGCTCGGCGTGGCGATGCTCGGTGTCACGAGTTGTGTCGCGCTCGCACTCGGCACCTACACGATGCCCGACGGCGGCCCGGTCACGCCGCTGGATGTGCTCGCGGTGCTCACCGGTGGCGGCGACGACGGGCTGGCATACGTGGTGTGGGATCTGCGGCTGCCGAGGATTCTCACCGGTGCGCTGGTCGGCGCGGCGCTCGCGTTGTCCGGTGCGATCACCCAGGGCATCGCGCGAAACCCGTTGTCCAGTCCCGATATTCTCGGTGTCACCGCGGGCGCGAGCGTCGCCGCGGTCGCGGTGATCGCGCTGTCGGGCAGCCGGGGGCAGGTCAGCGGGGCGGTGGCAGAGGTCGGGGTGCCGGTGGCATCCATGCTCGGCGGATTACTCGCGGCGCTGGGAGTTTTCGTGCTGGCCTGGCGCGGCGGGATCGAAGGGTATCGACTCGTGCTGGTCGGCCTCGGCGCCGGTTCGCTGCTGTCGAGTGTGACGTTCTGGCTGCTCAGTGTCGGTGAAGTCGATGTCGCGACGCGGGCGGTGACCTGGCTGACCGGCAGCCTCAACGGCAGCGGCTGGATCCAGGTGACACCGGTCGCCATCGCCCTGGCAGTGCTGGTGCCGGTGGTCCTCGCGGGCACCCACCTGCTCGGCGCCCTGCACTTCGGCGACGACACCGCCCGCTCGCTCGGCATCCGGCTCAATACCGCCCGCCTGACCCTGCTGGTGCTCGCGGTGCTGCTCGCCGGGGTCGCGACCGCCTCGGCGGGGGCCGTCATCTTCATCGCCCTCGCGGTGCCGCAGGTGGCGCTGCGGCTCACCGGCTCGGCCCAGCCACCGCTGCTCACCTCGGCGATACTCGGCGCGGCCTTCACCGTCGCCGCCGACCTGGTTGCCCGCACGCTGCTGCCCTCGGGCGAGCTGCCCGTCGGAGTGGTCACCGCCGTGCTCGGCGCCCCCTATCTGATCTATCTGTTGATGCGGCGCAATCGCGCCGGGAAAGCGGGCGTGTGATGACCGTTCGGCTCCAGGCCGATGCCTTGACCCTCGGTTACGGGACGACCACCGTCGTCGACGGGCTGGATCTCGAAGTCACCGGCGGCACGATCACCGCGGTGATCGGACCCAACGGGTGCGGAAAATCCACGCTCCTGCGCGCGATGGCCCGGCTCCTGCGGCCCACCGGTGGTCATGTGCACCTCGACGGCAAACGCATCGACCGGATGTCGACCAGGGACGTGGCGCGCGTACTCGGCATCCTGCCCCAATCACCGCTGGCCCCGGACGGTCTCACCGTCGCCGACCTCGTCGCGCGGGGCAGGCACCCGCACCAGCGGTGGTACCGCCAGTGGTCCCAGGACGACGAATCCGCCGTCACCGAGGCGCTGACCTGGACCGACATGGTCGAGTTCGCCGACCGCTCGCTCGACGAACTGTCCGGCGGGCAACGCCAGCGCGCCTGGATCTCGATGGCGCTGGCCCAGAACACCGACCTGCTGCTGCTCGACGAACCGACCACCTTCCTCGACCTCGCCCACCAGATCGAGGTGCTCGACCTGGTCCGGCGGCTGCACGTCGAGGCGAACCGCACGGTGGTGATGGTGCTGCACGATCTCAATCTCGCCGCACGCTATGCCCATCGGCTGGTCGCGATGCGAGCCGGACGCGTGGTTGCCGCGGGCACGCCCGCCGAAGTGCTCACCGAGGACGTGGTGGCGCAGGTGTTCGGGCTACGCGCCAAGGTGATCGAGGACCCGGTCACCGGCACCCCGCTGGTGGTCCCGATCGGACCCGTCGAGGCCCCCACCTCGTAGGGTCGTGGGGTGACATCTGGGCGCACTCGGCACAATTACACCGGCACTTCGGTCGCCGAGCGGCAGGTCGAGCGCCGTGCGCTGTTCATCGAGGCCGGGCTGACCGTCTTCGCGGAGAAGTCGTACGCCAACAGTTCGCTCACCGATGTGTGCGCGGCGGCGGGGCTGTCGCGGCGGCAGTTCTACGAGCAGTTCGCCGGTCGCGAGGAACTGCTCGTCGCGGTGTACGACGTGGTGCAGGGCCGGGCGCGCGAGGCCGTGATCGCGGCGCTCGCGGCGGTCGGCACCGACGATCTGCGCACCCTCATCGAGGCCGCGCTGCGGGCCTACACGACCGCCATCACCGACGACATCCGGGCGGCCAAGGTGGCGTTCGTCGAGATCGTCGGTGTCAGCCCCTCGGTCGAGGAACACCGGGCGCGGGTCCGGGATCAGTGGGGCGAGGTGGTCGCCACCGTCGCAGCCGCCCGCGATGGTGTGCGCACGCCGCCGGGGGGTTGGCGGATGGCGATGGCGGCCTTCATCGGCGCTGTCAACGGCGCCGTGCACCAGTGGAGTCTCGACGATCCGCGCCCGCCCGTCGACGATCTGGTCGATGTCTTCACCACCCTGCTCAATGCCCTGACCTCGCCCACGTAACCCGCGGCTGATTGCGATCCACACCACACTCGTGCCATAGTAGCCGCCATTGAGACGAAGGCGTCTCAATTCCTGTGAGGACTGTGCACGATGAGATCTCCCCTGATTCCGCGCTGGCTCGCCCTGGCCACCAGCGTGCTCGCGGCGGCAACGGTGGTGGCGGCCGGTCCGGTCGCGGCCGAGCCGACGGCGATCCCGCCCGCCCCGGTGATTCCGCTGCCGCCCGAGCTCGACCCGGGCTTCTACCTCCCGCCCGCGGACGTGGTCGCGGCGACCGCACCCGGTGAGATCATCGCGGTCAGGCAGGTCACCATCGCCGACTTCGGGGTGCTGCCGGTCGACGTCGACGCGTGGCAGGTGTCCTACCGCTCCAACAACAGCCGCGACGAAGCGATCCCGGCCGTGGCTACGCTGATCAAGCCACGCGGACAGGCGATCTCACCTCGCAAGCTGCTCTCGGTCCAGCTGGCCGAGGACTCGACCGCCGGCTATTGCGCGCCGTCCTATGCGCTGCAACATCTTTCGGTCGCCCCGGTTGCCGGACAGATCGTGGTGCCCGCCGAATTCCTGTTCGCGCAGGCGGCACTGGCGCAGGGCTGGGCGGTCGTCGTGCCCGACCATCAGGGTCCGCACTCGGCCTACGCCGCCGGACCGCTGGCGGGGCGGATCACCCTCGACGGCATTCGCGCCGCGACCGGCTTCGCGCCGCTCGAGGTAGGGCCCGACGCACCGGTCGGCCTCTACGGGTACTCCGGCGGTTCGATCGCGACCGGGCACGCCGCCGAGCTGCACGCGAGTTACGCACCCGAACTGAACATCGTCGGCGCGGCCGAGGGTGGCGTCGGCGCCGATCTCGGTGCCGCACTGAGCATGGCGAACAACCAGCTCACCTCGGGTCTGGTCTTCGCCGCCGTCCTGGGCCTCACTCGCGAATACCCTGAATTCGCAACCTATCTCGATCAGCGCCTGAACCCGCTCGGCAGGGGGCTGGTGGCGGTCAAGTCGCCGCTGTGTGTGCAGTACCAGTCGGCGCTGCTGCCGTTCCTCGACCTCACCGGCATGATCGGTTCCGACGGCAATCCGCTCGACGACCCACCGGTGGCGGCCATGCTGGACGACACACGCATGGGCAAGTCCGTCCCCGATATGCCACTGTTCCTGTGGCACTCCGCCTGGGACGAGATCCTCCCCCTCGCCGCGACCGACACCCTGGTCGACACCTACTGCCGGGACCCGAACACCTCCCTGACCTACACCCGCGACCACGCCAGCGAACACATCGTCGCCGAGGTCGTCGGCGGCCCCGCCGCCCTGCTCTGGCTGCGTGACCGGCTCGACGGCATCCCCGCCGCACAGGGCTGCACCACCTCCGACGCAGGCACTATGGCCGCCACGCCGGGTGCCCTCGCATTCCTCGGTGACTCACTGGCCGACAAATTCGCGAGCTTCTTCGGCGCCCCACTGGGTAGCCGCTGAAGCATCGGATGTCGTTGCGGCGCGTGCTATTACGCGCAGCGAGACGCCCTGCCCACCGATCCGCGGACCCTGCTCAGCTGACTTCCCGGTGGCGGGGCAGGGCGCGGTGCAGGAGGACCTGCTCGAGGAGCGCTACGAGGACGTCGCGCACGGAGTCACGGTCGCGGGCGTCGCAGTCCAGGACGGGGATCCAGTCGTCGAGGCCGAGAGCTTCGCGGACTTCGGACAGGTCGAAGTGGGGTGTGTCCGGGAAGCGGTTGACCACGACGACGAAGGGAGTGTTGTGGTCTTCGAAGTAGTCGAGGACGGGATAGCAGTCTTCGACGCGGGCGGTGTCGACCACGATCACGGCACCGAGGGCGCCGTCGACGAGGTCGTCCCACAGGAAGACGAAGCGGTCCTGGCCGGGGGTGCCGAACAGGTACAGGATCAGGGAGTGGTCGAGGGTGATGCGGCCGAAGTCCAGTGCGACCGTGGTCGCGGTCTTCTCGGCGTGGCGGCCGGGGTTGTCGACGCCGATCGATACCTCGGTCATCGCGGCCTCGGTGACCAGTGGCTCGATCTCGGAGATGGCGCCGATGAAGGTGGTCTTGCCGACGCCGAAACCGCCGCTGACCACGATCTTCACCGATGACGGCGGCGACGCTGCGCCGCGGATTTCAGAGTGCGCGGACAAGGTCGGTGATCCTTTCGATGGCGGCGGTCGTCAGCTCGGGCGCGTCGCGCACGGTCACCTGACCGGCTGCGGCCAGATCGCTGACGATCACCTTGGCGATACCGGCAGGAACCCGCAGCGCGGCGCCGATTTCGGCGATGGAGTGGGGCTGCTGACACAACCGGACCACGGTGTGTTCCTCGAACCGCAACGGCGCCGACAGCGCGGAAGGTGGGGCGAGAACCAGGGTTTCGAGCCGCAGGCCGTCGAGAACCGGGACGGTGCGGCCCGCGGTGACGACGAACGGGCGAACGAAACGATCGTCGTCGGCTTCGTCGGCCCGCCGGACGACCGGTTGCCCGGCGCTCCAGCTCGCCGGCCGACTCAGCGGGACCATCCGAGGATCTGGCAGGCGGTGGCGGTCGGAATCTCTCATCGGCGCAACGTCTCTCGCAGCTCACCGATCAGCATCGGGTCGAGCAGCGCGCCCGCGCGTTCGGCGAGCACGGCCATCTCGTAGCCGACCAGGCCCACATCGCAGCCACCGTCGGCGATCACGCCGAGGCAGCTCCCGTCACCCAGCGCCGAGACGAGCAGGAAGCCGCGTTTCATCTCGATCAGGATCAACTTCAGACCGTCGAAGTCGTAACTGCGCGAGGCACTTCGGGCCAGGCTCGACAATCCCGACACCATGGCGGCGAGCCGGTCGGCACCGGTGCGGTCCAAGCCTTCGGACATGGCGATGAGCAGGCCGTCCGAAGAAACAGCGACCGTGTCGCGCACCCCGTCGGTGTTGCGCACGAAATTGCCGAGCAGCCAGTTGAAGGTGTGCGGGTCGGCGGTCGGGAGATGGGTGGTCACCGTGGCTCCTTGCGGTCAGCGGATGGGATCGGCTTCGCTTGTCCCGCTACCGCTTTCGTGGCCGGTGCGGAATGCGGCGAGCATGCTTCGGGTCTGGTCGGGGGTACGTTCGGCGAGCGGTGGGCGGTCGTGACGCGCAGGTTCGCGGCGGGGCCGGTCCGGAGGTGTGGCGCGTTTGGCGCGCTTCACCAGGCCATTGCGGGTACGTTCGACCGACGCCTGACCAGGAACGTCGAGGTCACCGCTCACCCCGTCACCCCGAGTGCCGCGCGGTCCCGGCGACAGGTCGAGTCCGCTCGGGACACGGGACGAGCCGTTGCGGGTGCGGTCGATGTCGATCGACGCTCGACCAATCGCGTCGAGTGTGCCCTCGACAGCGAAACCGGCGTCTCGGGCGAAGGGACCCGCCGATGCCGCCTCGGTGCCGACATTGCCGGTCCGAGCAGCCGGGCCACCAGCGGCACGAGTGGGCGTCGCGCTGTTCGGGCCGTCGGGGCCGGTCGTTTCATCGACATAAGACGCTGTGCCGGTGAGGAATTGAATGTAGGGCGAGGGGACGACAGGGGAATCCTGGTCGGCGCCGGGCGGATCGGCGGGAAGAACGATGGGCCGCTGAGCCGGGTGGTGACCGTTCAGCGGATCGACTCGTAGTTGTCGGCCATGATGCTGATCGAAGTTCGGCAGTGACATGCCGTTCAGCGTCGGCGTCGGCGTCGAAATATGGGCACCCTGCTCGTCGGGGTCCGGCACGCGGGCACCGTTCCGGCCCGGGTCCGAGTGCCGGGCACCCTGCTCATCGAGATCCGGCACACCGGCACCGTTCCGGCCCGGGTCCGAGTGCCGGTCGTCGGGGCGACCGGCTCCTTGCCGGCCGGAGGCATTATGGCCAGCGCCGCGTCGAGCGGGTTCCGGTACGCGGCCGGCTCCGCTCGCCGCCACCTCTCCCCGGCTGTGCCGCGCATCGTCAGGCGAGCCGTCGACGTCGTGGCTCCCCGTGGACGGTCGGCTCACTCGAGCACCACCGGATTCCGGTCGCCCGGAGGAGCTTTCGTCGGCGATCAGGCTCGACGGCAAGAGGAGTCGGGCGACGATGCCGCTCACCGGTGAGGTGTTGAGTTCCACGTCGATACCGAGGCGGGCGGCGAGGCGGCCGACCACGTAGTGGCCGAGGTAGCGGGTGGAGGCCACGATGAAGTCCTGCTCGCCGCGTAGGCGGGCATTGGCTTCGGCGAGCTGATCGGTGGACATGCCGACGCCGTGGTCGACGACCGCGAGCAGGTACCCACCGGCCACTTTGCGCCCGTAGATCTCCACCTCGAGGTCGGGTGGGGAGAACGCCAGACCGTTCTCGATGAGCTCGGCCAGTGCGTGGGCGAGCTCGCTGACCACCGTGCCGGTGATCGCGACCTCGTCGACGCGGCGCAGCACCACCCGCCGGTAGTCGTCGACCTCCGAGAGCCCGGCGCGGATGACGTCGGTGAGCGCGATCGGTTCGGTCCAGCGGCGCGGGCTCGCCTCACCGACCAGTACGAGCAGGCTTTCGGCATTGCGCCTCATCCGGGTGGCGAGGTGGTCGAGCTCGAACAGGTTGGACAGCGTTTTCGGGTCGAGTTCCTCGCGTTCGAACTCGCTGATCAGGCCGAGTTGCCTGCGCACGAGATTCTGGTTGCGCCGGGCCAGGTTCGCCATCGACTCGGTGGTGTTGCGCCGCACCAGCGCCTGTTCGGAGGCGAGGTCGAAGGCGGTGCTCTGCACGCGGTCCAAAGCGTCTGCGACAGCACCGATCTCGGCACTCGCACCCGGTGGAGTGCGGACGGGCGCGGGCGGGTCGGGGCGGGTGTCGGCGGATCCGCGCCATGCGGCGATCACCTCGGGCAATCGGGTGGAAGCCACGTCGTCGGCCTCGGCGGCGAGCTCGGCCAGGGGTCGCACGATGGCCCGGACACTCGCGAACACCAGCGCGACCTCGGCGGCGATCGCCAGCAGCGCGGCAAGGGCGAAGGCGGCCAGCACGACGGCCGCGGTGCGGCGCAGGTCGGCGGCGCGGGCCCGCACATCGTCGCCGACGGCCTGCTGCACAGTGCGCTGTGCGTCGATCACCTCGGTCATCTGCGACCACCACACCGCCGGGTCGACCGGAGTAGTCAACGGTCCGGCGGTGGACGCGATGGCGATGTTCTCCGATTCCGCTGCCCGCGTGGCGCTTTCACCGCTCATGACGGCGGTGAGGCGGTCGCGCTGTGTCGGGGTCGCCTCGCGGTCGAATTGGGTGAGCGCGGCGGTGCGGGCCGCGCGGATGTCGAGGAATTGCACGTACTCCCCCGCTACGAACTCCCCCGCCGCGAAAACACCGTTGAGGAAGCCACGTTCGCGCGCCGTGAACTCCTTCGCGTCACCCAGGGCGTAGAGGGCTTGCAGGCCGTGGCGCACGGCGGGGTCGCGAGCCTGATCCAGGCCGAGGGCGAGCCGGTTCAGCGCGTCGATGCCGTCGGAATAGAACTGGAAAGCGGCCTGTCGTGACACGGTTCTGGTGTCGATCTGCGACCGGACGCCGGGCAGCCCGCCGAGCTGACCGAGCGCCGAGCGCACCTCACCCGCGCCGGGCACGTCGGCGGTCAGGGCGGCGCTCAGGGTGCGCAGCGCCGAGTCGGTGGCGGGGCGCTGGTCCCCGACCGCCTGCACCAGCCTCGTGTCACCGCCGAGCAGACCGTTGCTGAGCCCACGTTCACGCTGCACCTGGTGCACCAGATCCTGTGCGGCCAGCGCTACCGCGACCGCGTCCACGGTTTCCCCGCTGCGCCGGAAGGCGGTGATCTGGGTCGACATCGTCACCCCGAGCAGCACGAGCACCAGCACCAGCGACACCGCGAGAATCCGGGCGAGCTGCCCGGAAATGGTGCGCGGCCGGATCAGTCCGCCACCCGCGGCCTGCCGACGGGAATGTGAACGCACCACCTGCTCCTCTGAAACACCACACGCGGTATTTCGCGGCGGCCCACCGAAAGTCAGGTGTCAACTTGCACTGCCCCGGGTACGCGGTCAATCCGGGACGGCGTAAGAACCGGATTCGTGCATTGATCTCAACATGCCGGAAACCAACGGGGCTTTCTGTGTCGGAAAGCTCACCGCTCCCACCGTAATTCGGTGACAGATTCGTTCGCTGCCCGAATTATCGCGCACGGCCTCCACCGTGACGGCGCCCACATTTTCCGCGATAAGTTTCTCGGGAATACGGTTGAGGAACCGGATACGAACGATAGCCGTCCAGCACGAGAATTCGGGCAATTCACCGAAACCGGCCAACTGCCTATTGCACGGCCACCAACGCCGCGGCTGTCACATCCTCGACAGCCATCTGCGCGAACCGTGGTGTGGCCCGGTGCCGATAGTGGTCTACCGAGATCAGGTCCGCACCGCGTTGGATCACCATCGACCCGGCAGCGGTGTCATCACCCGAATCACCCGTCGCGAGGCACGCGTCGTCACCGAAACCCTCATGGGGCCGGAAGGAACCTGCCATCGCGGTGTTGCCGCAACCGAACTCGAGTGCTTCGGCCGCTCGTTCCGTGCCCGATGTCGAGCCGATATCCCCGTAACGGAGCACCCTGACCTGCAGGTAGCCGTAAGCATCCGCGTGGCCGGGCCCGTCGCTGGGTGTCCGATAGGTGCACATCGCGTCCGACCCTGACGAATACGTCGAGTCGGGGTCCGGCACGCCCGCCGGAACCCACCGCTCGAATCGGGCGACACCGATCGCGGCACACAGATCGGCCGGTGCGGGCGCGGACGGGTGCGCCCTGGTCCACTGGTCGAGCGCAACGGGCAGCGCCGCCGACAAAGCGATGACCACAACGACCGCCGCCACCAGGAACAGACAGCCTCTCGGCACCTTCGACCTCGGCTCGACCTCGCTGCGCGGCGGATCGACGCTCACTCGCCGGCGAGAATGCCGAGGACCTGGTCGGAGAAGTAGAAGGGTTCGAGGCGTTCACGCAGGAGCTCGGCGAGGACGCCGTTGCGCTTGGCAGCTTCGATGACCGCAGGCCCGTACCGCAGGATTTCGGTGCTGATGTCCTCGGCGTCGAGGCCGAGTTCGGGGAGCATCGCGGACAGGGTGTGGTCGGCATAGCGGGTGTAGAACACCTCGACGCATTCGCGGACCAGCAGGCCGAAGTATTCCTTCTCCCTGGTGGTGACCGCGATTTCGTAGCAGATCTGGACCAGTTCGTTGAGGTCCTTCTGAGTGAGGTATTCGCGCAGGCCCGCCACCGGTTCGTCGGCGTGCAGGTCCCAGAATTCCATCGCCGCCGAGTGCACGGGGGCGTCGCGCAGCATGTCGCGGATGGCGTTGTTGGTGCGCTTGAGCGCGAACAGCGCGCCCTTGCCCGCGAGGTCACCGACGAAGGTGCTGTCGGCGGCGACCTTCTTGGCGCGGTTGGCCGCGGACTGGCCGAGCGACATCAGCGAGGACACGCCCGGAATCTTCTCGGCGCGTTCACGATTGGCCTGCATGAAATCGCCGATCAGCTTGTCGACGAACCGCGACGCGACGGTCGCCACGAGCGGGCTCTCGGTGAGCCGGTCCAGAATGCGTTCCTGGGCCTGGTGCATGCCGAAGATCTTCTCCAGCAGCGCTTCCACCGGCTCACGGTCGACGACATCGCCGAGGGTGTAGTCGGTGTTGGTGGCGATGTGGTCGTAGATGGCGTCGGAGAAGACCCCGACCGTGTCGGCGATGATCGGCGAACCCCCGATGCGGTCGAAGACCCGCGCCACCGTCTCCTCGCCGTCGGCCAGGGAGACCACATCACCGAAGCGGATGGTGTCGCCGACGGCGAGTACGGCCGCCACGTCGCGGGCGATCACCTCGGCGAACCGTTCACCGGTCACCTCGCCGAGCAGGTAGTCGACCTGCGCGTCGAGCAGTCGTTCGGCGATCTGGCGCGCCTGCGTCATGTATGTCCACCCAATCACGGTTGTCGCTCGGTTGGGAGGACACGAGGCTAGGCGCCGGAATCGTTGTCCCGCATCGCCTTCCGGATCTGATCCAGACGCTCGCGCGCGGCCTTGCCCCGCGCCTCCCATTGTTCGTCGGCGCTGCGGCCCGCCGGGGTCTGCCGGTCGAGTTCACCCATGCCCTTGGCGGTGCCGAAACGCTGCTCGACCTTATCGCGAACCGCGTCGAATGTCGGCACTCCTGAAGTGGAATATCCGCCGGTCACAGCGTTCGCGGCGGGTCCGGAACCGTCGAACGGTACCGGCGGTACCGCATGAACATCTCCGACCTGCTCCGATGCGACAGGTTCCGCGTCGACGATCTCGGCCTCGGTGTCGAGCATCACAGGCGGACCGACCTCGGCATGACCGCCCTCCACCTGAGCCAGCGCGGCGGCGACGGCGCCGAGCCCCGGCCTGCCCGCCACCGCCGCGCGCAACAGCGATACCAGCTCGGCGTCGGGCAGCGCGGCCAGCCGGCCGAGGATCTCGCTCGTTTCGCTCATACCGCCAGGCTACGCAGCCGTGCTCACCTGTCGAGGAACTCGCTCCACTGCGCGATGAGCTGTGGCCAGCGCGGTCCGAGCGTGTCGATGACATCGTTGTGCCCCGCCCCGGGAACCACGATCAGCTGCTTGGGCTCGTTCGCGGCGGCATACAGCCGTTCGGCGTGGCGCAGCGGCAGCAGTTCGTCGTGTTCGCCGTGCATCATCAGCACCGGCGCCCGCAACGCGGAAATACGGCGCAGGTTCGGGTAGGCGTCGGGAACGAGCGGTGCGGGCAGGAACGGATAGACCGAGCGGGCGGCGTCACGCATACCGCTGAAGGTCGACATCAGGACCATGCCCGCGGGCGGGTACTCGCCCGCCAGCTCGAGCAGCACCCCACCACCGAGCGATTTGCCCAGGTAGACGACCCGTGCGGGGTCTACCTCCGGCTGTTCGAGCAGAGCGGTGCGCGCCGCACGCGCATCCAGGTAGGTGCCGTGCTCGCCGGGTGCGCCGGTGCTGTGCCCGAAACCGCGGTAGTCGAAGGCGAGCACGTCGAAACCGGCGGCGACTAGCAGCGCGATGATCGACACCCGGTCACCGATGGTGCCCGCGTTGCCGTGGGCGTAGAGGATGTGGGCGCGCGGGTGTTCGGCCCGTACGAACCAGCCGTGCAGGTCGATGCCGTCGGCGGTGCGCATGTGCAGGTCGCGGTAGTCCAGGCCGAGCGCGGCCGGGGTCTGCGCGAGGTGCCGCTCGGGGTGGTAGACCAGTGCGTTGAGCACCCTGGTCGCGGGGTGCCGCATCACTTTCCGCGTCCTGCTTGAAACCCGAAGTCCCAGTTGTAGAGTCGCGCGATCTCCATCACGCCGCCGCCCGGCTGCCCGGCGGGTGGTCGGACGAAGACGCCTTCGCGGCGAACCACGAGTTCACCGTTCACGTTTTCGAGCACCGCGAGCACGGCGTCGCGGGAGTTGTCGGTGCACCCGTCGAGCGTCATCTCGATCGGCGCCGAATTCACCGGGTGCAGGGTGACGGTGGCGTGGACGTTGCGGAAATCGCTTGCCCCGTCGTAGATCGAGGCGAATACGAGGATGCGGCGGAAGAACCGGGTGTAGTCGAGATTGATCGACAGGTTCTCACCGGTGATGCTCGCGCCGGTGCGGTCGTCCTGGTCGAGGTGGATGAACGGCGGTTCGTAGAGCGCGCCGAAGCGCCGATCGAGCGCCCGGACGGACCCGATCGCGCCGTTGACCAATTCGAAGAAGCAGCACAGGTCGAGGTCGATGTTCTTGCCACGCAGTTTGCCGAAGATGCGGCCGGTGGCGGCCATGGAGGTCCAGTTGAGATTCACCCGCATCACACCGCCCGTGGCGCCGTGCTTGGTGAGCGAGACGCTCGGAGATTCCTTGGTGAGGGAGATTTTCGCGAGGTTCACCGGCGGGCCGGATGATGTTGCGGGAGTCGGGAATTGAGCGCCCGGATGCGGTGCGGCGAACGGCTGGCCCGGATGCGGTTGACCGGATGGCGCGGCGAACGGCTGGCCATGCGGAACCGGATTCTGCTGACCGGGCGGCGCGGCGAATGGTTGAACCGGCGACGGAACAGCGGGCTGCGCCGGCGGGACAGGTCGAGATGGGCTCTGTGGGGGAATGTGTGGCTGCGTCGGCACCACCGCTGACTGCGGATGGGCTGCGGGGCTCGGGGGCGGGGTGAAGGGCTGGTCGACCGGGGCATCGTCGACTGTGATGCCGAAATCCGTTGCGAGCCCCGCTAGTCCGGTGTCGTACCCCTGGCCAACGGCGCGGAACTTCCACGCACCCTGGCGGCGGTACAACTCGCCGAGGACGAACGCGGTCTCGGTGGTGGCGCCGGTGCTGTCGAAGCGGGCGACCTCCCCACCGGTCGCCGCGTCGAGTACCCGGATGCAGAGTTCGCGGAACCGACCGAAGGTGCCGCCGTCGGCGGAGGCGGCCAGCACGATCTTCTCGATCTGCGGTTCCACCTGCGCCAACTGCACCGTCAGGGTGTCGACAACCGTCGGGCCTTGGCGTTTCCCGACGTGACGCACCGCCCCGGAGGGGTGCACGGCCTGGTTGTAGAACACGAAGTCGTCGTCGGAGCGCACCTTCGTCCCGGCGAGCAGCAGGGCGGACGCATCCGCGTCGGGCACCCCCGGCCCCGCCTGCCAACTCACTTCGACCCGGACCTCGGCGGCAGGCACCACGACATTGGCGCCTTTCATCATCGACACGCTGCCAACCTATCCCGCCCCGCCACCGGCTCACCACCGATCCGGTTACGGCTTGGCGAACTCGGTGATGAGCACCGGGTACTGCTCGGCGCCGTGACCGGCTGCGATCGCCCTTTCGGCCATCGCCTTCAACAGTTTGGGCAGCTCGGCGTTCACCCCCAGCGCTTCGCATTCCTCGACGAGGTGCGTCATGGACGCGGCGTCGGTCGACAAGGCCGCGACCTCGGCGGGATAGGCGCCGTTGTCGATCTGTTCGGCGTATCCGGGCAGCCAGGTGGCCACCCCGGTGGCGATCTGCGCGGCGAACGGCGCGAAGGTGCGTGCGTCGACACCAGCGGTCCGCAGCATCGCGGTGCCCTGCAACCAGGCGTTGAGCACGCTCCACATCATGGCCAGTCCGGCGCCGTCGTAGAGGGCGGCCAGACCGTGATCGGCGCCGAGATGGGTGACGGTGCCCAGTGCCGCGAGTACCGGTGCGGCAGTGTCGAAGTCGGCCTGGGCGCCGCTGTGGAGGAGGACGGCGTCGGCGGTCCCGATCGTCGGCGGAACGGCCATGATCGCGCCGTCGAGATACCGGCCGCCACGCTGCTCGGTCCAGCGGGCCGCCACCCTGGCCTGGGCGGAGTCGCCGGAGGTGAGGTTGACGACGAGGGTTCCGGTCAGGTCGGCCTGCTCGAGCACCGCGTAGACCGCCTGGTAGTCGGTCAGGCAGACCACGATCACCGGGGCGGCGCGCACGGCGTCGGCGACGGTGTCGACGCGACGGGCGCCGCCTGCGACCAGCTCTTCGGCGGCGGAGGGCGTGCGGTTCCAGATGGTGGTCGGGTGCCCGGCGGTGAGGAAGGCGCGGGCCAGCGCCCGGCCCATCAGACCCAGGCCGAGCACGGTGACGGGAGTGGTTGTTTCGCTCATGGCACCATCGTCAACGTTGATACCGGTGTGAAGGTCAAGTGAGGATGTCGTGCGAATCGGCGAATTGAGCAGGCGAACCGGCGTGCACGCCCACCAACTGCGCTACTACGAAGCCCAGGGGCTGCTGGAGGCGAACCGCCGTTCGAACAGCTATCGCGACTACGACGAAAGCGCAGTGCTACGGGTGACCCAGATCAGGCACTTGCTCGCCGCGGGCCTCTCCTCGGCCGACATCGCCTACCTCCTGCCGTGCGCCCACGGAGAGGTTCCAGACCTGCCGGGCTGCCCGGAATTGATCAGGGCGATGCGGTCACGACTCGCCCGCATCGAGGAACAGATGGCCGCGCTCGCCCGCTCCCGCGACGCCCTCACCACCTATATCGGTGCGGCGGAGGAGATGGGCGGCGAACACTACCCACCGATGACGGGAGCCGAGGCCCTACCGGCCTGAACACGCCTGGACCACTCGCGTCCGGCTGGTGCCACCAATACTTCCCGCGGACGGCTGAGGCCGCCCGGGAGAACCGGGCGGCCTCAGTCTCGGCTTGGGAATCAGGCGCGCAGTTCGGCGCCGACCGCCGCGGTGGCCGAGGCGACGGCGGCATCGCGGGCGGCGCTCGCCTCGTCCTCGGTCAGGGTGCGGTCGGGTGCGCGGAAGCGCAGGGCGTAGGTGAGGGACTTGCGACCCTCTCCCGCCTGGGTGCCCTCGTAGACGTCGAACAGGGCGATGTCTTCGAGCAGGTCACCACCGCCGGTGCGCAGGGCCGTCTCCACCTGGGCGGCGGGCACGGCTTTCTCCACGCTGATCGACACGTCCTGCAGCACGGCAGGGAACGCCGAAACCGTTGGGGCAGGGCGGGATTCGACCAGCGGGAGCGCGTCGAGGTCGAGTTCCAGCGCGCAGGTGCGCGGAGGAAGACCGGCGCGTTCCAGCACGGCGGGGTGCAGTTCGCCCGCGTGGCCGACGACCACGCCGTCCACCAGCAGTTCGGCGCAGCGGCCTGGATGCCACGGCAGGTAGGCCGCGGCGCGGCGCTCGATCACCACACCTGCGGCGTCGGCCACCTCGTCGACCAGTGCGAACGCGTCGGCGGCCTCGGCCGGACGACCCGGACCCCACGGTCCGCGCGGATCGCGCTTACCGCTGAGCACAGCCGCGACGTGCACCGGCTGGGCGGGCAGCGAGGCGTTCAGCTCGGCGATCTGCTCATCGGTGGGCCGACGATCGACCGGCAGCGCCTCGACCGCACGGGTCTGCTCGCCCGGCTGGACCACCTGGGCGATGCCGTAGATCGTGAGGTCACGGGCGCCGCGAGAAATGTTGCGAGCGGCCACTTCCAGCAGACCGGGCAGCAGCGTAGTCGCCAGTTCCGGGCGCTCGGCGTCGAGCGGGTTCAGCACGCGCGTGGTGTCGCGGCGCGGATCGTCGGCATCCAGACCCCACACGTCGAAGACGCCACCCGGCAGGAACACCGGCGCGGGGACTTCGACGGCACCGGCGAACGCCATCGCCCGGCTCACCGCGCGACGACGCTTCTGCTGCGCGGTCAGACCACGACCGGCTGGCGCCGACGGCAGCACCGACGGGATCTGCTCCAGCCCCTCCAGCCGCAGTACCTCTTCGACCAGGTCGGCGGGCTGGGACAGATCGGGACGCCAGCTCGGCGGAGTCACCAGCAGCTGGGTCTTGCCCGCGTCGTTGACCTCGATATCGACGTGCGCGCCGATCTGGGCCAGCCTGCGCACGGCGGTACCCGCCGGGTAGGTGACGCCCGCGACGCGGTCGGGCAGGTCGATGTCCATCGCGATCGGCGCCGCCGCTTCCAGCGGCACCCGGATGTCGGTGAGCGTGGATTCGATGGTGCCACCGGTGATTTCGGCGAGCAGGGTGGCGGCGCGATCGAGGGCGACGATATTGATCTCGGGATCGACGACCCGCTCGTAGCGCTTGGCAGCTTCCGACGACAGCTTGTGCCTGCGCGCGGTCCGGTAGACGCGCAACGGGTTCCAGGTGGCGGCCTCGAGGATCACGTCGGTGGTGTCGGCGCCGACCTCGGTGCTCGCCCCACCCATCACACCGGCGAGCGAGATGACACCGGAATCGTCGGCGATCACCACGTCCTCGGCGTCGAGGGTGCGCTCGGTGTCGTCGAGGGTGCGCAGGGTCTCGCCCTTGTGCGCGGAGCGAACGACCAAGCCGCCGTTGAGTTTCGCGGCGTCGAAGGCGTGCAGCGGCTGCCCCAGTTCGAGCATCACGTAGTTGGTGACGTCGACGGCCGGGGAGATCGGGCGCATGCCGGCCAGCATCAGCCTGCGCTGCAACCACAGCGGGCTCACCGCGTTCGGGTTCACCCCGGTGACGCGCCGGGCGCCGAAGCGGGTGCATTCGGAGTCGGCTTCCAGCCGCACCGGCCAGGCCTCGGACTCACCGTCGGGCAGGGTGCGCACGGCGGGGTCGGCGTATTCGAGGTCGAAACCGCAGGCCAGCTCGCGGGCGAGACCGCGCACCGAGAAGCAGTAGCCCCGGTCCGGGGTGATGTTGAGCTCGATGATCGTGTCGTCGGTGCCGAGCAGCACGTTGGCGTCGTCACCGGGCTGCGCGGAACCCGGCTCGAGCACCAGGATGCCGTCGTGATCCTTGCCGATGCCCAGCTCGGCGACCGAACAGATCATGCCGTTGGAGGTGTGGCCGTAGGTCTTGCGGGAGGAGATCTTGAACCCACCGGGCAGCTCACCACCCGGCAGCACGACGACGACCAGGTCGCCGACCGCGAAATTGCGGGCGCCACAAACGATTTCCTGCAACTCCGGGTTGCCGACATCGACCTTGCAGAAGCGGATCGGCTTCTTGAACTCGGTGAGTTCGGTGATCTCGGCGACGCGGCCGACGACCAGCGGCTTGTCGATGTCACCGCCGATCGGGGTGAGCTTGTCGACCTCTTCGACCTCGAGGCCGACCCGGACGAAGCCCGCGTCGAGTTCCTCGGCCGACACCGACCACTCGGGGGTGGTGCGCTGCAGGATCTCGGTCAGCCAGGACTGTGCTACTCGCACGTTTTCGCTCTCTCTCTACGACCGGATACCGAAGGGCAGGGTGAACCGCACGTCACCCTCGACGATGTCGCGCATGTCGGGAATCCCGTTGCGGAACTGCAGGGTTCGCTCCATGCCCATGCCGAACGCGAATCCGGAATACACCTCGGGATCGATGCCGCTGGCGATGAGGACCTTCGGGTTGACCATGCCGCAGCCGCCCCACTCGACCCAGCCCGCGCCGCCCTTCTTGTCCGGGAACCACACGTCGACCTCGGCCGAGGGTTCGGTGAAGGGGAAGTAGTTGGGGCGCATGCGGGTTCGGGTGTCGGGGCCGAACAGGGCGCGCGCGAAGGCGTCGAGGGTGCCACGCAGGTGGGCCATGGTCAGGCCCTTGTCGATGGCAAGACCCTCCACCTGGGAGAACACCGGGGTGTGGGTGGCGTCGAGCTCGTCGGTGCGGAAGGTGCGGCCGGGGCACACGACGTAGATCGGCAGCTCACGTTCCAGCATCGACCGCACCTGCACCGGGGAGGTGTGGGTGCGCAGCACCTGGCGCGACCCCTCGGGGGCGATGTGGAAGGTGTCCTGCATGGTGCGCGCCGGGTGGTCGGGCAGGAAGTTCAGCGCGTCGAAGTTGAAGTGCTCGGTCTCGACCTCGGGGCCCTCGGCGACCTCCCAGCCCATGCCGACGAACACGTCGGCGATCTGCTCGGAGATGACGGTGATGGGGTGGCGGGCACCGGCCGGGCGACGGCGGGCGGGCAGGGTGACGTCGATCTTCTCGGCCACCAGCACGGCCTGATCGCGCTCTTCCAGCAGCGCCGCGCGGCGCGCCTCGAAGGCATCGGAGACCCGCTTGCGCGCGATATTGACCCGCTTGCCCGCGTCGGCCTTCTCTTCCTTGGGCAGACGACCCAGCTCGCGCTGCGCCAGCGCGATCGGCGACTTGCCGCCGATGTAGTCGGTTTTGGCGACCGCGAGCGCATCCAGATCGGCCGCCGCGGCGAACGCCTTCTCGGCCTCCGCCGCCGCTGCCGCGAGTGCCTCCTCGGTCAGTTCGGCGCCCTTCGGGCCTTCGCCCTGCTCGACTCCGCTGTTGTCGTCGGCCACGATTGTTCGACTCTCCCCTGGGGATCGGTTCACGGGTGCGTCATTGCCTACCCGTATCGGTGCTGCATAAATCCTATGGGATGGGGTTCGCTCGGTTCATCCGGATTACCGGGGGGCGCTACCGGACCCCAGACAAGGTCGCCATCAGGACCGACAAGTCCAGGTCAGAACGGTTTTCGGAGGGTTCTCACCAAGATCGACACCGAACCGCGATCCGAGGGAACCGAATCGTCTCCGGTTCCGTCCAACCGTTCAAACACATCCGCCGTGTTCGACGCGAGACAGGACGAACCGATGCCTGAACAGACCCGCGATTCCACCCCACCCCAGGGTCGGCGCACGCGACGCACCGCACCCGGCAGCGGCCTGGCACTGTGCGGCCTCGGCATCCGCCCCATCCGCCCCCGCCCGTTCCCGCGTGCGGGCGGACTGTGCCCCGAAGTCCACCCACAAACCCCACCCGACCAGGATTAGGCACAGCCCATCGCTCCTTGCTGCGATCGATGGTGCACGCGTGGGGCTCTATCCGTAGAGCGGCAGGCAGGCTGTGTCGACGGCTGTCGACAGCGGCTCGGGGAGGACGAGGGGGTCACCGAATGTCCCCTCGACCGGATCGGGGTACACACCGGCGTCGGGATCGCGGTAGAGCGCCCAACGGCCGAACCGCGGGTCGACGACCAGAAGAGTGCGTACCCCTGCCGCGCCGTACCAGCCGTTCTTGCCGGTGATCTGGTGCGCTTTCTCCGACTTCGAGATCACCTCGACGGCGAGTTCCACGTCGGCGGGATCGGCGAGCCATTCGTCATCGGTGTCCCAGGAATCGGGCAGAACGACGAGGTCCGGTGTGCAGTAGTCGTCCGTATCGCCGGGCATCGCGATCGATGTCACCTCGTAGGCGGCGAGCCCTTCGGGCATAACCCCCACCAGCGCCAGGTCAGGCAGTAGTTCTGGTGTGCCGGGGCAGGAAGGCGGCGATGATCGCGGCGGCGGCGACCAGGGCGGCGCCTACCCAGACTGCGGGGATCAGGCCGTCGACGTAGGACTGGGGGTCGGTGTAGGAGCCTGCGGTGGCGAAGACCGAGGCGAGGACCGCGATGCCCATGGCGACGCCGACCTCGCGGACGGTGCTGTTGATGCCTGAGGCCATGCCCTGGTCGGCGGGGGACGCGCTGGCCATGACGATGGTGGACGACGGCGCGAAGGTGAGGCCCATGCCGATGCCGCCGAGGACGAAGGGTGCGACGAAGGAGATGTAGGGGACGTCCGTGCTCGTGATCAGCGCCATCCAGGCCAGCGACACGGCCAGGCACACCTGGCCGGTGGCGATGAGGACGCGCGGGCCGACCCGGTCGACGACGAGTCCGGCCAGCGGGGCGACGACCATCGGAACCATCGTCCACGGCATCGTGCGGATACCGGATTCCAGCGGCGAATACCCCTGCACCACCTGGAAGAACTGCGCGAGCAGGAAGATGGCACCGAACACACCGGCGGAGAATCCGAACGACACGAGGTAGCTCAGGCTCAGGCCCCGGTTGGCGAACATGCGCAGCGGCAGCATCGGTTCGGCAGTGCGCTTCTCCCAGGCGACGAACGCGACCAGCAGCGCGATACCACCGATGAGGGCGGCGAGCACCTGCGGAGCGGTCCAGCCGTCCTCGGCGCCGTGGATCACGCCCCACACCAGCGCGAGCACGCCGACGGCGGACAGGACGAGACCGAGCAGGTCGAGTTTGCGTGCGGCACCGCGTGATTCGCTCAGCATGCGAGCGGCGAAGGGCAGCGCGAGCAGGCCGACGGGCACGTTGAGCCAGAAGATCCACTGCCAGTTCAGCCCCTCGACGACGGCACCGCCGACCACCGGCCCGACCGCGACACCGAGCCCGGCCAGGCCACCCCAGATCCCGATCGCGGCGCTGCGCATCCGCTCGGGCACCGCCGCGGCGAGCAGCGTCAGCGACAACGGCATCACGGCCGCGCCCCCGGCACCCTGGATCGCCCTGGCGAGGATGAGCATCCACGGCTCGGTGGCCAGCGCGCACGCGGCCGACGCGACGACGAACACGGCGATGCCCGCCAAAAAGACCCGGCGGCGGCCGATGCGGTCGCCGAGCGCCGAGGCGGTGAGCAGCAGCGCCGCGAACGACAGCGTGTAGGCGTTGACGAACCATTGCAGGTCCGAAAGCGACGCTCCCAGTTCGGTTTTGATCACCGGCAGGGCGTTGGTCACCACGAGGTTGTCCAACGTGACCATGAACATCGGGATGCCGACGGCGGCGATGACCGCACCGAGCGGCTTGGCCTTCGCACCGCCGGGCGACGGCGCGTCGGCGAGAACGGCATCGCCGGGATCGAGTGTCTGAGTCATGATCCACCCTTGTTGTAATCCACTGATAACTTGAATCCAATGGTTATGCATCGACTGATAACATGTCAAGAGGAATCCGCGTACCGACCGGAGGCGAATGCATGAGCGAGACGACGAGAACCCGGATGACCGCGGCCGAGCGCAGCGCCCAGGTCCTCGCCGCCGCCGTCGACGCCTTCGCCGAATCCGGGTACGCCGCAACGAAAACCGATGAGGTGGCCCGCCGCGCGGGGGTCTCCCAGCCGTACGTGATCCGGCTCTTCGGCACCAAACAGCACCTGTTCGTGGCGGTACTTCAGCACGTGTGCGCACGCATCGAGGACGTGTTCCGCAGCGCCGAGATCGCGCCCGACGCCGACACCGCCGAGGCGCTGCGCAGCCTCGGCACGAACTACGACGTATTTCTCTCCGAACGCCAGCTACCGCTGGTGCTGCTGCACGGCGTCGCCGCCAGCGCCGACCCGGAGATCGGCGATCACGTGCGCGAACACTTCGGCCGCATCTATCAGCTGATCGTCGACCGCACCGGCGCCGACACCCTGCACGCCCGCCGCTTCCTCGCCACCGGCATGCTGCTCACCATCATGACCGCGATGCAGGTGGCAGGCCCCGACGCCATCGAACTCCCCTGGTCGAGGGCCGTCCTCGACGAACTGCAATGCGCCGTGGAACTCTGAGGCCTTACTTCGCGTGCTGGACGCGGGCGTTGGCGTAGAGGCAGATCGCCGCTGCCGCAGCCAGATTCAGGCTTTCGGCGCGGCCGTGGATGGGGATGCGGATGCGATGGTCGGCGCGGGCGGCGACGGCGGAGTCGAGTCCGTGGGCCTCGTTGCCGAAGAGCCAGGCGACCGGCCCGGTGAGGATGTCGTCGGCGTCGTCGAGGTCGACCTCGCCGTGAGCGGTGGTGGCCAGCAGCGTGATTCCGGCCGAGGACAGCGCGTCGAGGGTGGCGTCGATACTGCGGCTGCGCGCGATCGGGACGTGGAACAGGCTGCCCGCGCTGGCACGGACGCATTTGCCGTTGTGCGGGTCGACCGCGTCACCGGCGAGCACGACACCATCGGCACCGACGGCGTCGGCAACCCGGATGAGGGTGCCCGCGTTGCCGGGTTCGGCGATCTCCACGGGCACCGCGAGCATGCGCGGTGCACCGTCGAGGATCTGGTCGAGCGGCACATCGAGCTGCTCGCACACGGCGACCAGGCCCGGCGCGGTGACGGTTTCGCCCAGGTGCTCGGCGGCGCGATCGCTCACCAGCGTGGTGCGCACACCGTCGGCGTCGGCACCGGCGATCAGCGCGACATCGCGCTTGGCCGCGGCGAGCGAGTAGAACAACTCACGCACGCGGCCGGTCTCCAGCGCGGCGGTGACGGCATTGGCGCCTTCGGCCAGGAACAGGCCGGTCTTGCGACGGTGCGCGGCGCGCTGGAGCTTGACAGCCGAAACGACCCGCGGGTTGCGCTCGGAGAGCGCGTCCACGGGTCGTTCCGACAGATCGTTGTGCGTCGTCAAGCTCAGGCAGCCGAGGCCGGGGCGTTGACGTCGGCGGGCAGCGCGGCCTTGGCGACAGCGACGAGACCGGCGAAGGCCTCGGCGTCGGAGACGGCGAGCTCGGCGAGGATCTTGCGGTCCACCTCGACACCAGCGGCCTTGAGGCCCTGGATGAAGCGGTTGTAGGTGATGTCGTTCAGACGCGCGGCGGCGTTGATACGAGCGATCCACAGCTTGCGGAAGTCACCCTTGCGCGCCTTGCGGTCGCGGTAGGCGTAGGTCAGCGAGTGGAGCTGCTGTTCCTTGGCCTTGCGGTACAGGCGCGAACGCTGGCCCCGGTAGCCCTTGGAGGCCTCGAGGATGGAACGGCGCTTCTTCTGAGCGTTGACAGCCCTTTTGACGCGTGCCACTTTTCAGTCCTTGATCATCTGGGGGGCGCGGCGGCGCCCGAATTCGGTAGTTGTCGGCGTCCGGTCATCCCGGCCGCGCAGTCGTCGGGGTGCGACGGTCTGCCTGGATCAGGCGAGACCGAGCAGCCGCTTCACGCGGGGGGCGTCGACGTCGGCAACGGACTCCGTGCCTTCCAGACGACGAGTCCGGCGGGAGGACTTGTGCTCCAGGAGGTGGCGACGGTTCGCCTGCTCGCGAAGCAGCTTGCCCCGGCCGGTCACCTTGAATCGCTTCTTGGCGCCGCTGTGGGTCTTGTTCTTCGGCATGGATTCCTCTATCTAGTCGGTGAAATCGGTGTTACTGCGGGTCGGCCTGCGCCTGCTCCGCGGGCGCGGCCTGCTCGGCGGCGGCCGGAGCGGTCGGCTGTGCCGGTGCCGGTGCGGTCGGCTCGGCCGGACGCGGGGCGGAGTCCTGCTGTGCCTTCACCCGCGTCTTCGCGCCCTTGTGCGGGGCGAGGACCATGGTCATGTTGCGACCGTCCTGCTTGGCCGAGGTCTCGACGAAACCCAGGTCGGCGACATCGGCAGCCAGACGCTGCAACAACCGGTAGCCCAGTTCGGGACGTGACTGCTCACGACCGCGGAACATGATGGTGACCTTGACCTTCGACCCAGCCTCGAGGAACCGCATCACGTGGCCCCGCTTGGTTGCATAGTCGTGATCATCGATCTTCGGGCGGAGCTTCTGCTCCTTGATCACGGTCTGGACCTGGTTCTTGCGGGACTCGCGCGCCTTCTGCGCGGTCTCGTACTTGAACTTGCCGTAGTCCATGATCTTGCACACCGGCGGACGGGCATCGGGTGCTACCTCGACCAGGTCGAGATCGGCTTCGAGCGCGACGCGAAGTGCATCTTCAACACGCACGATCCCAACCTGCTCGCCGCCGGGTCCGATGAGTCGAACCTCGGGAACTCGGATGCGATCGTTGATGCGGGTCTCAGTGCTGATGGGGCCTCCTAGGTCAAGCGGTGTCGTCTTAACGACCGCACGCAATAACTGCAACCCCTGATTCAACGCGAAAGCCCCGTTGCGGTATTTCTCCGCGACGGGGCCCGAGTCGACCGATCATCGGACATCACGCCCGAGGGCACGATGTCGACCCCCGCGCGAATAACACGCGAGGAACCCGCCACTAGGAGCGGGTGACCGGGACCGTTTGTCCAGTACGATTGCTCGTCGGCAACGGTGGGAGTCGGGCTCCACTTATCTGCCCCAGGACGTGCATGACACGACCAGGGGCGGTCGTCAGCAGAAAGTCTAGCATCGCATTCCGCTATCGCCGAATCGGCCCGGCGGCGGTGGCCCGCACGGGGCTGGCGATAGCCTGATGCCCATGACTGACGAGCTCGATCCTCCCGTGCGCGACCTGGCCGACATTCCCGCGGTCGAGGTGATCAGCCGGGCCGCCGTGATGCTGATGAGTTCGGCGGCGGAGAAGCTCGGCCTTGCCGAGGAGAACCCGAACACCGGCGCCAATGTCGACCTCGACGAGGCGCGCCGGGTCATCACCGCGCTGGCCGGCCTGGTCACCTCGTCGGTGGAGTACCTCGGGCCGCACGCCGGGCCGATCCGCGAGGGCCTGCAGGCGTTGCAGCGCGCCTTCCGTGAGGCGTCGTCGGTGCCGGACGCGCCGGGTGCGGGCCCGGGTGAGAAGTACACCGGCCCGGTGCACTGAGCCGTGAACGCGAAGATCCGCCGGCACCTACCTGGGTGCCGGCGGATCTTTTTACGTCGTGAGTGCTCAGACCGTAGGGGTCGGAGTCGGCGGCTGACCGGGGGTGACCGAGACGGCCGAGCCGGAGGAGATCATGTTGGCGAGGGCGGTGAAGATGGCCGCGCTTCCGGTATCCATTGCTGGTGGTCCTTTCGGGGCTGCCGGGTCAGGCAGTCGGCGTCGGCGTCGTGGGCTCGTAGGCCAGCGAGGACCCGCCACTGAGGAAATTCAGAATCTGGCCGATGAGCGCCATCGTGGCTTCATCCATTGGGACGTTCCTTTCGTACTGCACGACATCCGCGACCGCGCTGCCCACGCCGCGCGTGACACCACTGGATGTCGATCGACAAACCGCTACTGACCGGTCTTCCGGCGACGGCGAGGCGAATGTTACCTATGGCCGTTTCACTTCGTAGGGTTTTCGGGAAGTCCCGGGCGGAACGGTAACCCGTTCCGCCCCGACACACCTGCCGGTCAGCGCAATGCGGCCGCTTTCCTGGCCAGCCGCTTGGCCGTCGCCGTCTCGGCGGGCGCCTTCTTCGCCGCCGGCGCGGCCTTCTTCTTCGCCGCGGGCTTCTTCGGCGCCGGTGCCGCGAGGACTTCCTTCAGGAACTGACCGGTGTAGCTGTCGGCGACCTGGGCCACTTCCTCGGGAGTACCCGTCGCGACCACCGTGCCGCCGCCGGAACCGCCTTCGGGGCCCATGTCGATGACCCAGTCGGAGGTCTTGATGACATCGAGGTTGTGCTCGATGACGATCACCGTGTTGCCCTTGTCGACCAGACCGTTGATGACCTTGAGCAGCTTGCGGATGTCCTCGAAGTGCAGACCGGTCGTCGGCTCGTCGAGGATGTAGACCGTGCGACCGGTCGAGCGTTTCTGCAGCTCGGCGGCGAGCTTCACGCGCTGCGCCTCACCGCCGGACAGAGTCGGGGCACTCTGGCCAAGGCGCACGTACCCGAGACCGACCTCGACGAGGGTTTTGAGGTACCGGTGGATCGAAGTAACCGGTTCGAAGAACTCGGCGGCCTCGTCGATCGGCATGTCGAGGACCTCGGCGATGGTCTTGCCCTTGTAGTGCACCTCGAGCGTCTCGCGGTTGTAGCGGGCGCCGTGGCACACCTCGCACGGGACATACACGTCCGGCAGGAAGTTCATCTCGATCTTGAGCGTGCCGTCACCCGAGCACGCCTCGCACCGGCCGCCCTTGACATTGAAGGAGAAGCGGCCCGGCTGGTAACCGCGCACCTTGGCCTCGGTGGTCGAGGCGAACAGGGTGCGGATCTTGTCGAAGACACCGGTGTAGGTGGCCGGGTTCGAGCGCGGGGTGCGCCCGATCGGTGACTGGTCGACCTGCACCAGCTTGTCGAGCTGGTCGACACCGTTGATCCTGGTGTGCCTGCCGGGCACCTGCCGCGCGCCGTTGAGCTTGTTCGCGAGCGTGGTGGCCAGGATGTCGTTGACCAGCGTCGACTTGCCGGAACCGGAGACGCCGGTGACCGAGGTGAGTACACCGAGGGGGAACGCCACATCGATGCTCTGCAGATTGTGCTCGGTGGCACCGACGACGGTGAGCTTGCGTTTCTTGTCCACCGCGCGGCGCACCAGCGGCAGCTCGATCTGCTCGCGGCCGGAAAGATAAGCGCCGGTGAGGGATTCGGGCTCGGTGAGCAATTCCTGATAGGGGCCCGAATGCACCACGCGACCGCCGTGCTCACCGGCGAGCGGACCGATGTCGACCACCCAGTCCGAGGCACGGATGGTGTCCTCGTCGTGTTCGACCACGATCAGGGTGTTGCCCAGCTTCTTGAGCCGCAGCAGGGTTTCGATGAGCCTGCGGTTGTCGCGCTGATGCAGACCGATCGACGGCTCGTCGAGCACGTAGAGCACGCCGACCAGGCCCGAACCGATCTGGGTGGCCAGCCGGATGCGCTGCGCCTCACCGCCCGACAGCGTCGCCGCCGCGCGCGAGAGCGTGAGGTACTCCAAGCCCACGTCGAGCAGGAAGCCGAGCCGGGCCTGGATCTCCTTGAGCACCTGGCCGGCGATCGCGGCCTCGCGCTCCCCCAGCGTCAGCGAGTTGAGGAAGTGCGCGCACTCCCCGATCGACAGGTCGCTGACCTCGGCAATCGACCTGTTCTTGCCGTCGGCGGCCAGGGTGACGGCCAGGATCTCCGGGCGGAGCCGGGCACCGTTGCACACCGGGCACGGTACATCGCGCATGTACCCGTCGTAGTGCTCCTTCATCTGCTCGGACTCGGTGTTGTCCATGCGCCGCTGCAGGAACGGCATCACGCCTTCGAAATCGGCGTAATAGGAGCGTTTGCGCCCGTAGCGGTTGGTGTAGGAGACATGCACCTGATCGGAGCTGCCCTCGAGGACCGCTTTGCGCGCCTTCGCCGGAAGCTCACGCCACGGCGTGTCCATCGAGAAACCGATGGCCTCGGCCAGCCCCGACAACAGACGATTGAAGTATTCGGCCGTCTGACCACGCGACCACGGCGCGATCGCGCCCTCGGCCAGACTCAGATCCGGATCGGGGACGACCAGTTCGGGGTCGACCTCCTTGCGGATGCCGAGACCGGTGCAGTCGGGGCAGGCGCCGTAGGGCGAGTTGAAGGAGAACGAGCGCGGCTCGAGATCCTCGATATCGAGCGGGTGGCCGTTCGGGCAGGCCAGGCGCTCGGAGAAACGGCGTTCCCGGTCGTGCGCGTGCTCGTCGCGGTCGACGAAGTCGAGCACGACGATGCCGTCGGCCAGGCGCAATGCGGTCTCGATCGAGTCGGTGAGCCGCTGCTTGGACGCGGCCTTCACCGACAGACGGTCGACGACCACCTCGACGTCGTGCTTCTCCTGCTTCTTGAGCTTGGGCGGATCGGTGAGCGGATACACCACGCCGTCCACCCGCACACGCGAGTAGCCCTGGGTCTTGAGCTGGTCGAACAGGTCGACGAACTCACCCTTGCGGGTCCGCACCACCGGCGCGAGGACCTGGAACTTCAGGCCCTCGTCCATGGCGAGCACCTGGTCGACGATCTGCTGCGGGCTCTGCTTGGCGATCAGCTCGCCACAGACCGGGCAGTGCGGCGTGCCCGCGCGGGCATACAGCAGGCGCAGGTAGTCGTAGACCTCGGTGATCGTGCCGACCGTCGAACGCGGGTTGCGGTTGGTCGACTTCTGGTCGATCGACACCGCGGGCGAGAGGCCCTCGATGAAGTCCACGTCCGGCTTGTCCATCTGCCCGAGGAACTGACGCGCGTACGCCGACAGCGACTCGACATAACGGCGCTGTCCCTCGGCGAAGATCGTGTCGAACGCCAGACTCGACTTACCCGAACCGGACAGACCGGTGAACACGATCAGGCTGTCGCGCGGCAGATCGAGGTCCACACCTTTCAGGTTGTGTTCCCGAGCTCCGCGCACAGTGAGGCGTTCCGCCACCTGGTGAATCCCTTCTCCATCGTCATCCGCTCGCCGGACATGAACCCCCAGGAATCAATGCTAGGTGGACCCACCGACAAGAACGGTTGAGCTGTGTTTGTTGGAGCGCTGGCGCGCTCGAGCGCGGCCCCTGAGGGGCCGCGCGAACAGCGCTCGAGACTTGCGCTTCGCGCGTGCGCTTCGAGCGCTGTTCGCGCGGCCGGGCCGCTGCGCCGCTTCGCGGCGGACCCTCCTCGAGGTCGGGTCGTGCGGGGTTGGGAGGGCGGTCATGGCGGACTTTGGGTGAGCGAGTTTGCTGTCTGCGCACAGGATTTGGGTGGGCGATTGTCTGTCTCTGCACAGGATTCGGGCGGGCGGATTATGTTGGACCGAACAGGGGGGACGTTCTACGTGATGAAGGGGCCGCCGTGCTCGAGGTGTTTCTGGTCGACGACCACGAGATCGTGCGGCGAGGGTTGATCGACCTGCTCGAGGGTGATCCTGAACTCACTGTGATCGGTCAGGCAGGTGGCGTGGCCGAGGCGATGGTGCGGATCAGGGAGAGCCGGCCCGATGTGGCGGTGCTCGATGTCCGATTACCCGACGGCAACGGCATCGAGCTGTGCCGCAATCTGCTGGCCGAGTTCGAGGACCTGCGCTGCCTGATCCTCACCTCGTTCTCCGACGAGCACGCCATGCTCGACGCCATTCTGGCCGGTGCCAGCGGATATGTGGTGAAGAACATCGACGGGATGAAGCTGGCCGACGCGATCAAGCAGGTCGGCGCCGGTCACTCCCTGCTCGACACCCGCGCGGCCGACGCCCTGCGCGCCCGGCTGCGCCGCAGCACCGAACCGACCGGTCCCCTCGCGGGCCTGACCGACCAGGAACGGCGGCTGCTCGAACTCCTCGGCGAGGGGCTGACCAACCGCCAGATCGCAGCCCGCATGTTCCTGGCCGAGAAGACGGTCAAGAACTACGTCTCGCGCCTGCTGGCCAAACTCGGCGTCGAACGCCGCACCCAGGCCGCGGTCCTGGCGACCAAGCTGCGCGAACCATAGAAATCAGGACGGGACGACGATGGTCAGGTCCCCGTCGTAGCGGCGGTAGAGCAGGTTGCCCCGGCCACTGTGACTGTCGGTGAAGAACAGATACGGCAGGCCGCCACGGCACAGCACGTCCGATGCCTCGTCCTCGGCGAAGACCGGCGCCGCGTCCTGCACCACCCGCACCGGCATGGCGCTGGCGGTGAGCGGCAGGTGCGCCGAGTCGCCCGCGGCGACGGTGCGGTGCTGGCGGGCCAGGCGCACACCGTGCGGGTCGGCCCAGGTGACGATGGCGTCCTCGCCGGTATCGGCGTCGGTGAACAGATACGCGTCGTAGTCCATCGCGTCCAGGACGGTGCTGGCTTCCAGCGGAGTACCGGTCATCAGGGCGCAGTCTTTGCGGCGGATGATCGGGCGGGTCTCGGTGACCTGGGCAAGCGGGCGCCGGGCCGGGTCGGGCCAGGCGCCACGTGCTTCCTTACCAGCGCGGCGCGCCAGCTGCCGGTCCAGACGTTCGGCGGCGAATGTCACCGCGAACCCGCCCGGGCCGGTGACCTGCACACGGGTGAGGGTGTCGTTGGTGCGGATGTTGGCCTGCACCAGGGTCGGCTCGTCGTTTCCACGCGGAGCGGTGACGCGCACCCGGGCCGGACTGTCGAGATGATGGCGCCGCATCACGCGGGTGATGGCACGCACCGCGCGGGTGACGTCTTGAGCCGGTACCTCGCCACGGGTGGTCACCGCGAGCTCGGGATCGGCGGCGGTAGTCCAGTGCTGGGTGCTCGACAACGAATACATCTCTTGCCCCACTTCTCGATCCGGCGTCCCCCCGCTGCCCTATGCCACCACTGTGCGCGGTGCGGTAGAAGGGCCGAAAGTCCCCAACCTCGAGGACTAGACTTCTCCTGACTCGGTACGAAGGTGGGCGGCGACGGGATACGGCGATGGCGAATGACGGTCGGAGCGGCCGCTATTCGGCGGGCCGCACTGCGTCTCAGCAGCGCCTACGCGCCCTGCTCGGCGAGGTGGCCGACCGGGTCGAGGTGATGATCGGCTCGCGCGACCGGATGGACGGCCTGGTCGAGGCCATGCTCACGGTCACCGCGGGTCTCGATCTCGACGAAACCCTGCGCACCATGGTGCGGACGGCGATGAACCTGGTCGATGCCCGTTACGGCGCGCTCGCGGTCCGCGGGCACGGTCAGCAGGTCGCGCAGTTCATCGATGAGGGTATGCCCGAGCACATCCGCGACCGGATCGGGCGATTACCGGCGGGCCGCGGTGTGCTCGGCGCCGTGTTCGCGGAGAAGGCACCGCTGCGGCTCGACGATCTCACCGAGCACGAGTCCTCGGTGGGTTTCCCGCCCGGTCATCCGCCGATGCACTCGTTTCTCGGTGTCCCCGTGCGCATCCGGGACGAGGTGTTCGGCAGCCTGTACCTGACGGAGAAGTCCGACGGGCAACCGTTCACCGAGGAGGACGAGGTGCTCGTCCTCGCGCTGGCCGCGGCGGCGGGCATCGCGGTCGACAACGCGCGCCTCTACGAGCAGGCACGCACTAGACAGGCCTGGATCGAGGCGACGCGCGATATCGCCACCGAATTCCTGGCGGGCACCGAATCGGATCGGGTGCTCGCCCACGTGGTCGACCACGCACGCGGGCTGACCGGTTCGCACCAGGCGTTTCTGGCCTCGGTACCGGTGCCCGACGAATCCCCCGGCGAGGTCAGCGAATTGGTCGTCACCCAGTGGACCGGCCCCGATGCCGGCCAGGACTGGCAGACGATCCCGATCGCGGGCACGGTACTCGGCGATGCTTTCAGCAGGCGCACACCGCTGCGCTTCGACGACGTGTCCGAGGTCGTCCTCGGCGTCGACTTCCCGGTCGCCGAATTGCCCGGTGCCGGACCGGCTCTCGTCCTTCCGCTGTGCACACCCGACGCCACGCTCGGCGTGCTGGTGACCATCCGCCCACCCGGCTTCGCGCCCTATTCCGACGAGATGCTCGAGCTCACCGCCGCGTTCTGCGATCAGGCGGCGCTGGCGGTGCGCCTGGCCGACGCGCAACGGCGGATGCGTGAGCTCGATATCGTCGCCGACCGCGACCGTATCGCCCGCGACCTGCACGACCATGTGATCCAGCGGCTGTTCGCGATCGGCCTCACCGTGCAGGCCACCATGCCCAAGGCGGTTGTTCCCGAAGTGCGGCAACGCCTTTCGACAGTCATCATGGATCTACAGGAGGTTGTGCAGGAGATCCGCACCTCCATTTTCGATCTCCACGCCAGCGGTTCGGGCCACAGCGAGGGGCTGCAACAGCGGCTCGAGCTGGCGATCCGGCGCCAGACCGCCGACATCGCGATGCGCGCGACCATCCAGGTGTCGGGCCCGCTCTCGGTGCTCGACCCGCAACTGGCCGATCACGCCGAAGCCGTTGTGCGCGAAGCGGTGAGCAACGCGGTGCGCCACTCCGGCGCCGACACCGTTGCCATCGTGATCGAGGTGGCCGACGATCTCACGATCACCGTGAGCGACAACGGGTGGGGCATCCCCAATCACGTCATCCGCAGCGGGCTGCGCAATCTCGAGCAGCGCGCCCTGGAGGCGGGCGGCCGGTTCCAGATCGCGCCCGCGGTGCGAGCCGATGCCGACGGCGAGCATTCGGAGATGCCGGGCACGCGGCTGCGCTGGGCGGTTCCGCTCCCACAGGACCAACCGACTACCGGCGGTTTCGCCCTGGCGGGTGGGCCGGAGGCGGGTGAGGACTGAACCTCAGGCCGGACCGACGACGAGGGCGGAGTTGTTGCCACCCATCCCCATCGACAGATTCACAGTGAGGCCTCCGCGCATCGGTGTCGGCCCGTCGAGCAGTCGCGGATGCGCAGGCGCGACGACCGGTGCCGACGCGACGACGCCGGTGTCGTAGGACATCGCGATCAATGCCAGTTCGACGGCCGCCGCGGCGCCCTGGCAGTGACCGGTGAGCGGCTTGACCGAGATGATCGACGGCTGGTCGTCGAAAACGGTGGTGAGCACGTCGCGTTCGGCGGCGTCGCATTGGCGGGTACCGGTGCCGTGCGCGTTCACGTAGTTCACCTCCGAGGCCGCTACCCCACTGTCGCGCAATGCTTTCCGGACGCATTCGAGGTACTGCTCGTGCGTCGGCTCGACCGAGACCACGTGGTAGGCGTCGTTGTTCATGGCGCCGCCGAGCACCCGCGCGTAAGGCTCATCCACCGCGTCGGTGAGCAGCATCGCCACCGACGCTTCCGCCATCACGAACCCCAGGCTGCCCTCCTGGAACGGGCGGCACGCGGTGAACGGGTCCACATCGGACACGGCCGCACCCATCCCGACGAAATGCTCGAGCATCTCCGGGGTGGCCGACAGGTCGGTGCTCACGCACAGCACGTCGTCCACCAGGCCCGCGTCGCGCCACTGCCGCGCCGTGAGTACGGCGACATTGCCCGAACTGCACGCCGCCGACACGTTCATGGCGGGCCCGTGGAAGCCGTAGCGCTGCATCACCACGGAGATGGGGGTCGAGGGCAGCATCGGCAGGTAGTCGCGGGAGCGGCGGTGTCCGCCGTCGCGCAGGTAGAAATCGCGCCAGTCGGCCACGTCGCCGAGGGTGATGGCGTGCACCAGACCGACCGTTCGGCCCTCGTCGCGCCAGCCACGCGAGCGGGCGTCGGCCACCGCCTCGGCGGCCGAGGCGACAACGGCACGCCCGAACAATCCGCGACCGTGCGCCGGGTCGCCGCCGTCGGGAATCCGGCCGACCCAGGCGTGCTCGTCACGTCCCGGCCCGTAACCCGGATACAGACCGGCGGCCGGTTTTCCCCCCAGCACCCCCTGAAACAATTGTTCACGGCCCCAGCCGTAACCGGAGACCACACCGATACCACCGATCGACATAGAATCGACTCGGTGGGCCATGCCGCCGGGACGTCCTTCCGGTCTCACGTCGCTCCTCGCGGATCTCGTCGAGGGTCACCACGATAGTCCGGTGTGTCATCCGAAGACCAGGCCGAGATCGGGGGTATCGCAGTGAGAAAACCCAACACCGACGCGGCGAACGCCGAGCTGCTCGCGCAGCGGTACCGCTCGCTGGTCGAGCACACACCCGACGCCATCTGCGTGCACGAGGCGGGCGTCATCGTCTACGTGAATCCGGCGATGGTGCAACTGCTCGGTGCGCACACGGCCGAGGATCTCCTCGGATTGCGGATCACCCATTTCGTGCACCCCGACTCCATTCCACCGATGCTCGACCGGATCGCCCAGCTCACCGCCGAGGGCGCGGCCTCACCGCCGACCGAAATGGACCTTTTGCGCATCGACGGGCGGAAAGTGCCCGTGCAGACGGTGTCGGTGCTCACGGCCTGGCAGGGCGAACTGGCCTATCAGGTGGTGGTGCACGATCTGACCGCGCAGCGGGCCGCCGAGGCCTCCGCACGGCAGGCCGAGGCGTACTTCACCACCGTGGTCTCCCAGCTCGAGGAGGGTGTGCTTGTCGTCGACCGGCGCGGCAGGCTCGAATCGATCAATCCGGCGGGCAGGCGCATCCTCGGCATCGCCGACTCCGCGCCGGTCCTCGGTGCGCGCTTCGACGAGCTGCCCGTCACGATGATCGACTGGGAGGGTCAGCCGCTGCCCGTGGGCAGGCATCCGATGGCGCACACGTTGACGACCGGCGAACCGGTGACGCGGTTCGTGTTCGGGGTGCGCCGGGCCGACGGTCAGCAGGTGTGGCTGTCGTGTAACTGCCGGCTGCTCAATCCCGACAGCCCGGACTCGGCGGGGGTGTCGTCGTTCGCCGATGTCACCGAATACCGGGCCAGCAAGATGCAGCTCGAGTACCAGGCCACCCACGACGCCCTGACGGGACTGGCGAACCGGTCGCTGATCCTGTCGCAGTTGTCGGCGGCACTGGCCGACGAGGGCGGCACCCTGGTCACCACCGTGCTGTTCATCGATCTCGACGGGTTCAAGGCGATCAACGACACACTCGGCCACGCCATCGGCGACACGGTCCTGCAGATCGTCGCCCAGCGGCTGCAACGCGCGCTGCGCGCCGAGGACGTGGTCGGCAGGCTCGGCGGGGACGAGTTCCTCGTGCTGCTCGCCGGGCAACCGCAGCGCACCGATCTGCCGCGCCTGATCGAACGGCTGCGCGTCACCATGGCCGAGCCGATCATCGCGAGCGGGCACCGTCTCGAGATCAGTGCCTCGATCGGCGTCACCGAACTAGGCCCGCACGAACGCCGCACCCCCGAGGCGGTGCTGCACGACGCCGATCTGGCCATGTACCGCGACAAGCCCTCCGGTCGCCGCAACCACACCACGCACGCGTCCTGACACACTGGTCGGCGTGATCGTCGAACACGCCCTGCTGCCCGTCCGGCCCGGTTGCGCCGCCGCTTTCGAGGCAGCCTTCGCGCAGGCCTACCCGATCATCGCCGGTATGCCCGGCTTCGGAGGGCTGTCGTTGTCGCGGTGTGTGGAGCGACCCGACACCTATCTGCTGCTGGTGCGATGGGAGCGGTTGGGGGATCACACCGAGGGGTTTCGCGGGTCGCCGGAATATCAGCGCTGGCGTGCGCTGTTGCATCACTTCTACGAGCCTTTCCCGGTGGTCGAGCACTTCACGCCGGTGACCGGTGACGAAGTCTTCCCCGCGACGGGCGCGCTGCCGTCCGGGGGCAAGTAGACTCGACAACTCTGTTCTCAACGCGGTGACAAAGGAGTCCTGTTTTGCCCGACCGCCTCGCCGACGACCGCGCCAGCACCGACCAGGGCGGGCGCGGCCGCGAGATCGAACAGGAACAGCAGTACCTCACGGTGCTCTACGACCGCCTCGACGCCATGCGCGACTACGCGCAGAACCGGCTCAAGACCGTGCTGCTGGAAGCGGGCGGGACCCCGCAGGCGCGCAGCGAACGCGAGTCGTTCACCGCGCTCTACAGCGAGGACCTGGCCAAATACGACGCCGCCGAGCACGGCCTGTGCTTCGGCCGCATCGACTTGGACGCCACCGAGGACGCCGCCCGCTATATCGGGCGCCTCGGCATCCTCGACGAGGACAACGACTACGAACCGCTCCTACTGGACTGGCGCGCTCCCCTGGCGCGCCCGTTCTACCTGGCGACCACCGCCAATCCCGAGGACGTGGTCCGCCGCCGTCACATCCGCTCACGCAACCGCACGGTCACCGCGATCAACGACGAGTACCTCGACCTGGGCGCGGCCGAACGCGACGGTGCCGTGGGTACCGACGACGGCGTGGGCGGCGAGAGCGCCCTGCTCGCCGCGCTGAACGCGGCCCGCACCGGGCACATGAACGACATCGTCGAGACGATCCAGAGCGAGCAGGACGCGATCATCCGCTCCGAGCACAAGAGTGTGCTCGTGGTGCAGGGTGGGCCGGGCACCGGCAAGACGGCGGTGGCGCTGCACCGGGCCGCCTACCTGCTCTACACCTTCCGTCAGCAGCTGGCCAAGAGTGGTGTGCTCATCATCGGCCCGAACGCCACCTTCCTCGACTACATCGGGCAGGTGCTGCCCTCGCTCGGTGAGACCGGTGTGCTGCTGTCCACCATCGGCGACCTGTATCCGGGAGTGAAGGCGGTCCGCGAGGATTCGCTGCGCGCGGGTGAGATCAAGGGTTCGCTCGACATGCTCGAGGTGCTCAAGCAGGCGGTGCGCGACCGGCAGGAGGTGCCCGCCGAACCGGTGCGGCTCACCTTCGACGGCTACCCGGTGCTGCTGGACCGCAAGATCGCGACCCGGGCGCGTGGCCGGGCGCGTTCCTCGCGCCGCCCGCACAATCTCGCGCGGCCGATCTTCGCCTCGTCGGTGATCGACGCGCTCACCGATCAGCTGGCCGCGACGATGGGCGCCGATCTGTCCGGCGGCACCAGCCTGCTCAGCTCGGCCGATCTCAGCGAGATCGGCGACGAGATGCGCGCCGACCCGCAGGTACAGGCCGCGATCAGCGCGCTGTGGCCGGTGCTCTCCCCGCAGGAGGTCCTCGCCGATCTGCTCGCCGACCCGGCCCGGCTCGACCGCGCGGCCAAGTCGCTGAGCCCCGAGGACCGCGCCGAACTCGTCCGCCCCGACGACGGCACGTTCTCCGCCGCCGACGCGCCACTGCTCGACGAACTCGCCGAACTGCTGGGCGTGGACGACACCGAGGAGCGGGAACGAGCCCGCCGCCGATGGCGTGCGCAGCTGGCCGAGGCCCAGGACGCGCTCGACATCCTCACCGGTTCCGCACCCCAGGACATCGAGGACGAACTCGACCCCGAGATCCTCATGGCCTACGACCTGATCGACGCCACCCAGCTGGCCCAGCGCCAGGAGTTCGGCAACCGGCAGACCACCGCCGAACGCGCCGCGGGCGACCGAACCTGGACCTACGGGCACGTGATCGTCGACGAGGCGCAGGAACTGTCGGAGATGGCGTGGCGAATGGTGATGCGCCGCATCCCGAATCGGTGGATCACCGTCGTCGGTGACGTGGCGCAGACCGGCGACCCGGCGGGCGCGTCGTCGTGGCAGCGGGTGCTGGAACCCTATGTGGCCAAACGCTGGAAGCTCACCGAGCTCACGGTCAACTACCGCACCCCCGCCGAGATCATGGCGGTGGCCGCCGACGTCCTCACCGCCATCGATCCCACCGCCCAGGCGCCGCGCTCGGTCCGCGAAACCGGCAATCCCCCTCGCGCACATCGTGTTTCGCCTGCGGAAGTGCCGGACGAACTGGCCCGGCTGATCGCCGCGGAACAGGCACCCGGCACTGCGGCCGTCCTCGCTCCCGCCGCTCTCGTCCCCGAACTGTCCACGCTGGCAGGCGAATCGGTGCAGGTCCTCACGGTGCACGATGCCAAGGGCCTGGAGTTCGACCGCGTGTACCTGGTGGAACCCCAGGCCATCGTCAAGGAGTCCCCGCGCGGTCTCAACGACCTCTACGTCGCACTCACCCGCGCCACCCAGCGGCTCGCGGTGGTGCACACCGAGGATCTGCCCGAGGTGTTGTCGGCACTGGCCTGAGACGACGAAGTGCCGGCACCCAGCGGGTACCGGCACTTCTCGTCGGTCCAGTACTAGCGCACCGTGTGGACGATCAGGACGTCCGAGCGCGACTTGCGGGCTACGTCCGAGGGGACGGAGCCGAGCAGGCGGCCGGTGAGGGTGTTGAGGCCACGGTTGCCGACGACGAGCAGGTCGGCCTTGGTCTCCTTGATCAGGTCGAGCAGGGAATCCACCGGCTCGCCGACGATGGCGCGCTCGACGATGTTCTTCGCACCGGCGGCCACCGCCTTCTCGCGGGCGACGTGCAGGATCTCGTTGGTCGGCGCCGAGCCACGGACCTGGTAGGCCTCGTCCTTGAGCACATCGGCGGCCGCGGCGACATCGCGATCATCGGTCGGGAAGTAGGCGCAGGCCAGCACGAGGGTCGCGTCCGCGTCGGCAGCGAGCGCCGCAGCCTTCTCCACCGCGACGTACGACGAATCCGAGCCATCAGTACCGACGACAATGGTCCGGTAGGCGGTCATCTCTCCTCCAACTTGGTCGGTGCAGCGCCGAACGACCCGGGAATCGAGCATCGGCGCGGCAATTGCGTCGACCATAACGCCACAACGCGCCGATTTATCGACAATTCGCAACAGATCACACCGGGAGTGTTGGGTCACTTTGTCCGGCAGTACCGGATTATGGGCGCCGTCGTCGGCATTCACCTGCGCCGATCGAACGGTGAGCCGACGAAATTGTGGCAAATCACAACACAATCAACGCCGCTGCGGGCCTGGGATTTTCGTCACAACACCGACGGCGCCGTGCCCGTTCACAGCGTTGCGGCGGCCGCGCCCGTCGCGCGGGCGCGGCGCGCGTATTCGCGGGGCGGCATCCCGATCTGCGCGGTGAATTCCCGGCTGAAATGCGCCTGATCGAAATAGCCCAGATCGGTGGCCAACTCGGCCAGATCCGGGTCGGAGTGAGCGAGCAGATCGGCGGCGTCCTGCAACCTGAACCGGCACAGCACCCATTTCGGGCCGGCGCCCACATAGCGGCGGAACAGCCGCTGCAAGGTGCGCATGGGCACCGCGAACCGTTCGGTGACCTGGTCCACGCGTGTGAGCTCCGGATCCCGCTCCATCGCCGTCACGATGCGCGACACCAGCGCGAACTGCGGATCCTCGGCACCGCCACGGCCGCCGAAGAATTCCTCGACGATCCCGACCCGGTCCTCGTCGGAAGATTCCGCTAGCACCCGATCGGCCAGTCCCGCCGCTTCGGGCAGCACCTCGGTTAGCGGCGCCGAACCGTCGCGTAGGGCACCGACATCACACCCGGTGAAGGCCCCGAAACCGCCGGGGCGGAAACGGATTCCGAATGTCTCGCCCTCACCGTCGAGATCGCGCACGTACTTGGTGGTGCACACGCCGTTCACGAATCCGCCGGTACGGGTACTGCTGCGTTCGAAGGTGAGGTTCACGCACGGAAACGACAGCACCTCGGCACGGAACGCGGGCCTGCCACGCAGATCCCAGCGCACCACCCAGTACCGGTCGGCGAATTCCGCCAGCGCGGGACCGACGTCGAGCCGTCGCAGCGATCGGTGTCTGGCCTGCTCGCGCGGGAGGAGGATCCCCTTCGCGTCGTCGAGGTCGCCGGTCGTCATCGCCGGTGTCGCGTTCTTACAAGACCGGCGGGCGCCGGGTGAGCAGGATCGAAACCATGACGAATCCTGTTGCGCCCATCCCGGAGGGCTACCACTCCATCACCTGTTTCCTGGCCGTCGCCGATGGCGAGGCAGCCATCGACTTCTACTCCGAGGTCTTCGGCGCGAAGGTGCTCAGCCGCGCCGACGATGCCGAGGGCAGACCCGTGCATGCCGAACTGCTCATCGGCGACTCCACTCTGCAGCTCGGAATCCCGCTGGCCGACAACAGCGTTCGCGCGCCCGAAGGCTGGGTGCACACCTCGATCGTGCACTACTGCCCCGATGTCGACGAGGCCGTCGCGCGTGCCGTCGCGCGCGGTGCCCGCGTTGCCGAGGACGTCCAGACCTTCGTCACCGGTGACCGCTACGGCGTCGTCATCGACCCGTTCGGCCACCGCTGGGCGGTCATGACCCGCGTCGAGAACGTCTCCCGCGAGGAAGCCGACCGCCGCATCGCCGAATGGATGGCTGGGTCTGATTAGCGGCCGGCGCCGCGGGGTTTCCGGCCGTCGCCGGGTCGACATACTCAGCTCAACCCCGCGGCGTCCATTCCGCGCAGCTCCTTCTTCAGGTCGGCGATCTCGTCACGTAAGCGGCCTGCGAGCTCGAACTGCAGTTCGCGGGCGGCGTTCATCATCTGATCGGTGAGCGAGGCGACCAGGTCGGCCAGCTCGGCGCGCGGCATCGACTTCACGTCGCGTTCGGCGTAGATGCCCGCGCTCACCGCGCGACCGGGTTCGCCCTGTGCCCGCCTGCCGCGGCTGACGTTGCGGCCGGAACCGCCGACGGCCACCTCGTCGCCCGCCTCCAGGTACACCTGGTCGAGGATGTCGGCGATCTTTTTGCGCAGGGGCTGCGGGTCGATGCCGTTGGCCTCGTTGTAGGCGATCTGCTTGGCGCGGCGGCGGTCGGTCTCGTCGATGGCGTGGCGCATCGAGTCGGTGATCTTGTCGGCGTACATGTGCACTTCACCCGACACGTTGCGGGCCGCGCGGCCGATGGTCTGGATGAGGCTGGTGCTCGACCGGAGGAAGCCCTCCTTGTCGGCGTCGAGGATCGCCACCAGCGACACCTCGGGCAGGTCGAGGCCCTCGCGCAACAGGTTGATGCCGACGAGCACGTCGTATTCGCCGAGGCGCAGCTGACGCAGCAGTTCCACGCGGCGCAGGGTGTCGATCTCCGAATGCAGGTACCGCACCCGGACCCCGAGCCCGAGCAGGTAGTCGGTGAGGTCCTCGGACATCTTCTTGGTGAGCGTGGTGACGAGCACGCGCTCGTCGCGCTCGGTGCGCTGCCGGATCTCGTGTACCAGGTCGTCGATCTGGCCCTTGGTCGGTTTCACCACCACCTGAGGGTCGACGAGACCAGTCGGGCGGATGACCTGTTCGACGACCTCACCGCCCACCTGGCCGAGCTCGTACGGCCCGGGCGTAGCCGACAGGTACACCGCCTGCCCGATCCGGTCGGCGAACTCCTCCCAGGTGAGCGGCCGGTTGTCGACCGCCGAGGGCAGCCGGAACCCGAATTCGACGAGGTTGCGCTTGCGCGACATATCGCCCTCGTACATGCCACCGATCTGCGGGACGGTGACGTGGGACTCGTCGATGACCAGCAGGAAGTCGTCGGGGAAGTAGTCGAGCAGAGTGGCGGGCGCCGACCCGGCGGGGCGACCGTCGATGTGACGTGAATAGTTCTCGATGCCCGAGCAGAACCCGACCTGGCGGATCATCTCCAGATCGTATTCGGTGCGCATGCGCAGGCGCTGCGCCTCGAGCAGTTTGCCCTGGCCCTCGAGCTCGGCCAGGCGCGTGGCCAGCTCCTCCTCGATGGCGGCGACGGCTTTCTCCATGCGCTCCGGGCCCGCCACGTAGTGGGTGGCGGGGAAGATACGCAGCGAGTCGACCTGACGGACCACATCGCCGGTGAGTGGGTGCAGGTAGTACAGCGCCTCGATCTCGTCGCCGAAGAACTCGATGCGGACCGCGAGCTCCTCGTAGGACGGGATGATCTCGACAGTGTCGCCACGCACCCGGAACGACCCGCGCGTGAACGCCATGTCGTTGCGGGTGTACTGCACATCGACCAGCAGCCGCAGCAGCGCGTCACGGTCGATCTCGCCGCCGACCTCGAGCTGCACCGAGCGATCCAGGTATGACTGCGGCGTACCGAGACCGTAGATGCACGACACCGACGCGACCACCACCACATCGCGACGCGACAGCAGGCTGGAGGTGGCCGAGTGCCGCAGCCGCTCGACGTCGTCGTTGATCGAGCTGTCCTTCTCGATATAGGTATCGGTCTGGGCGATGTAGGCCTCGGGCTGGTAGTAGTCGTAGTACGAGACGAAGTACTCGACCGCGTTGTGCGGCAACATCTCCCGCAGTTCGTTGGCCAGCTGGGCCGCGAGGGTCTTGTTCGGCGCGAGCATCAGGGTGGGCCGCTGCAGCTTCTCGATCAGCCAGGCGGTGGTCGCCGACTTGCCGGTGCCGGTGGCACCGAGCAGCACCACGTCCTTCTCCCCCGCGTTGATGCGACGCTCGAGCTCGGCGATGGCGGCGGGCTGATCGCCTGCCGGCTGATGCGGGCTGACCACCTCGAAGCGGCCACCCTTGCGCTCGATCTCACCGACCGGGCGGTGCTCCGAATGCGCGAGCGGGTGCCCCCGCTCTTCGTACCCTTCGGCCGGGATCTCGGTTGCGAATGCCATGCACACCAGGTTAGGCGCAGCCACCGACAGATTCGTCCCGGCGCGAAAGCGAGCGGCACACCTGCCCGCGTGCCGGTAGATTCTGCGCACATGACCCAGGCCTCGACCGTGCACGTGCACCCGCCCAAAATCGAGCTGTTCGACGTAGCGGCCAAGACCAATACCGATCCGAAGGGTTTCGTGCGGCCGGTCGAGGTGTACCGGGAGGAGCCGTGGGGCCTCTACATGGGGCGGCACTCCGACCATGCCAGCTTCCACTATCTGGAGTCGTGGCTGCTCCCGAGTCTGTCGCTGCGCGCGTCCAAACTCTGGTACAACCCCGGCATCGAGCAGTGGCAGGACGTGTACGTCGATGTCGGCGTCTTCACCAGGGACTCCCCGACGCTGTGGCGCTCGCTGGACCACTACCTGGACCTGCTGGTCCGCACGGGCCGCGATGTGCGCCTGGTCGACATCGACGAACTGCTCGCCGCGCAGACCGACGGCCTGCTCGATGCCGAACAGGCCCAGGCGGCGATCGAACACGCGGTCGCGGCGGTCGACGGGATCGCCGCGCACGGGTACTCGCTCGAGGCGTGGCTCACCACCCTCGGCATGACGCTGACCTGGCGCTGAAACGACGAAACCGCCCGCGACCGGACAGGTCGCGGGCGGTTTCGGTATCGATCAGCCTGCCGAACCGCTGCCGAGCAGGTCGCCGAGGCCACCACCGCAGCCTGCGCTGCCGGTCGCGGCCGCCTCACCGACGGTGACGGTGATCGAGTCGCTGATCAGCAGCTGCCGCGCCTCGAGCTTGTGCTGGCCGGTCGTGGTCGGCTTCCAGGTCATGCTCACCGTGCCGGAGAGCAGCGACGGGGAGACCGTGCCGATGTCGCGGCCGTTGTCGGTGAACTTCACCGAGGTCAGCCTGTCGACCTCGACGCTGGCCGTCAGCTTGTAGCTGCACCCGACCTTGTGATCGGTGCCCGCGACGCTGAGGTTGCCCACCCAGGCCGAGGCCTGTGGGGCGGCCAGCACGATGGTGGCGGCGACAGCGCCGAACGCGGTGATGCCGAAGCCCGCACGGCCGAGACGGTGATGTGTTGTCATACGCGCTACAACTTCCCTGTGAATCGAGTCACCCGGTAGTGACTCGCCACAATGTAACCAGCGCGCCGCCCGCTACGGACAGTTTTTGAAACATTGACGTTTAACAGATGCCGACCGGGGTTACGCGCGGGCGCGAGCCCACTCACCGACCCTCGGGTAGACCACGTCGAACCACGGTTCCTTCACCCCGTAATAGGCCTCGCCCGCCGCCTCGCCCGACTTCCCCGCCGCCGCCCGTTCGGCCGTCCGCTTGATCTCCAGATACTCCGTCCGCACGTCCTCCTCTGCCCGCAACCAGTCGCGGAAGTCGAGCGCGAACCGCTGGCCTGGCGAATCCTGCACGCGCAGATGAATATTCGCCGGTCGGCCGGGATCCGCGTTGCCGTGCAAGCGTTTTGCCCACAGGTCCACGTCGGTGCCCGCCGGATCCTCGGGCGTGGGCTTCGGGTTGTCGTGCGTGATGCCGACCGCGCGCGGGAATCCCGCGGCTGCCAGCGAATCCGCCAGTGCGTCAGCGGTTTCCAGGTGGGCCACCGTCACCTGGATATCGATGAGGTCCTTGGCGGGCAACCCGCTCACCGCCGTGGAACCGACATGGTCGATGCGCACCGCCGCAGCACCACACACCAGATGCAGCCGGGCGATGATCCGGCGCGCCTGCGCGCCCCACTCCGGGTCGTGCGGCACCAACCGGTACTCCGCCCGCGCCCGCACCCCCTCGCGCTGATTGCGTTCGAAGGGCACCAGCCGCCGCTCCCACAGCGCCCGCACCTGCTCCTCGACCACACCGGGGGCACCGTTGTTGTCCAGCCACACATCGGCGACGGCGTGGCGTTGCTCGTCGGTGGCCTGGGCGGCGATCCTGGCCAGGGCATCGGCCTCGGCGACACCGCGCTGCTCGACCAGCCGGCGCAGGCGGGTCTCGACATCGGCGCCGACCACGACCACCAGCTGCATGAGCGGGGCGAGCCCGTTCTCCACCAGCAACGGAATGTCTTGCACCACAATGGCATCGGCGGGGGCGGCGCCGATGAGTTCGGCCGTGCGGGCACCGACCAGCGGGTGGGTGATGGCGTTGAGCTTGCCGCGTGAGGTGTCGTCGGCGAAGGCCACCGCCGCCAGCGCGGGCCGGTCGAGGCTGCCGTCCTCGGCCAGGATCGCGTCACCGAACTCGGCGACGAGCGCGGCCAGACCCGGCGTTCCCGGCGCGACGACCTCGCGGGCGATGGCATCGGAGTCGATCACCACCGCCCCCAGTTCGACCATGGTCCGCGCCACTGTGGACTTACCCGCTCCCATGCCTCCGGTGAGGCCGATCCGCAACATGCGCCAAGTCTCGCATCCCCGCGCCCGGAGCAGGTCAGGTGTTCCCGACACGCCGATATGCGGCGGCTGCAAATCCGGGGCCGGGCGCGTCGCGTCGACTAACCTTCGCGCAGGCGAGAAGGCCAATCACCAGCGAGCGAAGGATGATCATGGGCACCACACAACACCGGACGGCTCGCCACCGCCTCGGCATGCCCGGCGGTGTGCACTGCGTTGAATTCCCTGCTGTGGCAGCGAGTCTCGCCGAGTATCGCCGGTCCTGGTTCACCGCTCTGATCTCGCCCGCCAGACACAGTTTCGCCGCGATGCGCAAGCGCACCAGCATGGGCGCCACCTACTGGGTGCCCGCCGCCGCCGCGAACTGAGCACCGACCACCCGAGCCCACCCGTTACGAACGGGTGGGCTCGTTGTCGTGCAAGCTCTGTGTGATGACCGGGCCGGAAACAGGCCGAAGGCCCCGGTCAGTGTGGACCGGGGCCTTCGACTGTGTTGCTCTACCTGAATCAGGCGTTACCGCTGAGCTTCTCCCGCAGAGCCGCCAGCTGCGCGTCACTGGCGAGCGAACCGCCGGTGGACTCGGCCGGACCGGAGGTGGCCTGCGTGGCGTTGCCGCTCTCGGAGGAGTAGTTGCCCGCGGCCGGACCGCCAGCGGCGGCTTCGGCAGCCGCGTCAGCAGCCATCTTCTCCATCTGAGCGGTGTGCATCTTGTGGCGACGCTCGGCCTCGGCGTAGCGGCCTTCCCACTCTTCACGCTGCTTGTCGAAGCCCTCGAGCCATTCGTTGGTCTCGGGATCGAAGCCCTCGGGGAAGATGTAGTTGCCCGCTTCGTCGTAGCTGTCGGCCATGCCGTACTTCGACGGGTCGAACTCGGCGTGGTAGTCCTCGTTCGCCTGCTTCAGCGACAGCGAGATCCGGCGACGCTCCAGGTCGATGTCGATGACCTTGACCATCGCGTCGTCGCCGACTGCCACGACCTGGTCCGGGACCTCCACGTGGCGCTCGGCCAGCTCGGAGATGTGCACCAGGCCCTCGATGCCCTCTTCGACGCGCACGAAGGCACCGAAGGGAACCAGCTTGGTGACCTTGCCGGGCACGATCTGGCCGATCGCGTGGGTCCGGGCGAACTGACGCCACGGGTCTTCCTGGGTCGCCTTGAGCGACAGGGAGACGCGCTCGCGGTCCAGGTCGACGTCGAGGACCTCGACGGTGACCTCGTTGCCGACCTCGACGACCTCGGACGGGTGGTCGATGTGCTTCCAGGACAGCTCGGACACGTGCACCAGGCCGTCGACGCCGCCCAGGTCCACGAAGGCACCGAAGTTGACGATCGAGGAGACCACACCCTTGCGGACCTGGCCCTTCTGCAGCTGGTGCAGGAACTCGCTGCGGACCTCGGACTGGGTCTGCTCGAGCCAGGCGCGACGCGACAGGACCACGTTGTTGCGGTTCTTGTCGAGCTCGATGATCTTGGCCTCGATCTCCTTGCCGACGTACGGCTGGAGGTCGCGGACACGACGCATCTCGACGAGCGAGGCGGGCAGGAAGCCACGGAGACCGATGTCGAGGATCAGGCCGCCCTTGACGACCTCGATGACGGTGCCCTTGACGGCCTCGTCCTTCTCCTTGAGCTCCTCGATCGTGCCCCACGCGCGCTCGTACTGAGCCCGCTTCTTCGACAGGATCAGGCGGCCTTCCTTGTCCTCCTTGGTGAGAACCAGGGCCTCGACCGCATCGCCCACGGAAACGACCTCGTTGGGGTCGACATCGTGCTTGATGGAGAGTTCACGGGAGGGGATGACGCCTTCGGTCTTGTAACCGATGTCGAGCAGGACCTCGTCACGATCGACCTTGACGATGGTTCCCTCGACGATGTCGCCATCGTTGAAGTACTTGATCGTGGCGTCGATGGCGGCGAGGAAATCCTCGGCGGAGCCGATGTCGTTGACGGCTACCTGCGGCGAGGTGACGGTGGTGGGCATATGTGGGTTTGCTCCGGACGGATTGTGGTCGGTTGCGGACATTGGAACTTTCGGTACGCTGCGAGATCACCGCGACGAGGCGACGAGGGACCGAACAAGTATCGCACGGACCGCCGACATTGCCGCTGATCAAACTCAGCACGGGCGACTCCGTCATCGGATACTGTACGCATCAACCCCGGCGCACAGCGTTCCTCGTGAGAGGTTCCTCGAAAGACACTCGCGTGCCTCAGCGTACGCGAGGGTGTTCCAGCCGGGCAAACCACCCCCCGTTCCCGCCGATACCCTTGGCGTCGTGTCCGATGACGAACGCCATGCGCAGGCAAACGCGCTGTTGGGAACCGCGGCGACCACCCGAACCAGGATCGGCTCGGCCGACAGCGAACGCGCCAGCAGGCGCTGGTGGGATGCCGACGCCGACCAGTACCACCAGACCCACGCCGATTTCCTCGGTGTCGACTCCCCCGGCGGCGAGTTCGTGTGGTGCCCGGAGGGGCTGCACGAGGGCGACATGCATTTTCTGGGCGACGTGACGGGCCAGCGGGTGCTCGAGATCGGGTGCGGTTCGGCGCCGTGTTCGCGCTGGCTGGCGGGGCAGGGCGCGCATCCGGTCGGGCTCGATGTGTCGATGGGGATGCTCGCGCGCGGCGTGGCCGCGATGGAGCAGGGTGGACCGCGGGTGCCGCTGGTTCAGGCGGGCGCGGAGGCGCTTCCGTTTGCGGACGCCACCTTCGATCTGGCCTGTTCGGCGTTCGGCGGGGTGCCGTTCGTCGCCGATTCGGCGCGGGTGATGCGCGAAGTGGCGCGGGTGCTCGTGCCGGGTGGCCGGTGGGTGTTCTCGGTGAATCACCCGATGCGCTGGATCTTTCCCGACGATCCGGGCGAGGCCGGCCTGGTGGCCCGTATTCCGTATTTCGACCGCACGCCCTATGTAGAGGTCGACGCTGACGGTGTGCCGACCTACGTCGAGCACCATCGCACGATCGGTGACCGGGTGCGCGAGATCGTCGGCGCGGGGCTGACCCTGCTCGACATCGTGGAACCGGACTGGCCGGAATGGCTCGACCGCGAATGGGGCCAGTGGTCGCCGTTGCGCGGGGAGATCTTCCCCGGCACCGCCATCTTCGTCACCGAGAAGCCCGGCGGCACCGGACGGCCCGGCGCCTAGAACTCGGGCAGCGCCGCGAACGACGGGGCGACCTGGACGTTCGGCACCGTTTCGGCGACCCAGCGACGCGCCCTGGTGAGCGCGTGATGCGGGAATTCGGCGTCGAAGCGGACGTCGTCGGACAGCAGGTACGGCAGTTTCCCGCGCAGACCCGGTGCGTAGGGGTGGGGCGGGCACATCTCGTCGCGGCGGAATCGGCGGCCGATCGTCCGTTCCCGCTCCCCCGGCGGCCCCGTCTCCGGGCAGATGATCTGGAACACCGCCGAGCAGCGGTCCTTGGGCACCACGATGGACGCCGCGAAGACGAGCTCACCGTGTGGGCCCGGCATCCGCGTCTTCTCGACGCGCAGCAACGCGGGCAACTGGTCGACCCACACCACGAATGCCTCGATCAGGCAGCCGGTGCGCGCGTGGTGTTCGGCCAGCCGCCTGCGCAGCCGCTTCGGGTCGTCGAGCCGCGCGGGCAGATCGGGTGCGCCGTTGACGTAGTTCAGCGCGACGACATCACGAGTGGCCGGATTCCCCCAGGTCGTGTCGTCCAACTGTTGCATTCCAGGAATGTCGAACGAGATGGGCACCGGATCAATTTACCGGCGTGGTCGAGTTCGGTTGTCGCCGTGCACGGCTCGGCGCGTCCTTCCAGACGAAACCCGGTGTTCGCCCAGGTCGGCCGGTCGGGTGCCGTGACAGATCACCACGGTGAGCCACCGAGGGCCTCGATCCGAGCGACTCAGTCGCGCTTGGGTTTTCGGCCGACCTGCTCGAGGGCTAGGCGCAGGGCGTATTCGATCTGGGAGTTGATGCTGCGCAGGTCGTCGGCCGCCCACTTGGCGATGGCCTCGTGGACGGCCGGGTCGAGCCGCAGCAGAACCTTTTTGGGTTCCCTCTTCGGCGCGGGCACAGTCGGCCTCAGTAGAGGGATCCGGCGTTGACGACCGGTTGCGTCGCGCGGTCGCCGCAGAGGACGACGAGGAGGTTGGAGACCATGTTGGCCTTGCGTTCCTCGTCGAGTTCGACGGTGCCCTGCTCGGCGAGGCGGTCGAGCGCCAGGGCGACCATCCCGACAGCGCCCTCGACGATCTGGGTGCGGGCGGCGACCACCTGCGCGGCCTGCTGACGGACCAGCATCGCCTGCGCGATCTCGGGTGCGTAGGCCAGGTGGGTGATGCGGGCCTCGATCACCTCGATACCGGCGGTAAGGGTGCGTTCGCGCAGCTCGACGGTGAGTTCCTCGGCCACCTCGGCGCCGTCGCGCAGGCTGGTGCGGGTGTCGTCGTGGGCGTCGTAGGGGTGCGTGGTCGCCAGGTGACGGACCGCGGCCTCGGACTGGGTCTCGACGTACTCCTCGTAGTCGTCGACCGCGAAGGCAGCCTTGAAGCTGTCGACCACCTTGTAGACCACCACAGCCGCGATCTCGACGGGATTGCCGTCGGCGTCGTTGACCTTCAGTTTCTGGGTCTCGAAGTTGCGCACTCGCAGCGAGATGGACTTGCGGTCGCTGAGCGGGACCACCGAGAAGAAGCCCGGTTCGCTGACCGAGCCGATGTAGCGACCGAAGAAGGTGACGACCTTGGCCTCGTTGGGGTCGACCACGATCAGCCCGGTGGCCAGCGCCGCGACGATCACCACACCGAGAACGCCGACCACCGCGCCTGCCCAGGCGAGCGCGCCGCCGTCGTGCTGGGACACCGAGATCAGCGACAGCACCGCGAGGGCGCCGAACAGCAGGGTGGACACCAACCACCCGAGTAGGACGGCAAATCCGTTGAAGCGAAAGGCGGGCCGCAGTTCCATGACATCCTCCGATATCCGAGTGATATCATTACAATAGCAGATACAGACAGCGGCGACAACGCCGGTTACACGCGGGGGATGGTGCGATTGGCGCGGAACATGCCGTACGGGTCGTACTTCGTCTTCAAGGCCCGCAGCCGGTCGAAATCGGCAGGTGGATAGCCCGCCGCGGTCTGCTCGGGGCCTGCCGCGGCGCCCGCTCCGTAAAGGAAGTTGAGGTTGTGGCCGATTGTCCACGGCGCCAGTGCTTTTCGCACCGTGTCCAGCGCTTCGGGAGCGGCGTCGCCGGCGCCCGCGTCGGTGATGACCCGCACGATGTACTCGGCGTCGCGGTGACCGACCGACGCGGTCCCCCGGCGCAGCGCCCCACCCAGATGACGGATGTCGATCACGGCGTCGACCGGTCCGCCGGGTGCGGTTTGCGCCCGCAGCGCGGCCAGCGCTTCGGGGGTGAGGTCGGCGAGCAGCGCGTTGGTCGCGGCGTAGGCGTGCGGGAAGTCGGGATCGCTGTGCACCGTGTGGGATTCGGTGTAAGGCATGGTGCGCAGGTCGTCGCGCAGACGGTCACCGATAGCGCGCAACGGTGCGACCAGGCGCTCGGCCTCCTCGGCGGGCAACGTGCTCGCCACCCGGATGGAGGCGACATGCCTGCCGCGCAACGGCTGCGGGACCGGCGGGATGTCGGGGAAGGTCAGCGCGGCGACGGTTGAGGTGATTTCCTCGGGCACGGTCGCACTCCACTGCCGCCAGGTGTCGAGCACCGTGTCGACGAGCGGGGTGTCGAAAAGCAGCTGGCCGCCATAGATCTCGGTGACGGGCACGAGGTCGAGTTCGAGGGCGGTCACCACACCGAAGTTGCCGCCGGTGCCGAGGACCGCCGCGAACAGTTCGTCGGCGGGGCCGAGGGTACGGACGCGACCGTCCGCCGTGACGAGTTCTATCGAGCGCACATGGTCTGCGGCGTAACCGAATTCGCGGCCGAGCAGGCCGAGGCCGCCGCCGAGCACGTAGCCGACCACACCCACCGACGGTGAGGAACCGTTCAGCGGGGCCAGCCCGTGCGCGGCGGCCGCCTCGACCAGTGCGCCGGCCCGCACACCGGCGCCGACCCTTGCGGTTCGTTTGTCCGGGTCGACGGTGATCGCGTTCATCCGGCCGGTGGTGACGAGCACACCGCCGTCGACGGCGACCGACAGACCGTGCCCGGTGGCCTGCACCGCGAGGGGAAGACGGTGTCGCGCCGCGTATTCCACGGCGGCGCGCACGTCCTCGGTGTGGACGGCACCGGCGACGAGTGCGGGCCGGTGAGTGTAGGCGGTCTGGAACCCGGCGATCTCCTGCTGGTACCCGGCGTCGTCCGGGGTGAACACGGGCCCGGTGAAAGTGGCGGTTTCAGTCATGACTCCACTGTGCTCACCTCGGTGCAATAAGCCCAACAGATAGTTTTTCTGGCTCCTATAATCTCTGGTTATGGAACTGCGGCAGCTGCGCTACTTCGTGACGGTCGTCGACGAGGGCGGCTTCACGCGAGCGGCACAGCGCCTACACCTGAGTCAGCCGGGGCTGAGCGCCCAGCTCAAACAGCTCGAACGCGAACTCGGCCAGCGGCTCCTGGATCGCGGCGCCCGAACCGTCACCCCGACCGAGGTCGGCCGGGCGGTTCTCGACCATGCCCGCGCCGCCCTGGCCGCCGTCGATCGCATCGACCAGACCGTCCAGGAGTTCAGCGGATTGCTGCGTGGCCGGGTGCGGTTGGGTGCCATCTCCGGTGCGGCGGCCGACGAGTTCGACATCGCGGGTGTGCTGGCCGGCTTCCACCACGACCACCCCGGTGTCGCGATCAGCCTGACCGAGGACACGTCCGAACGCATGCTCGCCGCACTCGACCGCGACGACCTCGACCTCGCCCTGGTCGGCCTCACCGGCGCCGAGCTCGGACCCGGCATCGCTACCGACGTGGTGCTCGAGACGCCGCTCGTCGCCGCGGTCGCCGCCGAAGCCGACGAACCCGCCGACACCATCACCCTGCGGGCGCTCACCGGGCGACGCCTCATCTGCCTGCCCCGCGGCACCGGCCTGCGCGGAATCTTCGAACGTTCCTGTGCTGCCGCGGGTTTCGTTCCGGAGATCGCCTTCGAGGCGGCGGCTCCCCCGCTGCTGCTCGAGCTCGCCGCACGCGGCCTCGGCACGGCGGTGGTGCCCGCGCTCGGCGCCGAGGAAGCCGCGGGATTCGGGGTTCGGGTGCTATCGATCGTCGAGCCGGCGATCCGCGGCAGGCTGGCGCTGGCCTGGCGAGCCGATCGGCCACTCACTCCGGCGGCCAAGGTGCTGCTCGGTCAGCTGCGGATCGCGCTGCGCACCGGCACCTGATGCCGCCCGCGCCGCCGTCGTCACGGCGGCGTTAGGCTCGCACCACACTGATGAAGGAGAGCTCGACCACGACAGGAAGGGCGCGACATGGGGCAGTCGACAACCGCGGGGAAGTTGCGGGAGCTGCGGCAGAATCTGGTGGCGGCACAGGAGCCGGCGGGGGAAGCCGGCGTCGCCAAGCGGGCGGCCAAGGGGATACCGAGTCCGCGTGAACGGATCGACATGCTGTTGGACAAGGGCAGTTTCGTCGAAATCGGCGCCCTCGTGCGGCAGCCGGGCGACGGCCTCTACAGCGACGGCGTGGTCACCGGGCACGGAACCGTGGACGGGCGCCCCGTGGTGGTGATCGCCCACGACCAGACCGTGTACGGCGGGTCGGTCGGTGAGATGTTCGGCCGCAAGGTGGCCATGGCCATGGACCGCGCGGCCGACGTGCAGTGCCCGTTCATCGCGATCAACGACTCCGGCGGCGCCCGTGTGCAGGACGCGGTGACCTCGCTGGCCTGGTACGCGGCCATGAGCCGCCGCCAGCTCCGGCTGTCGGGCCTGGTGCCGCAGGTGTCGATCATGCTCGGCAAATGTGCTGCGGGAGCGGTGTATTCGCCGATCAACACCGATGTGCTGATCGCCACCGAGTCGGCGTACATGTTCGTCACCGGTCCCGAGATCATCCGGGAGACCACCGGCGAGGTGGTCACCCTCGAGGAGCTCGGCGGCGCGTTCAACCAGGCGCAGAACGGCAACATCCATCACGTCGCGGCCGACGAGCAGGCCGCCTTCGACTGGGCGCGAGCGTATTTGAGCTACATGCCGTCGAGCTGTTTCGACGAGGCGCCGGTGGTGAATCCCGGCCTCGAACCCGGGATCACCGAGTCCGATCACGAACTCGACTCGCTGATCCCGGATTCCGATCGCGCCGGTTACGACATGTACGACGTGCTGTTACGCATCTTCGACGACGGCGATTTCCACGAGATCGGTGGCAATGCCGCCCGCAATCTCATCACCGGTTTCGCGCGCGTCGACGGCCGAAGCGTCGGCGTGATCGCCAACCAGCCGCTCGTGTCCAGCGGCGCGATCGATGCCCGCTGCTCGGACAAGGCGGCCCACTTCATCCGCCTCTGCGACGCGTTCGGGTTGCCGCTGGTGTTCGTCGTCGACACGCCTGGTGTGCTGCCGGGCGTCGAGGAGGAGAAGATCGGCGTCATCAAGCGCGGCGGGCGGTTCTTCTACGCGGTGGTCGAGGCGACCGTGCCGATCGTCACCGTCGTCGTGCGCAAGGCCTACGGCGGTGGTTACGCGGTGATGGGCTGCAAGCAGCTCGGCGGCGATGTGAACCTGGCGTGGCCGACCGCGCGTATCGCGGTGATGGGCGCGGAGGCGGCGGTCGGGTTGACGCAGCGGAAGCAGCTGGCCGCAGTTCCCGAGGAACAGCGCCGCCAGGTGCGTCAGCAGATGATCGACTTCTACAACACCACCGTGGCCACCCCGTGGATCGCCGCCGAACGCGGCTACATCGACGCGGTGATCGAACCGTCGCGGACCCGCCTGGAAATCCGCAGGGCCCTGCGCCTGCTCGCCGACAAGCGCGAGATCCGAGGGCCACGCAAACACCTGCTCATGCCGTTGTGACACCGTGCTCGGCCCGGCGCCCACGCCGGGCCAGCCCGCACGCCGCCACATAGCCGCGGACCAGGGGGCGGGTGTCGTCGCGCCGCCAGGCCAGGGCAAGTTCGCAGGGGCTGATCCCGGTGACCGGTCGGCACACCACGCCGTCGCGGGTCACCATCGGTGCGTTTCCGGTGGCCAGCAGCACGACGCCGTCGCCGTTGACCAGGGCCTCGTAGGTTTCCTCGGTGCTCGAGACCTCGGCGCCGATGACGGGTTCACGCCCGTCACGGGCATCGAGGGCGAGCCAGTAGTCGCGCAGGATCCCGGCCGAATGCGGGAGTGCCAGAAAGGGTTCCGCGAGGAGATCCGCGAAGGCGATCTGCTCGCGGGTGGCGAGCCGGTGTGTGCTCGGCAAGGCGACCAGCCGCGGTTCCGTCGCGACCACGTGCCAGTCGTAGCGGGCGTGGTCGAGCGGCAACCAGACGAAGGCGACATCACTTGATCCATCGGCCAGCCCCGCTGACGGATCTTCCCAACTGAACTGGCGCAGGACCGGTTTCGCGTGCGGAAAGGCGGTGCCGAACCGGGAGCGGATGGCGGGCAGGATGCCGCGACCCGGGCTCGTACTGATCCCGATCGTCAGGACCGCCGCCTGCGTGGCCTTGGCGGCCGCGACCGCGGCTTCGCCGAGCTCCCACGCCGCGAGTACCTGACGGGCCTGCGGCAGCAGCGCCGCACCCGCCGCCGTCAAGGTGACCGACCGCGGTCCACGCACGAACAATGCGGTGCCGATCTGCTTTTCGAGCTTGCGGATCTGTTTGCTCAGCGCGGGCTGGGACACATACAACCGTTCGGCGGCGCCGGTGAAGGTGAGCTGCTCGGCGACCGCGACGAAGTAGCGCAGATCGCGCCCGTGCACATCCATAACCATTGGTTATCACAACGGGTCTTGGACGGCATCCGCGGACTCGAGCAGGATCGGGACGAAACATCAACGGGTAGAGGAGTTCTGATGAGTGTTCCGCAGATCTGGTTGGTCACCGGGGCGAGCAGCGGTTTCGGTCGGGCCATCGCGCAGGCGGCGATCGAGGCGGGCGACATCGTCATCGCCGTCGCCCGGCGCACCGCCGCCCTCGACGATCTGGTCGCCGCGCATCCCGATCAGCTCGAGACCGTCGCCCTCGATGTCACCGACACCGACCGTATCGACACGGTGATCGCCGATGTCGTGGCCCGCCACGGCCGCATCGATGTGCTGGTCAACAATGCGGGCCGCACCCATGTGGGCGCGGTGGAAGAGACCACCGATGCCGAACTGCGCGCCCTGTTCGACCTGCATCTGTTCGGTCCCGCGGCATTGACCAGGGCGGTACTGCCGCACATGCGCTCCCAGCGCAGCGGTGCGATCGTGCAGATGAGCAGTGTCGGTGGGCAACTGTCCTTCGCCGGGTTCTCCGCCTACAGCGCGACGAAATTCGCACTGGAGGGCCTGACGGAAGCGCTGGCCGAGGAAGTGGCGCCTTTCGGGATCAAGGTGCTGATCGTGGAGCCCGGCGCCTTCCGCACGGGCCTGTTCGGGCCGGGCGCGGCCGCCTTCAGCGCCGAGTCCGAGGTGTACGCCGACACCGCGGGCGCCACCCGCCGCATGGTCGAGGGCGGCGACGGCACCCAGCCGGGCGACCCCGCCAAGGCCGCCGCCGCCATCCGCACCGCCCTCGCCGCCGAGCACACCCCGCTGCGACTGCCGTTGGGGTCCGACTCGGTCGACGCGGTGCTGGGCCACCTCGACGCCGTCCGTGACGACGTGCTGACCTGGGAGAAAGTCTCGCGCGACACCACCTTCGACGAGAACTGAAAGACGATGCGCACCAGACTGTTCCGCACTCTCGCTCCGCTGGTCCTGGTCACCGCCGCGCTGCTCGGATCGGCTGCCTGCGGTGACAACACCTCGGCCGCCCCGGTACCGCCGACGACCGCCCAGCAGGTGCCCCAGGACGCGGGGCACGCACGGCTGAACCAACTGGTCGGCGAGTGGACTGCCGAGAAGTCCACGTTCGTCGCGGGCGGCACGCCGGAGAACCCGATCGTCACCCGCGACGCGGTCTCACGGTGGAGCTGGGTCGCCGAGACCGGCGGCAACTTCCTGCGCGAGGAGGTCACCGGGACCTTCGGCGACCGCCCCTACTACCGGCTCGGTCTGCTCGGCTACTCCCCTGTCGACGACCGCTACGAATGGTCGACCTTCGACAGCGTCACCCCGCTGACCATGACCTACCGTGGCGCCAAGGGCAGCGCCAACGCACCGGAGCTGTCGATGACCGGCGAGTTCACCGACCCCGGCATCACCGGACCGGCCAATGTCGGCAAGTCCGTCCCGATGCGCACGGTGATCAGGCTGGAGTCGTCGGATCGGACGGTCATGGAGCTCTACTTCACCCCGCCCGGCGAACCGGAGCGGCTCGCCGACCGCGTCGTACTGACCAGGATCAGCTGACCTCGCCGACAGCGTTCACACGATGGCCGGATCCGCCTGCGGTGCGGGCGGATTCGGCGCCCGGCTCCCCACTGTCCGCAACACGAGATAGATCGGGAACGCGATGGGCGACAACAGGATCGTGCCGACCAGCAGGGGTCCCATGAGCAGCGGGTGGATGGCGCGGTCACGGCTGTCGAGGTAGATCCAGCGGCCGAGGAACAGGTCCCAGGCGAGGATCTGGGCCCACAGCGCGGTCAGGACCGCGGGTTCGGCGGCGGCGGCGGTAATGGCGGCCAGCGACGGCGAGGTCACCAGCGACCACAGGGTCCCCAGGACCGGGATCGCCACGATCGCCCAGATCACCAGGGACGGCGCGACGATCCACGGTGAGGCGATGACCGGGCGGGTGTGCCGCCAGGTCGGCGCGAAGATCATCAGTGCCCAGAACGGCACCGTGACATAGAACGACAGGTCGAACAGCGTGCTCATGCGGTGACCACCTTCCGGTTCCCGATCGCGCTCGCGAACGAAACCAATACTCCGACAACAACTCCCACGGCGATCACCGCGGCGACGACGAGGGTTGTCCGGTCCGGGTGGACGAGTGGCTGCCCACGCAGCGCCTGCCAGGTCACCAGGGCCAGCACCGCGGCGTAACCACCCGAGGCGGTGAGGATCAGGCCGAGCCGCACGCGGGCGTGCCGCAGCAGCGGAATCCGTGGCGCGAGGACCACGAGCCCGGCGGCGAGCAGCGGCAGAATCTGCAACGCGTGCATGCCGACGAAGTGCGGAATGCGCAGGTCACCGTTGGTGGTGCTCCAGCCGGTGATCGGCATACCCGGTGTGCCGTCGGGCGCACCGACGGTGTGCGCACCCGCGATGCCCTCCACCCCCGTTTCCTGCATGGGCATCAGCTGCCCGAGCGCCAGACCGACGAGGGTGATCGCGAGCCCGAGCCGGATCGACCAGGTGACGGCGGCATCGCCGATACGGGCGCGCCACAGACCGACCGCGACGGCCATCGTCGCGAGGAACAGCACGACGATGGTGACGGCCATCGTCACCCAGAGCACCGTGTCGAACACTGTCGTCGTGTTGAAGTGACTGCGGGTACCGCGCACCACCTGCCCGACGATGATCACCTGCTCGATGGTTCCGGCAATCACGATCACCGTGGCCATCCACCACAGGAATCGGGATGGCTTGGGCCGCAACGAGATCAGCCAGGCCAGCGCCACGCTGTAGAGCACGAACGACAGTGCGAACTTGGACGGCTTGAACCAGGCGGTCGATCCGGCGATCACCCGGTCGTCGACCAGCATCCCGACGACGGTCACCACCGCCAGGACCACGTTGACGGCGGCGAAGTACAGCAGCGGCCGATGCAGTGGGGCGTGACGGCGAGGCAAGGACTCTGTGATGGGGGCGGACATGCGAATCTCCCGACGTTCTAGATAGCTACACTATCCGTTATGGATAGTTAGACTATCCACGAATGGGGCGCTAAGCAAGAGGGGGTGAACGAAGGAGGCGACGGTGCGGATCTCTGAGTTGAGCGAACGCAGCGGCATCGCGGTGGCGACGATCAAGTACTACCTGCGTGAAGGGCTGCTGCCGCCCGGCGAACGCACCGGCCCCAACCAGGCCAGTTACGGAGACGAGCATCTGCGCAGGTTGCGCCTGGTGCGCGCGCTGATCGAGGTCGGCGGGCTACCGGTGGCCACGGTCGGTGACGTACTGCGGGCCGTCGACACCCCCGACCTGCCGATGTTCAGCCTGCTGGGCGTGGTGCAGGGCAGCCTCATCTCCCCCGCCCCCGCCGCCTCCGACGCCGAGTGGGAGCGCGCCTACGAGACCGTGCGCAGGGAAATGGATCGGCGGGGATGGTCGATGAAACCGGCCCAGCCGCTGATCGAGGCCCTCAGCGCCGTCCTCGTGCGCGCCGCCCAGCTCGGTTACCCCGAGTGGGGCGAGACCGCGCTGCCCGCCTACTTCGACGGCGCGCGCATCGTCGCCGAAACCGATGTCGCCACGGCACTTTCGGCAGGTGAGCGCGACGCGGTCGTCGACGCGGTCGTCGTCCTGACCGTCCTGGGCGACACCGCCCTCGCCGCCATCCGCCGCATCGCCCAGGCCCAGGTCTCCCTCGAAAGACTGCAGTCCTGACGACGAACGGCCCCGCGAAATCACCGCGGGGCCGTTCAGGTCGATCTCTCAGAGCAGGCGGGACAGGAAGGACTTCGTCCGTTCGTGCTGAGGGTTGGACAGCAGCTCACGCGGCGGTCCCGACTCCACCACTACGCCGCCGTCCATGAACACCAGCTCGTCGGCGACTTCACGGGCGAAGCCCATCTCGTGGGTCACCACCAGCATCGTCATACCCGAATCGGCCAGCTCACGCATGACCGTGAGCACCTCACCGACCAGTTCGGGGTCCAGCGCCGAGGTCGGCTCGTCGAACAGCATCAGTTTGGGATCCATGGCCAGCGCACGCGCGATCGCCACCCGCTGCTGCTGACCACCCGAGAGCTGCGCGGGGTAGGCATTGCGCTTGGCCGACAGACCGACCCGCTCGAGCAGTTCTTCGGCCCGGGCGATCGCCTCGGACTTGCGGATACCACGCACCTGGGTGGGCGCCTCGATGACGTTCTCGAGGGCCGTGCGATGCGGGAACAGGTTGAAGTGCTGGAACACCATGCCGATGTCGCGGCGCTGGACCGCGGCGTCGCGCGGATGCATCTCGTAGAGCTTGCCGTTCTTCTCCCGGTAGCCCACGAGTTCACCGTCGACGTAGAGCCTGCCCGCGTTCACCTGCTCGAGATGGTTGATGCAACGCAGGAAGGTCGACTTACCCGAGCCCGACGGGCCGACCAGGGTGAGCACCTTGCCCCGGTGCACCTCGAGCGAGATGCCCTTGAGCACCTGCAGCGCACCGAAGTTCTTACACACCCGATCGGCGAGCACCATGGGAGGTGCGGTCACTGCTTCGCTCATTTCGCCTTCACCGCCGCCTGCGCAGTGGCCAGTTCCTCGAGCTGCTTGGCCGTCAGCTGCCGGGTGGCACCGCGCGAGTAATACCGTTCCAAGTAGTACTGCCCGACCATCAGCACGCTGGTGATCGCCAGGTACCAGGTGGCACAGACGAGCAGCAGCGGGATCGGCTGGAAGTTCACGCCGTAGATGTCGCGGGCACGGCCGAACAGATCGGTACTCAAGGGGATCGCGGTCACCAGCGAGGTGGTCTTGAGCATGCCGATCAGCTCGTTGCCAGTGGGCGGGATGATCACCCGCATCGCCTGCGGCAGCACCGTGCGGCGCATGGTCTGCGTCCAGGACATGCCGAGGGCGATGGACGCCTCCCGCTGACCCTCGCCGACGGAGTTGATACCCGCGCGCACGATCTCTGCCATGTACGCGGCTTCGTTGAGGCCGAGACCGATCACCGCGAACAGGAACGCGGCCTGCAGGTTCTGCACGTCGATATGGAAGAACTGCGGACCGAACGGCACACCGAGGTCGATCTGCTTGTACAGCGACGGGACCAAGCCCCAGAACACCAACTGCACGAACACCGGGGTGCCGCGGAAGATCCACAGGTACACCCACGCGGTGGTGCGCAGCACCGGGTTCGGCGACAGGCGCATCACCGCGAGGATCGTGCCGAGACCCACCGCGATCGCCATCGCGAGCACGGTGAGTTCCAGGGTGACGATCGCGCCCTGGGTGATCCGGCTGTCGAACAGGTACCTGCCGTAGGTGTCCCACTTGTAAGCGGGGTTGGTGGCAGCGCCGTAGACGAACAATCCGACCAGGATCAGGATGATTGCCGCCGCGATCCAGCGGCCCGGCCTGCGCAGCGGGACCGCTTTGATCGGTTCGGGTTCGGTGCCCGGTCCGGGCACCTCCACCGTGTCTTTCTCGTCGGTCACGTCAGCTCACTGCGCCGTTGATAACCGAGGTCTTGATCTGACCGGATTCGACACCCCAGTTCGTGGTGATCTCGCCGTACTTGCCGTTGTCGATCAGGTGCTGCAGCGCCTTCTGCAGCGACACCGCGAGCGGCGAACCCTTCTGCACGGCCCAGCCGTAGGGCGCCGAGTCGAACAGCGGGCCCGAGGACTCGATCTTGCCTTCGCTCTGCTTGATCGCGTACGCCGTCACCGGGGAATCGGCCGACATCGCGTCGACCTGACCGAGGACGAGCGCGTTGGTCGCCGCGCTCTGCTCGTCGAACGGCTTCATATCGATCGGCGGCTTACCTTCGGCGACGCACTTCGCGCTCTTGGCGGGAATCTCTTCGGTGTGCTCGACCGTGGTGGCCTGAACGGCGACGCGCTTACCGCACGCGTTGTTCGGGTCGATGGTCTTGCCGGTCTGCTGGGCCCACTGGATACCGGCGTTGAAGTAGGTCGTGAAATCGACCTGCTGCTCGCGTTCGCGCGAATCGGTGATCGAGGACATACCCACGTCGTAGGTGCCTGCCTGGATCGCGGGAATGATCTTCTCGAAGGCGGACTCCTGATAATCGACCGTCACCCCGAGGGTGGCGGCGACCGCGTCGAGCAGGTCCACGTCGAAGCCGACGATCTTGCCGCTGGCGTCCTTGTACTCGTTCGGCTGGTACGGCACGTTCACGCCGACGACGATCTTGCCTGCTTGCTTCACCTTGTCGGGCAGCGTCGCGGCGATCGCATCGACCTTCTCGGCCGAGACCTTGGTGACCTCGGTGGTATCGCCCTCGGTGTTTTCCGCGCAGCCGGTCAACACCATCGCGCCCACGGCGGCGGTACAGAGCAACCGCACGGCACCGCGGCCGAGCACAGTTCGAACAGACAAAGGAGCCTCCACATTTCACGTCGACGCCGGCCACGTGTCAGCGCCTGTTTGGCAATGTATGCGAACCGGACACAGCGTGGTGCGACAGTAACCGAAGATTAATCAGCGAATGTGAAAGGGGTGGGTTCACCTCCGGTGCACGCGGGCGGCGACCTGTTCGGTGAATTCGCTGGTCGAGGCGAGACCGCCGAGATCCGCGGTGGCGACTCCGGCGGCGAGCGTGGCCGCGACCGCACCGGAGATCCGGTCCGCCGCCGCATTCAGCGCACGATTTCCGTCGCGAACTCCCAACCAGCGCAACAACATTGCCGCCGACAGTTGCAAGGCCACCGGATTCGCCCGATTGTGCCCGGCCAGACCGGGTGCGGCACCGTGCACCGCCTGCGCCATCGCCTTGGTATCGGAGCAGTTGAGCGAGGGCGCCATGCCGAGCGACCCGCTCAGCTCGCCCGCCAGGTCCGAGAGGATGTCACCGAAGAGGTTCTCGGTGACGATCACGTCGAACTCGCCGGGCGCGCGCACGAGGTGCGCGGCCATCGCGTCGACATGCGCGTCGTCGACCCGCACGTCCGGATACTGCTCGGCAATCTCGTAGCACACGTCACGGAAGAGGCCGGTGGTCATCGGGAGCACGTTCGCCTTGTGCACCACCGTGACCCGCTTGCGCCGTCCCCGCGCCAACCGCAGCGCCTGATGGGCGATCCGTTCGCACGCCTGCCGGGTGACCACGGCCACCGCCATGGCCACGTCCTCGGTCGGCTTGAACTCCCCCGACCCGGCGAACATATTGCGATCGGCATAGAAGCCCTCGCTGTTCTCCCGCACGATCACCAGGTCGATATCGGCTGCCGCCGCACGCACTCCCGGGAAGGCCACGGCGGGACGAATATTCGCGTACAGACCGAGGCGCTTGCGGATGGCACCGCCGGGCGCCACCCGCATGTCGGCCGGGTAGGAGGCGTTGTCGTGCGGGCCGAGGATCCAGGCGTCGAATTCGTCGAGTGCCGTGAGGGTCTGCTCGGGCAGCGGATGACCGAATTCGGCGATGGCGTCGTGGCCGATGCGCAGCGGCACCCAGTCCACCGGGTCGAGCCCGGCCGCGCCGACCGCCTCGTCGACCACCACGCGAGTGGCGGCCACCACCTCGGGTCCGATGCCGTCACCGTCGATCACTCCGAGCCGCACGCTCGCCTTCGCCGTGTTCACGCGCTCCATCCTCGCCCCTGCCGCCACGCCATCGGCACGCGGACATACCGGAGCGACTAGTTTCTGCAGATCATGGTGCAGTCGGTGGAGCTCCTCCTGGACGACGCGGGCGAGGCCGAGGTCCGCAGGCAGTGGGCCGAGCTGGCCCGTCTCGGGCTTGCCGCCCCGCGCGGGGAAACCCATCGACCACACATCACCGTCGCGGTGGCCCGCGAGATCTGGCCGAGGATCGACCGGGCGCTGGCGGGCCTGGAGTTCGCACCGTTGCCGGTCCGCCTGGGCGGACTGCTGATCTTCGGGGCACGCAGGCCGATTCTCGTGCGATCGGTGATCGTCACCGAGGAACTGCTCGACCTGCACCGCCGGGTCGACGAGCTGGTCGACCCGTGCCCCGGTATGCCCGCGAACACGCGGCCGGGCGCGTGGACACCACACGTGACACTCGCCCGCCGCGTGACCACGGAACAGCTCGGTGCGGCGGTGGACGCGGTGGCCACCGACCACGAATTTCCGGCCGTTGTGGTGGGCATTCGCCGTTGGGACGGAGACGCGCGGCAAGAGCATGTGGTAGTCGGTGGAAGATAGAGGGACGCCGAGGCGTTACAGCCGAGGACACCGACAAGGAGAGGACGTCATGGCCACCCAGACGCTGACCCAGCAGAACTTCGACGAAGTCGTCACCGGAAACGACGTGGTACTCGTCGATTTCTGGGCTTCCTGGTGCGGGCCCTGCAAGAGTTTCGCACCGACCTTCGAGGCGTCGTCGGAGAAGCACACCGACGTCGTCCACGGCAAGGTCGACACCGAGGCCGAGCAGGGGCTCGCCGCCGCCGCCAACATTCGGTCGATCCCGACCATCATGGCCTTCCGCGAGGGCGTGCTCGTGTTCGCCCAGCCCGGTGCGCTGCCCGCCGCCGCGCTCGAGGATCTGGTGACCCAGGTCAAGGGTTTGGACATGGACGAGGTGCGCAAGCAGATCGCCGAGCAGCAGAACTCGCCTGCCGAATAGGTCGCCTGCTCGACCGCTGAAATGTCAAGGGCCCGTTCACCTTTCATGAGGTGAACGGGCCCTGCGCGTCGATCTGTCAGTTGGCGAGCAAGTTGACGCCCGCGATCATGGCGCGCACGGTCGACTCGGCGCCGCCGGCGCCCATGGCGGCGGCCCATCCACGCTTGCCGTTGAACTCGCACTGCACGAAGGTGGCGATACCGGCCTCGGTGCGGCGCTGGTGGAAGCGGAGGATCTCGAGGGGGTAGCCCTCGTCGTAGAGCGCCGAGGTCATCGCGGCGACCGGGTTACCGGCGGCGATGACGGTGCGCAGGTGGTTGCAGAGTTCCAGCGTGGCGGTGAAATCCGTTCCGGAACAAGTGAATTCGCCGAGGGTGACCGGTCCGGTGATCCGGATGTAGCGGTCGGCGAAGTCGGCGGGGTCGAGGTCACGGAGCTCGGCGCGCAGGGCCTTGGGCGCGGCGTCGAACATGGCATGGTCCAGTGTGAGCAGTGTCATTGCAGGTGAGGTCTTCCCGAAGATGTCTTCGTTGGCAGAGGGGACCAGCAGTACAAAAGAGAAATCAGCCCGCAGCGAGGGGGCCGGTCCGAATCAGACCCCGCTACGGCGGGTTACTACGAGAAGAATCTGCCGTGTGGCTGCCGGCGCGGTCTGCGCAGCAGCGACCGCGCGGTCGCGGTGAGCGACAAGCGGCGCGGCGAAGCGGTCGGCGGGATTCGGCACGACTACGACAATAGGGGCGTCGTCGCGAAATCGCAACCTTGTTTCCCGCTCGACGTGTCTACTCGTGAGTACCATCACTGCAGCTCAGAGACCACTCACCGGAGGCGGGGTACCGTGAGCGCATGGGTACGGTCTTCGCGATGACGATCCCCGGGCTGGCGATCGGGCTCATCCTGCTCACGCTCTTGGAAGTGGTTGTCAACCGGCTCACCGGCAGCCGGGTGCTGCCCTGGACCCGCAAGCGCCGTGGACCGGCCGTCGCCGCGACGGGCTTCGAGCATCTGGCCGCCATGTTCCAGGGGTCCAAGCATCACGAATTCGAACAGCGGCAGACCACGCTGATGCACCGGGAGAACCCGTCCGACGGCGCGCCGCCACGCGACGAAATAGATCTCGGCCGCAGGTCCGCGCGGTTGATCGCGCGCGAGCGCTGAGCACGGAAGCCGCTTCGCGGCAATAAGATGCCGTCAGGTCGCGGCGCGGGTAGGCAGCGCAGTCACCGACGCCAGCGCGCGAGCCGAGCCGTCCACGTCCATCTGCATCCGCAGACCGTTCGGACGAACGCTCGTACGCAGGACGACCTTGTCTCGGGCCATCACCGGGCCGACATGTTCGATGATCGCCCGGTAGGGCAGTTCGTGGGTGTCCGGGTGGGCGGCGAGGGTTTCCTCGAGAGCTTCCCAGTACACGGCGTTGTTGACATGGCCGAGGCGGTCGACATCGGTGACGCGCAGCGGGAACGGCACCGTCTCCACGTCGGGATCGTCGAGTTCGGTGAGGGCGGCTTTCCAGCGCAACCGGTGCTCGGTGGTACTGGCCAGCATCGGCGCCATGAAGGTGTCGGTCATGCGGGCGGGTCGCCCGGCCACAGGGTCGATATGGATCAGGAACGCGGCCGCCTCGATGTGCCCACCCCGTTCGCCTTTCAGCTGGATCCGCATATCGCACCAGCGGTTCGACAGGGCGTCGGCCCAGCGGCGCAACTGCACCCGGTCGCCGAACACGATCGGCTCGTACACGTCGATGACGGTGCGCCGCACGATCCAGGCCTGGTGGATATCACCGTCTTCGACCGCGTCGAGATGATCGAACCCGATGTCCTGCAGGTACCGGGCGACCGCGTCGAGGCGCAGCCGGTCCTGGTCGTCGGTATCGCCCAGGCGGACCGGCCACGAGCGCGCGAAGGCCTGCGTGATGTCGAGGCAGTCGGGCAGCGGGGTGGGGATGACGTCGACTGGCATGAGCCGATGCTGTCACAGATCGGGGTCACAGTCGGGGGACGACTCGCGAGTCGCGGGTGCTCACAACTGCGCGGGCGGTCCCTGGTGCACCGGCACGACCAGGTCACGTCGTGCGGCCACGGCCGACGCGTCCACGGACCGGCCCGGCATGCTCGGCATGCTCGGCGTCGACCGCATGCCGGGCGCTCACTCTTCGGCGGCCGCCTTGATCCCGTCGACGTGGGCGGTCCACATCTGCCGGGAGTGCTCGGCGTCCGCCTCGGTGGCGTTGTTGTCCTGGCTCATCGACAGGTGTGTCGTCGTGTCGTCGCCGCTTAGCTCGTAGGTGAGCGTGTGGTAGTTCGTGGGAATGTCGGGCTGCCCGCTCAGGGGGCTGTAATGCGTCATCCGCAGCAACCGGCCGGGCTCTGCGGCGAGGATCTCACCGCGGTCCTCGTATGCCCTGCCCTGAAACTCCCCCGTCCAGGTGATCGAACTACCCGGCTGCCAATCGGTGCGCACCTCGGCACCGAACATGAACTTGCGGATCTGCGCTGGGTCGGTCAGCACCTCCCACACCCGCTGTGGAGAGGCGTCGACGTCGGTCCGCACGGTCGCGACGAATCCGGTCATGATGCTCAACTCCTTCGGTCGATCACCACCACCTTAGGACCGCGACCGGCGCGCCGTCTTGGACGAACGCGCCAGGTCGTGGCCGGTGAACTCAGTGTGCGGCGGCGTCCCAGCTGCGCCCAGTGCCTACCGAGACGGTGAGCGGGACCGACAGCTCGATCGCGTTCGCCATCTGTTCGTGCGCGAGGGCTTCCAGCGCTTCGCGCTCACCCTCGGCCACTTCGAAGACGAGTTCGTCGTGGATCTGCAGCAGCATGCGCGAGCGCAGGCCCGCCTCGCGGATCGCGGTGTGGACGTTGATCATGGCGACCTTGATGATGTCGGCGGCGGTGCCCTGGATGGGGGCGTTGAGCGCCATCCGCTCGGCGGCCTCGCGGCGCTGGCGGTTGCTCGAGTCCAGATCGGGCAGGTAGCGGCGACGACCGAACAGGGTCTGGGTGTAGCCGACCTTGCGGGCCGCCTCGACGACCTCCGACAGGTAGTCGCGGATGCCGCCGAAGCGGTCGAAGTAGACCTCCATCTGGTCCTTCGCCTCGGCGGTGCTGATCTTGAGCTGGGCGCTGAGGCCGTAGGAGCTCAGACCGTAGGCAAGGCCGTAGGACATCGCCTTGATGCGGCGGCGCATCTCCGGCGTGACCTCCGACAGCGGGATGTCGAACGCCTTGGACGCGACGAAGGTGTGCAGGTCCTCCCCCGAATTGAACGCCTCGATCAGGCCCGCGTCGCCCGACAGGTGCGCCATGATGCGCATCTCGATCTGGCTGTAGTCGGCGGTCATCAGCTCCGAGTAGCCGGGGCCGACCACGAAGGTGTCGCGGATCATGCGGCCGGTATCGGTGCGGATCGGGATGTTCTGCAGGTTCGGTTCGGTCGAGGACAGGCGACCGGTGGCGGCGATGGTCTGGTTGAACGTGGTGTGCACGCGACCGTCGTCGGCGACCGACTTGAGCAGGCCGTCGACGGTCACCTTGAGCCGGGTCGCGTCGCGGTGGGCGAGCAGGTGTTCGAGGAAGGCGTGGCCGGTCTTCTCGAACAGCGATTCCAGCGCATCGGCGTCGGTGGTGTAACCGGTCTTGGTGCGCTTGGTCTTCGGCATGTCGAGTTCGTCGAACAGCACCACCTGCAGTTGCTTGGGCGAACCGAGGTTGATCTGCTTGCCGATCACGTCGTAGGCGGCGTTGGCGGCCTCGCTGACACGGTCGGCGAACTGCTGCTGCAGATTCTCGAGCTGGGTGACGTCGACGGCGATACCCGCCTGCTCCAGCTCGCCGAGCACGCCGAGCAGCGGCAGCTCCATCTCCTCGAGCAGGGCGGTGGATTCGATCTTGGCCAGTTCCTCGTCCAAGGCGACGGCCAGGTCGGCGACCGCGCGGGCGCGCAGCATTTCCTCGCGGGCGATGCCCTCCGCGACGCTGTCCTCGTCGTCGAGCAGCGACAGCTGGGTCTGCTCGCCGGTCTCGGCGCGCAGTTCGCGCTTGAGATAGCGCAGCGACAGGTCGTCGAGGTTGAAGCTGCGCTGGCCCGGACGGACCAGGTAGGCGGCCAGCGCGGTATCGGTGGTGAGCCCGGCCAGGGTGAAACCGCGCCCGCGCAGGGCGTGGCCTGCCGACTTCGCCTCGTGCAGCGCCTTGGCGACCGCCGGGTCGGCGAGCCAGGCCGCCAGCGCCGTCTCGTCCTCGGGCGTGAGCACGGTCAGGTCGATGTAGCCGCCCTCGCCGTCGGCCGCGGCGATCGCGAGCGCCCGGGCTTCACCGTGCACCGGCGTACCCGTGCCGACGATCGAAAGCCCGTGGCGCGCACCCGCTTTCGCATGCTCTGCCAGCCAGTCCGCGACCGCGCCCTGGTCGAGTGCGCCGCCGCTGATCTCGAAACCCGACTCGGCTTCGGGCTCGGGCGAACCGAGGGTGTCGAACAGCCGATCGCGCAGCACCCGGAATTCCAGGTCGTCGAAGAGCTGATGGATCTTCTCCCGGTCCCAGGGCGCCTTGATGAGCTGGTCCGGGGTGTAGGCCAGCGGTACCTCACGCACCATTTCGGTGAGCTGGCGGTTGAGGACCACACTCGACAGGTTCGCGCGCAGCGCGTCGCCTACCTTGCCCTTCACCTGGTCGACCCGCTCGACCAGCGTGGCGAGGTCGCCGTACTCGCGGATCCACTTCGCCGCCGTCTTCTCCCCCACCCCCGGAATGCCGGGCAGGTTGTCGCTCGGGTCGCCGCGCAGCGCCGCGTAGTCCGGGTACTGGGCGGGAGTGAGTCCGTATTTCGTCTCCACCTCGGCCGGGGTGAACCGCGTGAGATCCGAGACGCCCTTCTTCGGGTAGAGCACCGTGACATCGTCGTTGACCAGCTGGATCGCGTCCCGGTCACCGGTGACGATCAGCACCCGATACCCCTGCGCCTGCGCCTGGGTGGTGAGCGTGGCGATCACATCGTCGGCCTCGTACCCGTCGATCGCCATCACCGGGATGCCCATGGCCCCGAGCACGTCTTTGGTGAGCTCGACCTGCCCGCGGAACTCGTCGGGAGTAGCGCTGCGATTCGCCTTGTACTCCGGGTACGCCTCGGTCCGGAACGTCTTGCGCGACACATCGAAGGCCGCCGCCACATGCGTCGGCTGTTCGTCGCGCAGCAGGTTGATGAGCATCGACGTGAACCCGTACACCGCGTTCGTCGTCTGCCCCGTGACGGTCTTGAAGTTCTCCGCCGGTAGCGCGAAAAACGCACGATAGGCAATGGAATGCCCATCGAGCAGCAGCAGCGTCGGCCGCTCGCCCTCCGCGGCAGTGGTCGTAGTCGATGCCTGAGCAGTCGTCGGTGAACTCACCCGCATGAGTGTAGGGACACCCACCGACACCGCGGCTATTGGTGCGCGGGCGTGCTCGGAAAAAAAGGCCGGGCACGCTGTGGCAGCGTGCCCGGCCTCCTCAGTACCCGATCAATCCACGCCCAAATACGCGGACATCACCGCCGAGTCGGTCAGCAGATCGGCACCGGCACCGGTCTTGGTCACCTCACCGGTTTCCAGGATGTAGGCCCGGTCGCTGCGCGTCAGCGCCTGCTGGGCGTTCTGCTCGACCAGCAGCACGGTCGTGCCCTGCCGGTTGATCTCACTGATGATCCGGAAGATCTGCTGGATCACCATCGGCGCCAGACCCATCGACGGCTCGTCGAGCAGCAGCAACTTGGGCCGTGCCATCAGCGCGCGCCCGATGGCCAGCATCTGCTGCTCACCACCGGAGAGGGTGCCACCCACCTGCTTGCGGCGCTCGGCCAGCCGTGGGAACAGCTCGAACACCCACTCGAGCGTCTTCTGATACTCCGCCTTGTCGTCGAAAGGCCTGCCGTAGCAACCCATATCGAGGTTCTCCAGCACCGTCATGCCGGGGAAGACGCCGCGACCCTCGGGTGCCTGGATGAGCCCCTCGACCACCCGGTCGTGGGCCTTCATCGTGGTGATGTCCTTGCCCTCGAACAGGATCCGCCCCGAGGTGAGCGGCAGCAGACCCGACAGCGCCCGCATGGTCGTGGTCTTGCCCGCGCCGTTGGCGCCGAGCAATGTGACCAGCTCGCCCGGCGCGACCGACAGCGAAATACCGTGCAGCGCTTCGATCCGGCCGTAGTGCACCACCATGTCGCGCACTTCGAGCAGCGGTGTCTGTGCGGCCGGCTCGGCGGGTTCGTCCTTCTCGAGCACCGTGGTACTCGCCACGGTCGCCCCCGCCGCCGGAGTCGCGCCCTCCGCCGCGGCGGCATCGGCTCCCTCCCGCACCTCGGCCACCGTATCCGCGTCGGGCACACCGAGGTAGGCCGCGATCACCGCCGGATCCTCGCGCACCTGGGTCGGCAGCCCGTCGGCGATCTTGCGGCCGAACTCGAGCACCACGATGCGGTCGGTCACGCCCATCACCAGCCGCATGTCGTGCTCGATGAGCAGCACCGTGTACCCGTCGTCGCGGATCTTGCGGATCAGGTCCATCAGCGCCGACTTCTCGCTGGGGTTGAACCCGGCGGCCGGCTCGTCCAGGCACAGCAATTTCGGCTCGGTGGCCAGCGCTCGCGCGATCTCGAGCCTGCGCTGGTCGCCGTAGGACAGGTTGCGCGCCTTCTCCACCGCACGCGGTGCGATGCCGACGAATTCGAGCAGGGCCATGCCGCGCTCGATGGCGTCGCGTTCCTCGCGCCGGTGCTTGGCGGTGCGGAACACCGCGCCGGGCACCGAGGTGGTGTGGCGCGCGTCCGTGCCGACGACGACGTTCTCGAGTGCCGTCATCTCCCCGAACAGCCGCACGTTCTGGAAGGTGCGCGCGATCCCGAGCCGGGTGATCTCGTTGCGCTTGGTCTTGCCCAGCGGTTTGCCGTCGAAGTGCACGCTGCCCGCCGCCGGCTTGTACACACCGGTGATGGCGTTGAAGCAGGTGGTCTTGCCCGCGCCGTTGGGGCCGATTAGCCCGAGGATCTCGCCGCGGCGGATCTCGAAACTCACCCCGTCCAGAGCCGTCAGGCCACCGAACTTCACCGTCAGCCCGTCGGTGCGCAGCAGCGGCTCACCGACGGCGGTCTCGATCGCGCGGTGCGGTGCGACGGCGTCGGCCACGGCCTCGGCGTCGCCCAGTTCCGGCATCACCGCGGTCACGTCGACCTCGCCCGCGGGCTCGACCTCCGGTGCCGCTTTGTAGCCGGCGGCCATGTCCTCGTTGTCGTACAGCGCGTCGCCCGCGCCCGGCCCGGTCATCGCCTTGCTCCGATCAGTTCGGCCGGCTTGCGCACGGCCTGGTACACCTGTCTGCCGTAGGTGAGCAGTTTCTGCCGCACCGGGAACAGGCCCTGCGGTCGCAGAATCATCATCACCACCAGCGCGATGCCGAAGTAGAGGTACTTCAGGTCACCGAGGGACTGCGCGCCGCCCTGGCGGTGCAGCAGCACACTGCCGAGCAACAGCAGCCCGAGGATCACCGCGATCACCGCGCCGGTGGTCACCGCGCGCGTGGCCCACACCCCCAGCGTGTTGCCTCGCCACCGCCACAGCAGCCACAGCCCGACCAGGACCGCGACATCGACCGCGAGCAGCAGATAACCGGTCGATTCGTTGGAAACCAACTGCACCGATTGCAGCCGAACCGGCAGGTAGGCGATGAGGAACGCGCCGACGATCACGCCGAGCTTGTTGCCCGATCCGCCGAGCACCACCGCGCACAGGAACAGCATCGACAAGATGATGTCGAACTGCTTGGGGTTGACGTAGGTGACCTGACCGGCGTACATCGCGCCCGACAGGCCGCCGACCGACGCACCGATCACGAACGCCCACAGCTTGAACTTGAACGTCGGCACGCCCATGATCTCGGCGGCGTCCTCGTCTTCGCGGATCGCGACCCAGGAGCGGCCGACCCGGCTGCGCTCGAGGTTGCCGATCACCAGCAGCACGACCACGACCAGCGCCAGGCCGAGCCAGAACCACCAGGCGCCGTTGCTCGCCCTGGTGAACGGATTCCAGCTGTCGGGGTCGCCGAGGTTGCCCGGGGAGAAGAATCCGCCCGGTTCGGTCTCGGACTCGCCGACCTCCGGATAGGAGATCTTGGACAACCCGAGGCTGCCGTTGGTGAGATCGCCGAGGTTGTCGGCCATCAGGCGCACGATCTCACCGAAGCCGAGCGTCACGATGGCCAGGTAGTCACCGCGCAACCGCAGGGTCGGCGCGCCGAGGATCAGGCCGGCCACCGCGGTGAGCGCCACCGCGAGAGGCAGGCACGCCACCCAGGCCCAGCCGGGTTCGAGCCAACCACCATCGGTCTGGTTCCACGGACTGTTCGGGCTGGTCAGCAGGCCGACGGTGTAGGCGCCGACGGCGTAGAAGCCGACGTAACCGAGGTCGAGCAGACCGGCCTGGCCGACCACCACGTTCAGGCCGATCGCGATCAGCGCGTACATGGCGAACTGCGCCATCACACCCGCGAAACTCGCGCCCGGCGTGTCGAGCAACGGCGGCGGGAACAACGGAAGCAGCGCGAGCACGGCGATCACCGGGATGCCGACCGCCCACTGGCCGGGCCGCGAGAGCCCGTCCCACCAGCTGCGGATCGCGTCGCCGATGCCACGCTTGTCCTGTTGCGCCACTGCGGTTTTCGTCGTGTCGGTCATGCGCGTGCCCTCCCCAGACTCTCGCCGAGGATGCCGGTGGGCCGGAACATCAGCACGGTCACCAGCAGCACGAACGCGACCACGTCACGCCATTCGGTGCCGAACAGGATCTGCCCGTACTGCTCGGCGACGCCGAGGATCAACCCGCCGAGCAGTGCGCCGCGCAGGTTGCCGATGCCACCGAGTACCGCGGCGCTGAAAGCCTTGATACCGAGAATGAATCCGCCGGAGAAGATGATGCCGGTGGGAATGTAGAGCGTGTACAGCATGGCGGCCGCACCGGCCAGCAGACCGCCGATGAGGAAGGTCAGCATGATGACCCGCTCCCGCGAGACGCCCATCAGGGTCGCGGTGTCGGGGTCCTGGGCCACCGCGCGGATGCCACGGCCGAACTTGGTCCGGTTGATGACGACCTCGGTGATGATCGCGAGCACGATCGCCGCCGCGAAGATCACCAGCGCCACATTGGTCACCTGCGCGCCGAGGAAGGTGAACTGCACCTTCGGCTCGACCAGCCGGATGCCGGTCTGGGCGTTGGAACCGCCGAGACCCGGCTTGATCTTGGGCAGGATGTAGTGCACGAATTCCTGGATCACGAACGACATACCGATCGCGGTGATGAGGAAGGCGAGTGGTTTGGCGCCGCGCCTGCGCAGTGGCCGATAGGCGACGCGTTCCAGGCCGACGGCGGCGATGCCCGAGACCAGCATGCCGAACAGCATCGCCAGGCCGAGATAGGTGATCGTCAGGACGACACCCTGGGAATACACATTGCCGCTCGGGGCGAAGCCGAGCAGCTCCAACCCCACGTACGTACCGAACATACCGAGCATGAAGATCTCGGAGTGGGCGAAGTTGATCAGTCGCAGCACGCCGTAGACCAGCGTATAGCCGACGGCGACCAGCGCGTAGATCGAGCCGTAGGTGAGACCGTCGACCGTCAGTTTCCAGAACTGGTCGATCACCCCGGACACATTGAAATCGATGGACCCCTCGGCCAGCAGGGTCACACCGAGCGATGCGGCTGATGTCATGGTTACTCTCGCGTCAGGCGAGCGGTGCGCGTGGCAACAGCTGCCACGCGCACCGCAACACGCTCAGATGGGACTACTTGACCTCGTACATCCAGATCTGGATGTTGGCCAATTCGCCGGTCTCGCCCCACTTGTACTCACGGGCCACACCGGTGCCGGTGTAGGTCCGCACGTACTCGACCAGGTCGGCGCGGGTCACCTTGCCGGAGTCGATGCCCTTGAGCAGGATCGTGGCCAGGTCGTAGCCTTCGACGGAGTAGACGCCGGGTGCCTGTCCGTTGAACGCGGTGTACTCGGCGGCGAACTTCTCCGGCGCCGGGCTGCACGGGCACGACAGCAACGCGTCCTTGGACGACGAACCGGCCTGGCGCACGAACTCGGGATCGTTGCTGCCGTCGGCCGAGACGAAGGTCGCGGTCACGCCACCGGAACGCAGCTGCTGCACGAACGGCGCGGCCTCGGCGTAGTACCCGGCGTAGAAGATGGCGTCGGGCTTGGCCGCCGACAGCTTGGAGACCGTCGCCGAGAAGTCCTTGTCGCCTTCCTTGACGCTGGCCGCGCAGGAGGGATCGGCGGCGCCGCCGGCCGCGGTGAGGAAGGCCTGCGCGAGACCGGCACCGTAGTCGGTGTTGTCCTGCACGACGCAGATCTTCTTGAAGCCCTTCTCCTTGGTGAGGTAGTTCGCCACGGCCGGGCCCTGCGAGTTGTCGTTGCCCAGGCCGCGGAAGAAGGTCTTCCAACCGTTCTGGGTCAGCGTCGGGTTGGTGGCCGAGGCCGTCAGCGTCGGCATGCCCGCCTCGCTGAGGATCTGGCCGGTCGCCTTGGTCTCACCGGAGAAGGTCGGGCCGATCAGGCCGACGATGCTGGGATCGGCGACGATGGTCGGGATCTTCTGGCTGGCGTTCTGCGGCTTGCCCTCGGTGTCGAATTCCTTGACCGAGACCTGGCAATCCGGGTTCGCCTTGTTGTGCTTGTCCAGGGCGAGTTTGACGCCCATGGTGATGTTGATGCCGAGCGCGGCGTTGCCACCGGTCAGCGGTCCGGCCATCGCGATGCTCGTCGGCGCGCACTTGGCCTTGCCGTCACCGGCCGGATCGGCGGCCGCGCCGGCGTCGGTCTGGGCGACGGCCTTGCCCTCGGTATCGAGCTGCACGACGGGCTGGATGGAGAGGTCGGTGTTGCCGCCACCGCCGCCGTCGGACGACTTGTCACTACATCCGGACAACACCAACGACGCGGCAGCTCCGATTACCAGAACTCCTCGCGTCGAACGACTGCGCCATGTCGAACTGAGCACGTCTCACCTCTATGTCCTGTGCACCCCGGGGTCACCGAGGGGGCCGACCCACGTTCGACCCGGTGAGAACATATCGCCGCTTTGTTAGATCCGCATCACATTCGCATCATGTCGGATGCTTCGTGTGCGGTCATAGTTCACGTTATTGTTTCGCTTACGTAAAGTTTTTCCGGTTTCCTGGGCGCGCACCGGAGCTTTACGGTTCGGCGTCACTGCGGGGTGAGGTTCTCCAGCACGACTTCGGCCACCGCCTTCATGGTGGTGCGCCGATCCATCGCCGTGCGCTGAATCCATTTGAACGCCTGGGGTTCGGTCAAACCCTGGGTCTGCATGAGCACGCCCTTGGCACGCTCGACCAGTTTGCGGGTCTCGAGCCGATCGGACAGATTCGCGACTTCTGTTTCCAGCGCGGAGATTTCGTGAAAACGGCTCGCCGCGAGTTCGATCGCGGGCACCAGATCCGACTTGGTGAACGGCTTCACCAGATACGCCATCGCGCCGGCGTCACGGGCCCGCTCGACCAGGTCACGCTGACTGAACGCGGTCAGGATCACCACGGGCGCAACACGTTTCGTCGCGATCTCGGCGGCGGCATCGATGCCGTCGCGGCGCGGCATCTTCACGTCCATGATCACCAGATCGGGGCGCAGCTGCTCGGCCAGTTCGACGGCCTGCTGACCGTCGCCGGCCTCGCCGACGACGTCGTAGCCCTCTTCTTTGAGCATTTCCACGAGGTCCATGCGGATGAGGGCCTCGTCCTCGGCCACGACAACGCGCTTGGCCACCACGTCACCCGCGGCGCCAGCGCCTGCTGCATTCGTGCTCATAGGTTCGACCCCTCTGGATTCCGACTGCCGATGTCGAGAGTACCTATCGCGTCCACTTCCGAATGCGTGGAGCTGCCGGAACCGCGGGTGACACGTGTGCGAGGTCATCGCGTGCCCCGCGACAGATACTCCCCCGCGGAGCGCGGCCGATGCCGCGCTACCGCCGTTGGTGCCGAGTGTGGGACTCGAACCCACACGTCCTTTCGGACAACGGTTTTTGAGACCGTCGCGTCTGCCAGTTCCGCCAACCCGGCGCACCGCGGTCACTATAGCGTCCCGGCACGCCCGGAAGCGAACCGGGCCTTGCCCGCCGTCGGACCCCGGCGCGCCGAGCGGGTCGGCGACATCGACCGGCCGATCGGAATTTATTTCCGAACCGAATTATCGTGGTCCGGAACCAGTGATGATCGACACATCCGGAACGAAGGTTTACCACTCCGATCACACGGGTATCTCGGTCACACACAACGGATTTCGCGTCGCGATGAATGTACGGAATTCAACCGAAAGGTGAATAAATAGCAGCACGCCTGTGATGGTTACAATTCTGGCCTACTGCACGACAATGACCGGGATTACGGTATCGGTATGCACGTGCTGTTCGTCTGCAACTCCAATGTCTGCCGGTCGGTGATCGCCGAACGGCTCACCCGGGCATTCGCGGCGCACAACGGACTGCCAGGCCTCACCGCCGAAAGCGCGGGAACCCGTGCCCTCGTCGGCTTTCCGGCCGAACCGCTCGCGGCGGAGACGATCGCCGGGCTCGGTGGCGACACCACCGGATTCAAGGCCCGCAAACTCAAGCCCGAAATGGTCGATCGCGCCGATCTGGTGCTCACCATGACCGAGGCATTACGCGACCAGGTGGCCGAACTGGCCTTCGGCGCCGCACCGCGCACGTTCACCCTCATCGAGGCGCACCGCATCGCCAAGGTCACCGGCGCGAAATCCATTGCCGCACTGCATCGCGCCCGCAACGACCTCGCCTATGTGGGCCGGGAGAACATCGCCGACCCGATCGGACTGTCCGCCGAGGCATTCGTCGAGGTCGGTGACCGCATCGCCGAGGTGCTCTTCCCGTTGCTGAGCGCGCTCGCACCGCACGAGCAGACCAAACTCAGCGAGGACGAACGGCCGGGACTGGTGATCGAGCCCGGCGGTGCACGCCCGCTCGCGGCCTTCCTCGCCGCGCAACGCAGGAGATGAAGGTCTGTTCGCGAGAGCGGACACCGATTACACTTCGGCGCGGACGTGGAAGTTCCCCATGCTGGTTCGACACACGACAGGACTCGGACATGCCGAAACGCATTTCGGATGTTTCTCTCCATGTGTACGTGACACCGGACGTCCTCGACCGCATCGTCGGCGACATCCGAGGCGTCCTCGCCGACCACATCCAGGACCGCGACGTATTCGCCTGGCGCTTCACCCTCCCGGTCGACGCCACCGACACCGTCCACCAGGACCTCGAAAACCAGTGGCGCGCAACCCATCCCGGCCACCAGCCGGAGACCGAGGCGACCTTCGAGATCGCGCTGAGCCTGGTCGGTGAACCCACCGACCTCAGCGACGACGACATCGCCGACCTGGAATCCGGGCTGGCGCTCGCCGTGTACGGCGCGGATCAGACGGTGCCGTTCACGCTGCGCGCTCATCAGCGCAGCGACGTCGAGTTCGAACCCGACGTCGGGCGCCTCTGAATAACTGCCTCAGCGCGCCGGGAAGTGGCGGATGACGCCCTCTTGCACCGTGGTGGCGAGCAATTCGCCACTGCGCGAATAGAACCGGCCCGTCGCCAGCCCACGCGAACCCGCCGCCACCGGCGACTCGGTGGCGTACAGCGACCAGTCGTCGAACCGGAACGGGCGATGGAACCAGATCGAATGATTCACCGTCGCCGCGAGAATCCGGTCCAGCCCCCACGACAAACCGTGCGTGGTGATTATCGAATCGAGCACCGTGGTGTCCGACGAATAGCCGAGTGCCGCCACATGCAGCAGCGGATCGTCGGGCAGCGTGCCGTCGGTGCGCATCCACACCCGGTTGTGGTTGAGCTTGGCGCCGGTGCCCTTGAGGATCCATGCCGGATCGTTGGTGTAGCGCATATCGATCGGGTGCGGGGCGTTGATGAACATCTCGAGCTTGTCCTCGAACCCCGCGAAATGCTCCTCGATCCGGGGTAACGACTCCGGATCGGGCACCACGGGCGCGTCGTGGGCGTGCTCGAGGCCCTTGCCCCAGTCCTGGAACGCGGCGAGCATGACGAACAGCTCCTGGCCGTCCTGGCTCGCGGTCACCGTCCGGTTGGCCAGCGCGCGCCCGTCGCGATGCCGCTGCACGTGGTACTCGATCGGCTTCTTCACGTCGCCGCCGCGCACGAAATGCGCGTTGATCGCGTGCAGCGGGCGATCACCCGCGGTACGGCCCGCGGCGACGATCGCCTGGGAGACGAGCTGACCACCGAAGGTGCGGCTCCACACCTTCTCCGGGTGGTTGCCCAGGTAGACGTCCTCGCTGATCTGCTCCAGGTCGAGTAGATCGAGCAGCACCCGCAGGTCGGATGTCGGCTCGCCGGGCCCGATGTCGATCATCTCGTCTACCGAACTACTCACTGCTAATGGTCCTCTTCGCCGATGCGGTGCACGTGGATCAGGTTGGTGGAACCGACGGTACCCGGCGGGGAGCCGGCCACGATGACGACCAGGTCGCCCTTGCGGTACCGATCCAGCGACAACAACGCCTGATCCACCTGGTGGATCATCGCATCCGTGCTGTCGACCATGGGCACGATGAAAGTTTCGGTGCCCCAGGTGAGCGTCAGCTGACTGCGCACCTCCGGCAGCGGGGTGAACGCGAGCAGCGGCAGCGGGGTATGCAGGCGGGCCAGGCGGCGCACGGTGTCACCGGACTGGGTGAACGCGACGAGGGCGCGGGCGTTGAGCCGCTCGCCGATGTCGCGCGCCGCGTAGGAGATCACGCCGCGCTTGGTGCGCGGCACGTGGGTCAGCGGTGGCACCCGCGACGTCTCGGACTCCACGGCGGTGACGATGCGGGCCATGGTGCGCACCGCGTCGATCGGCCAGGCGCCGACCGAGGTCTCCCCCGACAGCATCACCGCGTCGGCACCGTCGAGCACCGCGTTCGCGACGTCGGAGGCCTCCGCGCGGGTGGGGCGGGAGTTCTCGATCATCGATTCGAGCATCTGGGTGGCGACGATGACCGGCTTGGCGTTCTCGCGCGCCATCTGGATCGCGCGCTTCTGCACCAGCGGCACCTGCTCGAGCGGCAACTCGACACCGAGATCGCCACGCGCGACCATCACCGCGTCGAAGGCGAGCACGATGGCCTCGAGGTTCTCGATCGCCTCCGGCTTCTCCAGCTTGGCGATCACCGGCACCCGGCGCCCGACCCGGTCCATGATCTCGTGCACGAGTTCGATATCGGACGGCGAGCGCACGAACGACAGGGCGATGAAGTCCACGCCGAGCTTCAGCGCGAACTCGAGGTCCTCCACGTCCTTGCCCGACAGCGCGGGCACCGACACGTTCATGCCGGGCAGCGACAGGCCCTTGTTGTTGCTCACCGGGCCGCCCTCGGTGACCCGGCAGACGACATCGTTGCCCTCGATGGCCTCGACCGTCAGACCGACCTTGCCGTCGTCCACCAGCAGGCGGTCACCTGCCTTGGCGTCCTGGGCGAGTTCCTTGTAGGTGGTGGAGACGCGGTCGTGGGAGCCGTCGACATCGTCGACGGTCACGCGCACCTGCTCGCCGGTGGCCCAGTGGGTCTTGCCCTCGGTGAAGCGGCCGAGGCGGATCTTGGGGCCCTGCAGGTCGGCGAGGATGCCGACCGCGCGACCGGTCTCGTCGGAGGCCGCGCGGACCATCTTGTAGTTGTCGGCGTGGTCGGCGTGCTCGCCGTGGCTGAAGTTCAGCCGGGCTACATCCATGCCGCTTTCGACGAGCTCACGAATTCGGTCCTGGGAGGCAGTCGCCGGTCCTAGGGTGCACACAATCTTCGTCCGTCGCATCACAGTGCCCAGCCTAGTACTCGGGGAGCGCCGAGTCTTTTCGCCTGCCGTGTCACACCCCGAGTTCCCTTCGTGTTCACCGAAAGAGCTCGCTACCGAACGGCAACGTGGCGCGAGAGCCGGGTCTCGAGGCGGGTTTGGCCGAAGCCGAGGACCAGGCAGATGGCCCAGTAGTAGAGCGCCGCGACGCCGTAGAGGGCGAAGAAGTCGAAGGTGGGGGCGGCGGCGAGCTGGGCGGTGCGCAGCAGTTCGGTGACCAGGATGGTCGAGGCCAGTGAGGTGTCCTTCACCAAAGAGATCAGGGTGTTGGACAGCGGGGGAACCGCGATCCGGGCAGCCTGCGGAAACACGACGTACCACAGGGTTTGCACGTACGTCATGCCGAGCGATTCGGACGCCTCCCACTGACCGTGGGCCACGCTCATGATCGAGGAGCGAACCACCTCGGCGGCATAACCGCCCACATTGAGACTGAACGCGATCACCGCCGCCGGGAACGGATCGATCACGACCCCGAACTGCGGCAGCGCGTAGAACACGATGAACAGCTGAACCAGCAGCGGGGTGCCGCGAATGATCGAGATGTAGAAGCGGGCGGGCCACGACAGCACCCGCCGCGCCGACATCCTGGCCAGCGCGACACCCACCGCGATGGCCAGGCCGATGACGAAGCTGATCGCGGTGAGTGGCAACGTCATCGTGACCGTCGCCTCGAGCATCGGCCACAGGTTGCGCCGGATCAGCTCCCAGGTCGCCTGGTCCATCCGCTACTTGCTGACGTCGGTGCCGAAGTACTTCTCCGACAGGCGGGCCAGGGTGCCGTCGGCGGCGAGCTCGGCGAGCGCCCGGTCGACATCGGCGACCAGCGCGGCGTCGTCCTTGCGGCCGGCGAAGGCCTGCTTGCTGACCTCGCCGGTCTTGGCGGCGATCTTGATACCGGTGTCAGCGGTCTTCTTGGTGTACTCGCCCACCGCGAGAGTGTCGTTCACGGTGGCGTCGACGCGACCCGCCTTCAGCAGCTGCACCGCCTGCACGAAGCCCTCGACCGCCTCGACCTTCGCACCCGCGTCCTTGGCGACCTGGCTCCAGTTGCTGGTGGCCGACTGCGCGGTGGTCTTGCCCGCGAGCGAGGCCAGGCCGGTGATGTCGGTGTTGTCGGCGCGGGTGACGATCACGCCCTCGGAAGTGGTGTAGGGCTGCGACAGCGAGTACTTCGCGGTGCGCTCGGGGTTGATCGTCACCTGGTTGGCGACCAGGTCGAAGCGCTTGGATTCCAGTCCGGCGAAGATCGAGTCCCACGGTGTCTGCACGAATTCGACCCGCTTGCCGAGCTTCTCGCCGACCGCGCGGGCGACCTCGACGTCGTATCCGGTGAGCTCGCCGTTCTCCTGGTAGCTGAACGGCGCGTAGGTGCCCTCGGTGCCCACCTTCAGCACATTCGGGTCGGACGCGGACGAGCAGGCCGACAGACCCGTCGCCGCGACGACGGCGAGTACGACGGCGGCAAGAACTTTGCGCACGGACATCCCTTTCTCCGCTGCGCGCATAGGGCACGCGCAGGCCAAGCGACGCTACGGCGCCGCGCACGACCGACACAGAGTATCGCTCATCGTGATCGGAATGGGGGCGGGGAAACACGACGGGTGCCCTGCCGAGGCAGGACACCCGTCGGCGACGCGTGTCGGTTCAGTCGCGCAGCGGGCGGCCCTGCGCGTCGGGCACCTTGCCGGTGAGCATCATGATGCCGTCGATCAGCGGCCAGATGGCGCCGAGACCGCAGGTCAGCCAGACCACGGCGATCTGGGCGATGCCGAGACCGGTGTAGCCGAGGTAGAAGCGGCCGACACCGAAGCTGCCGAGGAAGATCTCGAGCAGACCGGCCATCAGCTTCTGCTTGTCCGAGAACGGAACCCCGTACATGTCCCGGCCGTAGGGGGCCTCCGGGTCGGCCGGGTTGTACCCCTGCGGCATGCCGTACGGCTGCGGCTGACCGTAGCCCGGCTGCGGCTGGGCGTACGGGTCGGCGGGCTGACCGTACTGCGGCTGCGGCGCGCCGTACTGCGGCTGACCGTAACCGGGCTGCTGGGCGTACGGGTCCGACGGCTGCTGGCCGTAGGCCGGCTGACCGTACTGCTGGTGCGCGCCCGAATCGGGCTGCTTGCTCAGATCAGGGCCGTATTGCGGATTGGGGTTGTAGGGGTCGGTCACTCATGTCCTCCATCATTCGTGCGGGTACCCGTCGTGGCCCCCGGCCATGTGGTGATCGGCCGAACGGCGGTGCGCCCGCGACGATCACGGTCATTGTGGCCGGTACCACCGGCCGTTGTCTTCTCGGGTGCCTCGTCGTCACGAGCACGCAGCACTCACGGGAATATCGCGACGGGTGTTCGTCGTGTTGACGAACACCCGTCGATCAGTTCGGTTTCTCGAGGAATCAGGCCTTCTTCGCGTCCGATTTCGTCGGCTCGCCTGCCTTGTCGGCCTCTTCCTCGGTAGCAGCCGTGTCCTCGGCCGGTTCGTTAGTGGTTACGGCCGAATCATTGTTTCCCACTGCGGAATCCGCCTTCTTCGCGAGGTCGACCTGTCCGCCGTCGGCGTTCTCGGCGGCGCCGAGCGCGCGCAGTTTCGACAGCTGCCACGGCCACGGACGCGGCGCCGCTCCCGGCTGCAGCAAGGCCGGGTCCTCGCGGCCCTTGGTCGCCAGCGCGAAGTAGGCCATGGCGCCGAGGAATACGAGCGCAGAGGTGAACGAGTTGATCCGGATGCCGAGGATGTGTGTCGCTTCGTCGCTACGCATCAGCTCGACGAAGAACCGGCCGAAGCTGTATCCGGCGACGTAGAGCGCGAACAGGCGGCCGTGCCCGATTCGGTACCGCTTGTCGATCTGCACGAGCAGCACGACGACGAGCACGTTCCAGATCATCTCGTAGAGGAACGTCGGGTGGACCACCTCGAGCACCTGCCCGGTGGACACCCCGTTCATCATGTCGCGCGCACCGGTCTCGGTGTCGTAGCGCGCGAAGATCTCGAGACCCCACGGCACCTCGGTCGTGCGTCCGTAGAGTTCCTGGTTGAAGTAGTTGCCGAGCCGGCCGATGGCCTGGGCGAGCAGCACCGCGGGGGCGATGGCGTCGCCGAGCGCGGGCAGCGGGATCTTGTAGATGCGGCAGGCGATCCAGGCCCCGATGCCGCCGAAGAACACAGCACCCCAGATACCGAGCCCGCCCTGCCAGATGTAGAGCGCCTCGACAGGGTTCTTGTCCGGCCCGAAGTATTTGTGCCAGTCCGTGACCACGTGATAGATCCGGCCACCGACCAGACCGAACGGCACCGCGAACATGGCCACGTCGAGCACCGCCCCGGCCTGCCCACCACGCTGCTGCCACCGCCGCTCACCCCACCAGATGGCGACGATGATGCCGAGGATGATGCACAGCGCGTACGCCCGCAACGGAAAGGGTCCGAGCTGCCAGACACCCTGCGGCGGACTCGGGATATAGGCCAGGACTGAGTTCACGGTGACCACGTTAGTGGAGGGACCGGCAAGTCGGGACTGTGACCCGAGAGGTCGTGGTCGCCGCTGTACCCAACCAGTTGCTCCGAATTCAGCTTTGCATAAGATTCCGTTGCAGGTTGAATACCAGCATCAGATGATAGCCGGGAAGGGCGGCAAGCTTGCCGAAAATATCGCGGGACAGCGCTTCTTCTCTTTTCTGGTTATTGTCGATATCCCGCACCTCCAAGATGGTTGAATACTGCTCAAACGGCAGCCCCGGCTCATTTTCATAGTCATGAGTTGGCTCAATATCTATGAATGCCGAGTCCAACTTGGCGGCATAAGGGAATTCCGAATTGCCAGTACCTGTAAGGGAGATTCCCGTAGCCCAGTTTATGTCGCTGATGATGTTTGACAGTGACCGGTTCGCTCGTATGAATATTTGATGAGATGCGCTCACAAGCATCCTCCTACGGCCACAGGATCTCCCAGCCATCGCCAACTATTCGAACGTTGTTCATCTTATCAGGGTACGCGCCCAAGAAACGCGCAAGTCCTCGTTGTGCCTCATCCTGCGTCAAGCCTGAACCGCGGCCGTCGATAATTGCATCGTCCGCCTGCCCACGTGCCGACTTCAGCGCGTTCTTGACAGTCACGTTCGACGCCCCAGGTTCCAAGCTCTTGAACTCCGTGGGCACACCGTCGACCAGGGCGTCGGGCGTTCTCTCCGCACCCCTCGGAATGGCGGTAACGTTCTTACCCTCGTCCGCAAGAAGCTCGGCTATTCTTCGCTCGGCCGCATTAAAGGAGCTGGCACTTTCGTCGATTGTTCCCCGAACTACGGCAGTATCGCGACCCTTATCGGAGTCGAAGTCATCGAGCAGGATCGGAAGCTCGACAATTTTGGAGATACCCGCAGTATTCAATTCCGCAGCGGTAAAGGCTATCCCCCCCAAGACTGTGAGGAAGATATTGATGGGAGGAGCTATATACAATGTCGCGAGGTTGAGGAACTCGTCTTCGTCGGCATTGTTCGAGTTGGGAGACTTACCGTCCGATTTCTCGGGCTTTTCGAATGGTTCACTCTTCTTCTCGAGTTTTACGCGATTTACTGCGATCCAGATCGCGTACCCAACCATCGCTCCCGCGAAGTTGGTTTCAATGTCCTTCCGCATCTTCGTCAAGGCAACGCTGTGGGCATCCACAGCGGCAGCGATATCGCGCGCAGCAGTCTCGATTTCTCGGGCGCAGGCAGTGAGCGAGCCCAAATGCTCGACAAGATTCGGGATGTCTTTTGCAGTTGAGCCATAGGCGCGCTGAAGGCCTGCGGCAGTCACCTTGAGCCGAAGGCTCGCATCGGTCACCGGGGTCGACGCGGCGAAGGTCTTCCATTTAGACGCGGCGGTTGCCAATTTATCTGTATCACCGTCGGGGATTTGTCCACCAGTGACATTCGCGGTAACCCTTTCATACAGCCCAGGTATGTCGCATTCGAGACCGCTACTGTTAGCCTTCGACGCGGCGATACCGAGGACGGCGAAGCTGCCGTAAGCACGTTCCGTAGGCAACGTTGGACGCGCGGGCGGGTCGCCCTTTTTCGGGTCGCGATTGGCTTTGTATTCACTGACCGCCCAATTGTATCCAGAAGCGGTCAATATGTCGCCCATATGCTGAAGGGATCGCACGAAATAGGGGGCCACTACAGTCATGGCCCCACCGCGTCCGTCATACGACTTCGACCAGGCGTTCACCGCATCGTATGCACCGGCCATTCCGCCGGTCTCTATCAGTATCGATTGTAGAACGTTGTAGACGGTCTTGAATTCGTTGGCAAGGGCGTAGCATTCCTTTGCGGCATCCGTGTAGCTTTTCGGAGCGATTGATGCCAACTGATCAGCCGCCGCTCATTCGTAGATTCATTTCTTCCGCAGCCTTGTAGGCGTCGCGGGCCGTGACGGCAGCGGTATGCATTTCTCTGATTCCCTCGACTACCCTGGTCGCTCCGGCCAGCCATTCGCGGAAGGCTTCTTCCTGGGCGTCTGCCGCTGCGCCATGCCAACTCTGTTGGATAGTGGCGATACGTTGAGTGAGCCCGTCGAGACTGTCGGTGAGGAAACCGATAAATCCGTTGGCGCGGCTGACGAGCTGGTCCAGCGTATCCAGGTCGAAGCTGAAGTCGGGAGATTCCTCGGCCATCAGAGATTCAATTTCGGTGGGTCGAGCGAACTCAGCTTGTCGGCATTCAAGGTGTCTTGGCCGGCTACGGCTTTGCTCGCCACGCCAAGCAGTTCGCCCATGGCGTTGAGGGCAGCCAACACGTTGGCGGCACCGTCCTTCGTTGTCGTCCAGCCGGCGCCGAAGGAGTCCGCTGCCGCTCCGGTCCACGTATCCAAGGTGCCTGAAATTTCGCGATCGAGCGACGCAAGTCCCGTGAGCAGAGACGCGGCGACTTGTTCGATGTATACGCCTGCATCGGTGACTTCGGCTGGCACCATTGCGAAATCTGTTTTCGCTGTAGAAGATTCACCTGACACAAGCCCCCCTGGACCTATCGAACCGAACTCAGTCTAGTTGTCGGCGCTAAGGGTCGCAACCAGCGTGGCTTGCGTCCCGGACGTCGATGAAGGCCTCGGGGTCGCCGACATCGCCCGTGATCGAGAGGTCACCGAGGCCACGCTGTATCGGTGGAGACATCAGGCCCTGATCGACCGAGGCGAGGTCAATTCGGTTCGACACCGGTTGTATGGCCACATCCGCACCACCTTTCCAGCATGGGGAGACCCATAGGAGGAGTTCAGGGTCAAGCCGACAGGTTTCGGTTTTTCGGATTGAACAAGAGCGACAGTCTCGATGCTCGAGTCACCGACATGCTGTTCATCGCGCCAGTACTTCTTGCGTCGTTTTCATGTGGACACCTCAACGCATCGAAAAGGCTGCTCCAAATCGCTACGAGCGCACTTTGGCTGCGCGGACGCCTTCGGCCAGCTCGGAAGTCAGTGCGCGCACCGCGTCGAGACCCTCGGCGGCGGCCGATACCAGTGCCGAGCCGACGATGACGCCGTCGGCGTAGGCGGCGATCTCGGCGGCTTGGGCGCCTGAGCGCACGCCGAGGCCGACGCCGATGGGGATGTCGGAGTGGGCGCGGATGCGGGAGCAGAGGGCGGGGGCGGAGGAGGAGACCGCGTCGCGGGCGCCGGTGACGCCCATGGTGGAGGCGGCGTAGATGAATCCGCGGGAGGCTTCCAGGGTTTTGACCAGTCGTTCCTCCGTGGAGGACGGTGCGACGAGGAAGATGCGGTCCAGGTTGTGGGTGGAGGAGGCGACGAACCAGTCGTCGGCCTCGTCGGGGATCAGGTTCGGGGTGATGATGCCCGCGCCACCAGCGGCCGCCAGGTCGCGGGCGAAGGTGTCGACGCCGTACTTGAGGACGGGGTTCCAGTAGCTCATCACCACGGCCTGTCCACCGGCGTCGGTGATCGCCTCGACGACGGAGAACACGTCACGCACGCGGACGCCGCTGCGCAGCGCCTGCTCGGCGGCGGCCTGGATGACCGGGCCGTCCATCACCGGATCGGAATAGGCGACGCCGACTTCCACGATGTCGCAACCGGATTCGACCATCGTCCGGCACACCTCGATGGAGCCGGCCAGATCGGGATAGCCCGCGGGCAGGTAGCCGATGAGCGCCGCCCGTCCCTCGCTGCGCGCGGCCGCGAACGTATTGGCCAGGCGCGACTGCTGACTCACTGAGCGTTCTCCTCGGCGTTGTCGTCGAACAGACCGAACCAGCGGCCTGCGGTGTCCATGTCCTTATCACCACGACCGGACAGGTTGACCAGAATGATGGCGCCCTCGCCGAGTTCCTTGCCGAGCTTCAGCGCACCGGCCACGGCATGGGCGGACTCGATCGCCGGGATGATGCCCTCCGAACGGGAGAGCAACAGCAGCGCGTCCATCGCCTCGGTGTCGGTGATCGGCGCGTACTCGGCGCGGCCGATGTCCTTGAGGTGGGCGTGCTCGGGGCCGACACCCGGGTAGTCCAGACCGGCGGAGATCGAATGGGATTCGATGGTCTGGCCGTCCTCGTCCTGCAGCAGGTACGAGTAGGCGCCCTGGAACGCACCGGGTGTACCGCCGGTGAAAGTGGCTGCGTGCCTTCCGGTTTCGACACCGTCGCCGGCCGCTTCGTAACCGACGAGCCGCACGCCCGCGTCGGGAATGAAGGCGTGGAAGATGCCGATGGCGTTGGAGCCGCCACCCACACACGCCACCACGGCGTCGGGCAGGCGACCGGCGCGGTCGAGCATCTGCTCGCGCGCCTCCATGCCGACCACACGCTGGAAATCACGCACCATCAGCGGGAACGGGTGCGGGCCCGCGGCGGTGCCGAAGCAGTAGTAGGTGTCGTCGGCGTGAGTGACCCAGTCGCGCAGCGCCTCGTTGATGGCGTCCTTGAGGGTCTGCGAACCGCTGGTCACCGAGATCACCTCGGCGCCGAGCAGGCGCATGCGGGCCACGTTGAGCGCCTGGCGGGCCGTGTCGACCGCGCCCATGTAGATCACGCAGTCCAGGCCGAGCAGCGCGCAGGCGGTGGCGGTGGCGACACCGTGCTGACCGGCACCGGTCTCGGCGATGACGCGGGTCTTGCCCATCCGCTTGGCGAGCAGGGCCTGACCGAGCACATTGTTGATCTTGTGCGAACCGGTGTGGTTCAGGTCCTCACGCTTGAGGAAAATCCTTGCGCCACCGGCATGTTCGGCCAGCCGGGTGCATTCGAACACCGGCGAGGGGCGACCGGTGTAGTCGCGCTGCAACCGGTCGAGTTCGTCGAGGAAGGTGTGGTCGGAGCGCACCTTGTCGTATTCGGCGGTGACCTCCTCGATCACGGCCATCAACGCCTCGGGCACGTGCCGTCCGCCGTAGACACCGAAGTGCCCACCCGCGTCGGGTTCGTAGTCGCTGTGCTGGGCCACCCCCGCGCTGGCCTGGGGCAGCGCGCTCATCGGATGCTCCGCCGTGCGGGCTTCGGGCAGGAGGGGTGGGCGCCCGCGGTCACCAGGTCGGAGACGGCAGCGCGCGGATTTCCACTGGTCACCAGGCCTTCACCGACGAGCACCGCGTCGGCGCCCGCGCCGGCGTAGGCCAGCAGGTCGGCGGTGCCACGGATGCCGGATTCGGCCACCCGGATGACCTCCGAGGGCAGACCGGGTGCGATCCGGGCGAACACGTCGCGGTCGACCTCGAGGGTCTTGAGGTTGCGCGCGTTCACACCGATCACCGAGGCGCCCGCTTCCAGGGCACGATCGGCTTCCTCTTCGGTGTGTACTTCCACGAGAGCGGTCATACCGAGTGATTCGGTGCGGTCGATCAGCGAGGACAGCACGTCTTGTTCGAGCGCGGCCACGATCAGCAGGATCACGTCGGCGCCGTGGGCGCGGGCCTCGTGGATCTGGTACGGGCCGACGACGAAGTCCTTGCGCAGCACCGGGATGTTCACCGCGGCGCGCACGGCGTCGAGATCGTCGAGCGAACCGCCGAAGCGGCGCTGCTCGGTGAGCACGCTGATGATGCGGGCACCACCGTCTTCGTAGGCCTTGGCCAGGACGGCCGGATCGGGAATGTCGGCCAGCGCGCCCTTGGAGGGGCTGGCCCGCTTCACCTCGGCGATGACACCGATCCCGTCCTCGTGCAGCGCGGCGCGCGCGTCCAGCGGTGCCTTCGCGGCAGCCGCGGCAGCTTTGATCGCCTGAAAATCGAGGAGGGCTTCGCGAGCGGCAACATCCGCCCGAACCCCGTCGAGAATCGAGTCGAGTACCGTCATCTGGCTCGAATCCTTTCTGGGGAGACGAACTTCTCACCCGAGAGTCCCCCCGGGCGCTGTCTCACCGATGCCTGACAAGAATAAATGGCCGCCGCGCGTGTCACTGCGGCGGGGGTGCCGGGGGTCACGTGCCCGGTCACGGGTCGCGCCGGCCCGGGCGGTCGTCGTCGTCCCGGGTATCGGCGGTGTCGGTGGGATCGGTGCCCGCGTCGAGGGCATCCCACAGCACCCGGTCCGACAGCGGCGCGGCGCCGTCGGAGTTGTTCACCTGGGCGCTGGCGTCGGCCCGGCGGAAGACGGGGTTGTCGTACTTGCCGGACAGCTGGGCGGTGGTTTCGGCCCGCCGGGTCAGCAGCACACCCGCGGCCAGGGCGCACGCCGCCGCCAGGACCGAGAGCACGGCCGGGAAGATGTGGGTCTCGGCGCCGGTGACCGTCGCCCGGCCGGGCAGTTCGGCGAGCGTGCCTGCCCGTTCGTCGGTTCTGCCCGCCCCGATGGTCAGGGCGAAGCCGGGGACGGCCGCCACCGCGGCGACCACGGCGACCACCACGCCGAGCAGCTGACGCAGCACACCCTTCACCGCGAACACGGCGGCGATCGCGGCGACGAGCACCAGCGCGAGCGGAGTGAGCGCCCCGAACCAGGTGCCGCCGTCGAGGTTGTCGGTGCGCGGTTCGGTGAGGTTGTCGGCCGAGTGCACCGTCACCCAGGTCATCCGCGAGGACGCCCACAGTCCGGCCGCCGCCACGGCCAGCAAGATCACCGGAAGTACCGGTTTGGCGGCGGGTGCGGCCACTTGCGCGCCCGCTGTCAAGCCTTCACCCTTCACGCCGCTGTCGCCCCCGTCGACCATCGACCCGCCGTCGCCCACCGACCCGCTATCGCCCACCGGGCCGCTATCGCCCACCGGGCCGCTGTCACGCGCCGCACCGGTATCGCCGACCGAGCCGCTGTCACGCGCCGTGCCGCTATCGCCCACCGGACCGCTGTCACGCGCCGAAGCGCCCTCGTTCGGTGCGTCGGCGTCCCGCGCACTCACTCGGCGCCGCCCTCGTAGGTGCGAAGGGTCTTGGCGGCCGCGATCGCCTTGAGGACCGCCATGGCCTTGTTGCGCGCCTCGGTGTCCTCGGCGACGGGGTCGGAGTCGGCGACTACGCCAGCGCCCGCCTGGACGTAGGCGGTGCCGTCCTTGAGCAGGGCGGTGCGGATGGCGATGGCGGTGTCGGCGTCGCCGGCGAAATCGAGGTAGCCGACCACGCCGCCGTAAATTCCGCGCCTGGTCGGTTCGAGTTCCTCGATCAGCTCCATCGCCCGCACCTTCGGCGCACCGGACAGGGTGCCCGCCGGGAAACACGCGCGCACGGCGTCGAGCGCGATCCTGCCCTCGGCCAGCTGACCCGACACTGTCGACACCAGGTGCATCACGTGGCTGTAGCGCTCCACGTGCCGGTATTGGGTGACGCGCACCGTACCGGGACGGCACACCCGGCCCAGATCGTTGCGGCCGAGATCGACGAGCATGAGGTGCTCGGCGTTCTCCTTGTCGTCGGCGAGCAGGTCCTTCTCGAGCAGGATGTCGTCCTCGGCGCTCGCTCCGCGCCAGCGGGTGCCCGCGATCGGATGTGTCGTGGCGACACCGTCTTTCACGGTCACCAGCGATTCCGGGCTCGAGCCGACGATGGAGAACGCGGTGCCGCCGTCGCCGTCGGGGATGTGCATCAGGTACATGTACGGGCTCGGGTTCGAGGCCCGCAGCATCCGGTAGACCGCGAGCGGAGAGCCGGTGTAATCCATTTCGAAGCGCTGCGACAGCACCACCTGGAACGCCTCGCCCGCCTCGATCTCCTTGATGAGCCTGCGCACCCCCGAGCAGAATTCCTCGGTGGTCCGCCTGCGCAGGTAGTCGGGTTCGGGCTGGTCGAAGACCGACACCGTCGACGACGCCGGGGTGGCCAGCGCGGCGGTCATCCGGTCGAGCCGGGCCACGGCGTCGTCGTAGGCGGCGTCGACGTGTTCGTCGGTGCCGTTCCAGTTCACCGCGTTGGCGATCAGCGTGATCGCGCCCTCGTGGTGGTCGAAGGCGGCCAGGTCGGTGGCCAGCATCAGAACCAGCTCGGGCAGCTGCAGATCGTCCTCGGCCAGCTCGGGCAGGCGCTCGATGCGGCGGACCGCGTCGTAGCCGAGATAGCCGACCATGCCACCGGTGAGCGGGGGCAGGCCGGGCAGGCGTTCGGTGCGCAGCAGTTCGAGGGTTTCGTGCAGCACACGCAGCGGGTCACCGCCCGAGGGCGCGTCGGCGGGGACGGTGCCGAGCCAAGCGGCCGCACCGTCGACGACCGTCAGTGCCGACGGACTGCCCGCGCCGATGAACGACCAGCGCGACCAGGAGCGCCCGTTCTCGGCGGACTCGAACAGGAAGGTGCCCGGCCGGTCGTCGGCCAGTTTGCGGTAGGCCGAGAGCGGAGTCTCGGAGTCGGCCAGCACCTTTCGGGTCACCGGGACCACCCGGTGCTCGGCGGCGAGCAACCGGAACTGCTCGCGGGTGGTCGTGGTCGGTGTCGGCGCGCCCTGCATTCGGCCATCATCCCAGGCGCCGCGACGTGGCCGCATCCTGCCCCGATCACCCCGCCGGAGGCCGTCACGACCGGGCGCCGAATGCGGCCGTGACCGGCATCACTACACTCGCGCGCGTTCCATGTCGCATGCGGTATCCCTTCTTCCGAGAGGAGCCATGTTGAATCCCTCGCATCAGGGCGCACAGCTGGGCAGGCAGGCCCCTGTGTCGCAGCACTACAACGGTCCTGGACAGCAGTCCGCGGCGAGCGCGCTCACGTCGTTCGTCACCTACGCCAAGGCCATGCAGGATCTGGACGAGAAGTCGTTCCCGGTCGAATACGAAGCGCACCGCGATCGTCTCCTGAAGCTGGAGCCGATGCTGCGGGTGCACGGCATCCTCGACGTGATGGAGATCCGCAACCCGGAGATCAAAGCGCTGTTGCGGATTCCTTAGAGCCGCAGGGCGGGTCGAAAAGGCGGGTCCCCGTTCGCGTCCGTGAACGGGGACCTTTTGCGCTCGGGTACCGGCCGTTAGGGTCGTGCGCATGCAGCCAGGTCAAACCGCGCCCCAGTTCGAACTTCCCGATCAGTCCGGCGAACTCCGCTCCCTCGACGCCCTGCTGGCAGGCGGGCCGCTCGTGCTGTTCTTCTACCCGGCCGCCAACACTCCGGTCTGCACCGCCGAGGCCTGCCATTTCCGTGATCTGAGCGCCGAGTTCGCCACCCTCGGTGCGTCCTGCGCCGGGATCAGCACCGACAGTGTCGAGGTGCAGGCCGGTTTCGCAGGCAAACAGCGGCTCGACTATCCGGTCCTCTCCGACGCCGTCGGCGAGGTCGCGGCCGGTTTCGGCGTCAAGCGTGGGCTACTCGGCAAGCTGGCCCCGGTCAAACGACACACCTTCGTCATCGATACCGATCGCACGATCCTGAAGGTCGTCACCGGTGAACTGCGCGCGGCCGTGCACGCCGACGAGGCGTTGCGCTTCCTGCGCGAACGGGCGAAATCCGCCGGATAGCGATCTGGCGAAACGCCGGGCACGGATCGGCGCCCGGCACCGTCGGCGCGCCTACGCTGGGGCAATGACATCCGGCGAAGTGCGGTCGAGCGGTCAGAAGTCCACGGCTACCGTGTGGCGCAACCGGGCGATCATGATCCTGGCGACAGCGGTCGTGCTGGTGATCGCCTATTTCATCCTGGCCTCGTTCATCCCACGATGGTGGGCGCAGCGCCTGGCGAGCCTCGTGCACGGCAGCTTCACCCAGGGCATCTGGTGGGGCCTGGTCTACGGCCTGGTGTTCACCCTGGTGCCGCTGCTGCTGTTGCTGCTCGCGGTGCGGATGTGGAAGCGCAAGGGCGGCAAGTTCATCGCCGGGGTGGCAGTCGTCATCGCGCTGCTCGGCTCCCTTCCGAACCTGATGACGCTCACCATCGTGCTGGGTGGCAACAATGCGGCGCACGCCGGTGAACGCATCCTCGATGTCGACGCGCCCGCGTTCCGCGGTGCCTGCCTGGTCGGTGCGATCGTGGCCGCGATCGTGTTCGCCCTCGTGCTCGGTCTGATGGGTAAGCGGGGCATCAACCGCCGCCGGGCCGCCAAGGCCACCCCCGAACCGACGGTCCCGCCGCAGGAGTCTCGCGAGTACTGAGGCTTCGATGACGCGTCCCGGGTTGTGAGTGACCTCACGACCCGGGCGATCCGGCGGACGCCACAGCGACGTCGTGGCAAACTCGGTCCGGTGCGCGTCCCTCCCTTCGATCCGTGCCGCCCGACCGCGAGGCGGCCTCAGCCATGACCAGATGGCTGGATCCGGTAGAACAGCGCGCCTGGCAGGCGGTAGTCGCCCTGATGACAAGGGTTCCGGCCGCCCTCGACACTCGGCTGCAGCGCGAGTCCGGGCTCACCCATTTCGAATTCCGGGTGCTGAGCCTGCTGTCGGAGGAAGCCGGGCACCGAATGCAGCTCAGTGATCTCGCCCACAAGGCAAATGCTTCGCTATCGCGACTGTCGCATGTGGTGTCGAAACTGGAGCGACTCGGCTGGGCGCGCCGCGATTCGGCGGCGGGCAGACGCGGGGTGTACGCGGTGCTCACCGACGACGGTTTCGAGAAGGTCATCGAGGCCACGCCCGGATATCTCGAGGCCGTCCGCAAGCTGGTGCTCGACGGTCTCGACTGCACCCAGACAGCCCAGCTCGCCGCCCTCGGCGAAAGCCTGTCCAATCAATTGGACCACGTCCTCGCCGAGGGGTGCGACTAGGCCTCGAATCCGGTTCAGCTGAACGTGCGCCGGTAGCTCTGCGGGCTGACGCCGGTGGTGCGCTTGAAGCGCTCCCGGAAGGCGGTGGCCGACCCGAAACCGACCTGGCCGCTGATCCGCTCGACCGAATGCTGGGTGGTTTCGAGCAGATGCTGCGCCTGCCGGATCCGGACGCGGTGCAGCCAGCGCAGCGGGGTGGTTCCGGTGTGTTCGCGGAAGCGCCGGATCAGCGTGCGAGTGCTGGTTCCGGCCCGCTCGGCGATATCGGCGAGGGTGAGGTCCTCGGCCAGGTTCTCCTGCAGCCAGATGAGCAGCGTTTCGAGCTCACAGCCCTGCGGTGTCGGGACGTGGTCGTGGACGATGAACTGCGCTTGTCCGCCTTCGCGTTCGAGCGGCATCACCGACAGCCGGGCGGCGTGCGCGGCCGTGGCCGAGCCGTAGTCACGGCGAATCATGTGCAGGCACAAGTCCATTCCCGCCGCGGCGCCCGCCGAGGTGAGGAACTGACCGTTGTCGACGTAGAGGACGTCCGGGTCGACATCGATGTCGGGATGGGTGGCGGCCAGTGCGTCGGCCGCATGCCAGTGGGTCGTGGCGCGCAGCCCGGCGAGCAGACCCGTGGCGGCCAACGGGAAGGTGCCGACGCAGATGGAGGCGATACGGGTGCCATCGGCGGCGGCCGCACGTAGCGCCTCGCGGACGGCGGGTGAGAGCGGGGCGGTCGGATCGGCGATGCCCGGCACGATGATCGTGTCCGCGTTCCGGAGGCCGTCCAGGCCCCACGGGGCACGCAGGGTGAAGGCGCCCGCGTCGACCTCGGCGTGCTCGGCGCAGACCCGCACCTGGTAGCCGGGTCGTCCGTCGGGCAGCCGGGTCCGCGAGAAGACCTCGATCGGGGTGGACAGGTCGAACGGGATCACCTTGTTCAGTGCCAGGACGGCCACGGTATGCATGGCACGAGGGTAGCGAGGTTGGCATTTTTCCGTCGAAACCTGTCGCCAGTGCCACTGGGCTCTCGCGGCGAGCACCGGTTGACTGTGGGATGTCCAGCGGATAACGGCGCGAGGGAAATCATCCATGCATGTTCAGATCGTCCTTTTCGACGGCTTCGACCCACTCGATGCCATCGCTCCCTATGAAGTGCTGTACGCGGGCGGCGTGGCGTCCGACGGTGCGGTCACCGTCGAGCTGGTCTCCGCACAGGGTCCTCGTGAGGTGGTCAGCGGCACCGGCGGATTGACGTTGCACGCCACCGGCACCCTCGACCCGGAACGTGCGGACATCGTTGTGGTGCCCGGAGCTTCGGGCCGGGTGGGCGACCTCGGCGAGGTGCCGGAAGCACAGGTGGGTGCGGGCGAATGGGAACCGGACCAGCCCATCCCGGTGCTGCTCGGTCGCACGCTGAGCACCGAGCTGCCCGCGCTCCTCACGCAGGCGATGAAGGCCCCAGACGTCACTGTCGCCACCGTCTGTGGAGGCTCGCTGGTCCTGGCCATGGCCGGCCTGCTCGAAGGCCGTCACGCCACCACCCACCATCTCGGCCTGGATCTGCTCGACGCCACCGGTGCGCACGCGGTCTCGGCCCGGATCGTGGACGACGGCGACCTGGTCACCGGCGCGGGTGTCACCTCCGGCCTGGATCTCGGCCTGTATCTGCTCGAGCGCGAACTGGGGCCCCGCGTCGCGCACGCCGTTGAAGAGCTCTTCGCACACGAGCGACGTGGCACCGTCTGGCGCGCCGACGGTCTGACACCGACCGCCTTCTGAGCGGCGAACCCCACCATTCGAACAGTCAGGAACGCATCAGCATGTCTTTCGCAGGCACCTGGAACATGTCCATCGCCACCCCGATCGGCAAGATCGACGCCGTGGTCGAAATCCGTGAGCAGGACGGGGTTCTCACCGGCGTCGCGCGCGGAGCAGGCGAGGACGTGCCACTCACCGAGCTCCGCGCCCAGGGCGATCGGCTCACCTGGAAACAGGCCGTCACCAAACCCCTTCGGCTGAACTTGGCATTCGACGTGACCGTCGACGGTGACACCCTGCGGGGAACATCCAAAGCCGGGCGCCTGCCGTCGTCGAAGGTCGTGGGCGAACGGCGCCGCTGAGGCTCAATCGCCCTGCCTGCGCACCATTTCCGCGATCCAGGTGGGTGCGAACGGCGAGGTGCAGCCGGGCGAGGTCGGATAGTCGGCGAGCACCCGCAGCCGTTCCCCGATATCGACGGCACGAGCCCGGTGTTCGGGTTGGGTGATCCCGATCTGGGCCAGGCAGGTGTTCATCGCCCATTGCAGGCGGTCGGGGGCGGTTTTCATGTGTGCTTCGATGTCGTCGAGGAGCCCGGGAAGGTCCAGTCCCGCAGGCTTTTTCACCACTCGATCGGCGGTGAGCGCCCAACCAGCGGCGGCGACCGCCGGATCCGGGTCGGCGAGCCAGCCCACGCGCAGCTCCTCGGCGTGCGGGTTCTTCTTCACCACATAGTTCACGAGCCAGTCGTGCACCTTCGGAGTGCGGGCGGCGCGGATCATCGCGTCGAGCTCGGTCCGGTCGAAAGCCTTCGGGCGGCAGACGAGCAGGGCGAGCAGTTTCGCGGCGGTGTCGTCGGTGGCCCACAGCTCGAGGGCGAGGTCGTGGTTGGTCTTCAGCCGTTTGGCGACCGCGCGCAGCTCGGTGAGGTTCACGCCGTGGTCGTCGCCGTGCTTCTCGTTGACCTCGCGAACGCGCGGATTGTCGAGGGCGGCGAGCTCGGCGAGGACCTCCGGCACGGTCATCTCACTCGGCCTCGCGTGCGAGCAGCACATCGGTGTCGAAGCAGGTGTGGGTGCCGGTGTGACAGGCCGCCCCTTCCTGATCGACGATCAGGAGCACGGTGTCACCGTCACAGTCGAGCCGCACCTCGTGCACGTACTGCGTGTGCCCCGAGGTCTCCCCCTTCACCCAGTACTGCTGGCGCGAACGCGAATAGTAGGTGCCCTTGCGGGTTTCGAGGGTGCGGGCCAGGGCCTCGTCGTCCATCCAGGCCATCATCAGCACGTCTCCGGTCGCCTTCTCCTGCGCGATCGCGGCGACGAGCCCGGCCTCGTTGCGTTTGAGGCGGGCGGCAATAGCAGGATCCAGACTCATCCGTCGTTTATAACAGCTCGATCGCCACCAGCAGTTCGACGAGGTCGTTGACGCTGCGCACATTGCGTCCGGTGAGTTCCTGGATGCGGCCCAGCCGGTACTTGGCGGTGTTGAGGTGGATGTGCAGTGCGTCGGCGGCTTCGCGCAGGTTCATGTCGGCGGCGGCGAACGCGCGCACGGTGTCGGCGAGGGTGCCGCCCCGGGCGCGGTCGTCGGCGAGGGCGGCGCCCACGCGAGGATCGACGAGCTGACGGGTGGTGTCGTCGGCGCGCAGCAGCAGGTACCGGAACGGTGTCATCTGCGGCAGCGCGAGCACGCCACCGTCCTCGGGGAGCAGGGCGAGGGCGGCCCTGGCCTGCCGGTGCGCCCGGGGGATCTGGCCGACCTCGGTGACCGAGGTACTCACCCCGACGGCCAGCGCCACACCGTCGGCGGCGAGTTGTTCACGCAGCGCCCGCAGTCGTTCGCACAGCTGCTCGGCCGACCCGTCGGGTCGCAGCGCCGGGATCGCCACGATCTCGGTATCGCGCACCACCGACAGGGTGCGCAACCCGTTGACACCGGTGCGCGCCAGCGCGGCCGACACCACTTGCCTCGTCTCGCACAGGGAGTCGGCCGACGGCGCGGGATCGAGAACCATCGCGGTGACGACGACCAGCGGCGCGGTCCGTTCGGCGCCGATCCCGTGCGCGGTGGCCACGGACAGGTGCGGTCCGCTCGCGGGCAGGGCACCGTCGAGCAGGGAGTCCATCAGCGCCTGGCCGTCGCGGCTCGATTCCGCGGTGACGTACTGCTGGAACTCCAGGTACGCGTCGGTGGCCTGGGTGCTGATCAGGTCGGTGTAGCGGGCCAGCGGTCCGGCCAGCGACAACACTGCCTCACGTCCCGCTTCGGTGTCGCCCGCGTGAGCGAGCAGCGATTTCCAGATCGCGCGCTGACCCAGCCGGAACGCGGCGATGTAGTCGACCAGCGGCAGCCCGCAGCGGGCGCGGCGGGCGGCGGCCTGCCTGGCGTAGGAGACGTCGGCCGGGGTGACCCGTTTGTGCTCGAGCAGGGCACCGAGCCCGGTGCGGCTGAGCCGGGCCAGCTGGTCGTGCACGTCGGCGAGGAACCCCGGGTCGGCGGTGTCGTAGCCGGGCAGTTCGACGCGCAGCTTGGCCATCACATCGTCGGCGATCTCGTCGGCGTGGTCGTAGGCGCACCCGACGATCCGGGCTCGCTCGGCGTGTACCGGATCGGAGTAGCCGAGCAGTTGTGATCCAGCTGACATGTCCGGGGAGTTTGCAGCGCCGCGTTCGAGGTGTCAACCAGATCACACTGTCCGCAGCGGACGATGCACGGCCGAAAACTTGGTCCACAACGTCCGATGTGGGTGCTGACCAGCGCTCTTAGTGTTCCTCGCATGCTCGACATAACCCACCTGACGGTGCGCTTCGGCGGGATCACCGCCCTGCAGGATGTGGGGTTCACGGTCGCCGCGGGCGAGATGGTCGGTCTGATCGGGCCCAACGGCGCGGGCAAGACCACCCTGTTCAACTGCCTCACCCGGCGCAACCGTCCCACCTCCGGCACCTTGCGCTACCTCGACACCGACCTGACCACGGTTCGCCCCGATGCGCTGGCCGGCCTCGGCATCGCCCGCACCTTCCAGAACCTCGGCCTGTTCACCCGGATGTCGGTACGCGACAACGTGCTCGTCGGCACCCATCACCGCACGCGCGGCGGCTTCGTCTCGGCGGGGCTGCGGATGCCGTGGGTCGGCCGGGAGGAACGGCGATTGCGCGCCGAGGCCGACGAACTGCTCGAGCGGCTCGACCTCACCACCGTCGCCGACCATCCCGCCGCCGGGCTGCCGTTCGGCACGCTCAAACGGATCGAATTGGCCCGCGCCCTCGCGGTGCGGCCCCGGCTGCTGCTGCTCGACGAGCCGGTGAACGGGCTGAGCCACGGCGAGGTCGACGAGTTCGCCGAGCGTCTTCGTGCCCTGCAGGCCGAGCTCGACCTCACCGTCGTCGTCGTCGAACACCACATGGGATTCGTGATGAACACCTGCGACCGGGTGGTCTGCCTCGAGTTCGGGCAGGTGATCGCCGAGGGCGAACCCGAAGCGGTGCAGAGCGATCCGGCTGTCGTCCGCGCCTATCTTGGGGCTGCCTCATGAGCGAATTCCTGACCGTCACCGACCTGCACGCAGGGTATGGCGCGGCGAAAGTGCTACACGGCGTGAGCTTTTCGGTCGCCGAGGGCGAAGTATGCGCCATCCTCGGACCCAACGGCGCGGGCAAGACCACCCTGTTGCGCGCGCTGTGCGGCATGGTGAAAGTGCGTGGCACCCTTCGCTTGAACGGTGACGAGGTCGCCGGACGGGCACCCGAGGCGATGGCCCGGCTCGGGGTCGCCCACGTGCCCGAGGGCCGCGGCACCTTCGCCCCGCTCACGGTGGAGGAGAACCTGCGCCTCGGCGCCTACTCCCGCCGCGACCGCGCGGGCGTCGAGGCCGACCTGCGCCGGGTCTACGACTACTTCCCGATCCTGCGCGACAAGCAGCGCGACGCGGCGGGCGGGCTGTCCGGCGGTCAGCAGCAGATGCTCGCCATCGGCCGGGCGCTGATGCTGCGCCCACGACTGCTGCTGCTGGACGAACCTTCGCTCGGGCTTTCCCCGCTGGTCACCCAGGAGCTGTTCGGGATCGTGCACACCATCAACGCAGAGGAACGCACCACCGTGATAGTCGTCGAACAGAACGCCCACCTCGCGTTGGGTGTCGCCCATCAGGCACATGTGCTCGAGACGGGCCGCATCGTCCTGTCCGGCAGCGCCGCCGAGATCAAAGCAGACGAGCAGGTCGTCCGCTCCTACCTCGGATACCGGGTGCGACCGTGACCGAATTCGCGCAGCAGCTCGTCGAGGGGCTCTCGGCGGGCGCGATCTACGCGGGGCTGGCGCTGGCGCTGGTCCTGATCTACCGGTTCACCGGGGTGGCCAACTTCGCCCAGGGCGAGCTGGCCATGTTCTCGGCTTTCCTGGCCTGGCAACTGAGTCAGGTGATGCCGTTCTGGGCGGCACTCGTCCTCACGCTGGTGATCTCGTTCCTCGCGGGCATGGTGATCGAGCGGGTGGTGATCCGGCCGGTCGAAGGCAAACCGGAGATCACCCTGGTGATCGTCACGGTCGGTTTGTTCTTCACGGTGCACGCGGCGGCGGGCTGGATCTGGTCCTACCAGGTGAAGTCCTTCCCGAATCCCTTCCCGGACGGCGCATTACGGGTCGCCGATGTCAGTGTGGGGTACGGCAGCCTCGGCATCTTCGCCGTCGTCGGACTGGTGATGGCACTGCTGTATCTGCTGTTCCGTTACACCGCGATCGGGTTGGCCATGCGGGCGGTGGCGTGTAATCCGCAGTCCGCCAGGCTCGTCGGCATCCGGGTCGGCACCGTGCTCTCGCTGGGATGGGGCCTGGCCGCGCTGGTCGGGTCGGTGTCGGGCGTGCTGTCGGCGCCGCTGCTGTTCCTCGATCCCAACATGATGAGCGGCGTCCTGATCTACGCCTTCGCGGCGGCCACACTCGGCGGGTTCGACTCCCCCGGCGGCGCGGTGGCGGGCGGACTGATCGTCGGCGTCGCCGAAACCCTCACCGGCGCGTACGTCGACGCGATCGGCACCGAACTCAAGATCGGTGTGCCGCTGGTGATCATCCTGGGCGTGCTGTTGCTTCGCCCCCAAGGTCTGTTCGGACACGCGGCGGTGGAACGGGTATGAGCGACGTGAAAATCTCGGCAGCGAATCCTGCGGCACTCCAGGCGGAACCGGAACGTTCGAGAATCCGCGTCCCCCGGCTTCCGCTGGTCTTCACGCTCGCGGTACTCCTGCTCGCCTGTGCCGCACCGTTCCAGCTGGTGCCCTTCCACACCTTCCAGCTGGCGATGGCCATGATCTACGCGGTCACCCTGCTCGGGCTCAACCTGCTCGTCGGGCACACCGGCCAGATCTCGCTCGGCCACGGCGCGTTCTTCGCGATCGGCGCCTACACGGCCGCGATCGCGATGCATCGCTGGGACACAGCGTATTTCGCGACCATACCGCTGGCGGCGGCGATCACCTTCGTGCTCGGGTTCGCGCTCGGGATCCCCGCGTTGCGCCTGCGCGGGCTGTATCTCGCACTGGTCACCCTGTCGATCGCGATCTTCCTGGTCCCGTTGCTGAAACGGTTCGACGGACTCACCGGCGGCTCGATGGGACTCGGCGTCGACAAGCCGGTGCCGCCTGCCTGGACCGGGCTCGCCGAAGATCAGTGGCTGTACTTCCTCGCGCTGGCCGTCACCGTGCTGAGCTTCGTGCTGGTCGCCGGGATGCTGCGCTCCAAAGTCGGTCGCGCCCTGCACGCGGTGCGTGACAACGAGACCGCCGCCGAGGTGCTCGGGGTGAACCTGGCGCACTACAAGACCCTGGCCTTCGCCTGGAGCGCGCTGCTGGCCGGCGTCGCGGGCTGCGTCTACACCTGGGTGATCGCCTTCGTCTCCCCCGACTCGTTCGCGCTCACCCTGTCGATCACCCTGCTGGCCGGGCTCGTCGTCGGCGGACTCGGCACGACGTGGGGGCCGGTGCTCGGCGGGCTGTTCGTGATGTTCGTGCCGAGCCTGGCGCAAGACGTCAACCAGGCCGCACCCGGCGTCATCTTCGGACTGCTGATCATCGCGGTCATGTACCTCGCCCCCCAGGGACTGGCCGGTCTGGCCACCCGATGGGCGCACTGGCTCGGACAACGCGTCCGGAAAGGGAGAACTCATGCGCACTAGGACAATCCAGTGTCTCGGGGTGGCCGCCGCACTGGTCGCCACGCTCACCGCGTGCGGTGGTCGCAACGCCGACACCGGAACCGTCGGCCAAGGCGATTGCCGAGGTCAGCAGACCACCGGCATCACCGACAGCACCATCAAGCTCGGCGGCGTGTACCCGCTGTCCGGTCCGGCCTCGGCCTATGGCGAGGTGCCCAAGGGCATCAAGGCCTACTTCGACTACGTCAACGCCGAGAAGGGCGGCATCGGTGGACGCCAGGTGGAATACCTCGTCCGCGACGACGGCTACCAGCCGCCCAAGACCGTCGAGGAGACCCGTCGCCTCGTCGAACAGGATCAGGTGTTCGCGGTCTTCCAGACCCTCGGCACCGCCACCTCCTCGGCGGTGAGCGACTACCTCGGCCAGCGCAAGGTGCCGCAGGTGTTCGTCGCCACCGGCGCCACGAAGTTCGGGTCCGAGGACAACCCGTGGACCATCGGCTGGCAACCCAGCTACCGCACCGAGGGCCTGGCCTACGCCGAGTACGTGAAGAAGCAGCGCCCCACCGCGACCGTCGCGGTGCTGTACCAGAACGACGACTTCGGCAAGGACCTGCTCGCCGCGTTCCGCGAAGGCGCCGAGGGCAGCGGGGTGAAGGTGGTCGCCGAGCAGAGCTTCGAGGTGACCGACCCCACCGTCGACGCGCAGGTCCGCAACCTGGCCAACTCCAAAGCCGACGTGATGCTGAACTTCTCGACGCCGAAGTTCGCCTCCCAGGCCCTGGCCGCCGACGTGCGCAACACCGACTGGAACCCGCTGCACGTGCTCACCCAGGTGTCCAACACCATGGCGACCCTGCGCCCGGTCGGCCTGCCGAATATCCAGGGCACGGTGAGCGCGGCGTTCCTCAAGGACCCCGCCGACCCGCGCTGGGCCACCGACGCAGGCATGCAGACGTTCAAGACCGAACTCACCCAGTACGCACCCGGCGCCGACACCGAGAACCAGCACGCCATGGCCGGCTGGGCGATGGCGCAGAGCTTCCACAAGACCCTCGAAGCGGCGAAGTGCCCGACCAGGGAGGGCCTGCGCGATGCGATGCGCTCGCTCGACAACGTCTCCGCCGACCTGATGCTGCCCGGTATCAGCATGAAAACCGGTGCGGGCGACGGCTTCCCGCTCGAGGCGGTCGGCATCCAGACCTTCGCCGGCGAGCACTGGTCGCTGACAGAGGGCCTGATCGATACCTCCGGCAAGTAGTCCCGTGCCGCGAGGCACAAGTTCACCCCACGATCGATGAGGATCACCATGAAGATGTCAACCACGCTCGCGACGGCCGCCATGACGGCGCTTGCCCTGTGCGTCGGCAGCGCGAACGCCCACGCCGAGCCTGCCCAGACCGAGGTCCACTACGAGATCAGCAGGCAGGGCGACGCGGCCGTGCTGTCGACGAACGACGGCAAACTGCAGGTCGTCGACGGTCAGCTCGTGCTCACCACCGAGGCCGACGTGCCGGTCGCGGCGCTGCCGCTGTCGTACCGGATGGACGACAAGGTTTTCCCGATCGCGGCGGCGATCGACGGTGACCGCGCCACCCTCACACCATCACGTGACGGCGGCACACCGGCCGAGGCGGCCACGAATGTCATCAGCCAGGATGCCGCGGTGCAGCAGATCGCCGAATCCTTCACCCCCCGTGACCAATCCGCGCTCGGCGTGCTCGCCCAGCGGCTCACCATCGGCAGTGCGGTGGCCGCCATCATCGGCGCCGTGGTCGGCGGCGGGGTGGGCTGCCTGGTCGGCGGCGCGGCCGGTGCGACGATCGCCAGCCCCGTGATCGTGCTGCTCGTACCGTGGGTGGGCGCCACTGTGGCGGGATGTGTGCTCGGCGCGGCCACGCTCGGCGCGGTGGGCGGGATGGTCGGGCTGGTCACCGTCGGTGGTCCGCTGGCCTTGTTCGCCGCCTACCAGTACTTCTCCACCATCCTCGCGCCGTGCCCGGCCGAGCTGGGCGCCTACTGCAAGGACCCCGCGGTACCCGCGCCCGCGAAGTAGATCTCGTCCGATGCCGGGCCGCGAACACGGGGGTGTTCGCGGCCCGGCCCGTGCGCACAGGCGCGCCGACAACAGGGGAATCGCTGATGCGCAGAACAGTTTTCGACGCCGAACTCGTCGCCTTCCGGGCCACGATCCGGGCCTTCATCGAAGCCGAGGTCGTGCCGAGCTTCGGCCGCTGGTACCAGGACGGTCTCGTGCCGCGCGAATTCTATTACCGGCTCGGGGATCTGGGGATTTTCGGTCTCGGGGTGCCGGTGGAGTTCGGTGGTGCCGGGCGTGACTCGCTGGCCTATCGTGGCGTGCTCGCCGAGGAGATCGCCAGGGCCGCTGTCTCCTTCGGCGGGGCGAGCGCGCACCTGGGCCGCTGCCTGCCGTTGATCACCGCACTCGCCACCCCGGCGCAGCAGGCCAGGTGGCTGCCTGGGATCGTCTCCGGCGACACGATGTTCGCCCTCGCGGTGGCCGAGCCGGGCACAGGCACCGAACCGGAGGGGATGCGCACCACCGCGCCACAGACCGCTGAGGGCACCTACGTGCTGAACGGTTCGAAGACCTATGTCATCGGTGGGGTGCATGCCGATCGGGTCATCGTGTGCGCCCGCACCGCACCGCCGCGGCCCGACGACCCGTCCTACGGTCTTTCGCTGCTGGTCGTCGACGCGAGCGCGGCCGGTTTCCTGGTGGGCAGGCGCCTGGACACGTTGGGCCGCAAGGTCGGTGGCACCGCCGAACTCACCTTCACCGATGTGCGAGTCCCCGCCACCGACCTGCTCGGCGACCCGCACCGAGCCGCCGCGCACCTGGACGCCCAGCTACCGCAGCAGCGACTGAATATCGCGCTCGGCGCCTACGCCCGGGCCAAGGCGGCCATCCGATTCGCCCGCGACCACACCCGCGACCGGCTTCCGGTCGCCCGCCCCGTCGCCGCCGTCCAGCACAGCAAGTTCGAACTGGCGGGCTGCCGAGCCGAGGTCGATGCCATCGAGGCGGTGATCGATCGCGCTCTCGCCGCCCACGACAGCGCCGCACTCGACCCTGCCCACGCCGCCTCCGCCGAGCTCTTCGCCACCGAAACCGCGACCCGGGTCATCGACCGCTGCCTCCAACTACACGGCGGCGCGGGTTATCTCACCGACTCACCCATCGCCCGCCTCTACGCCGACCACCGCGTGGACCGCCTCCAAGGCGGCGACAGCTCCGACACCCTGCGCACCGTCATCGCTACCGACATGGGCCTGTAGTACCGACGACCGACCGACCACAACGGGCCGTCTCGGACGACCGAGATCAGCGGACGGTGATGCCGTCTGCGCGCATGGCGTCTTTGACCTGGGCGATGGTGAGGTCGCCGAAGTGGAAGACGCTGGCGGCGAGCACCGCGTCGGCACCCGCGTGGACGGCGGGCGGGAAGTGTTCCACCGCGCCCGCACCGCCACTGGCGATCACGGGAACGTGCACGGCGGCGCGGACGGCGGTGATCATCGGGAGGTCGAAGCCCGCCTTGGTGCCGTCGGCGTCCATCGAGTTGAGCAGGATCTCGCCGACACCGAGTTCGGCGCCGCGCACAGCCCATTCGACGGCGTCGATACCGGTACCGCGTTTGCCACCGTGGGTGGTGACCTCCCAGCCGGACGGGGTGTCGGGCTGGCCGTCGGGCACGGTGCGGGCGTCGACCGAGAGCACGATGCATTGGGAACCGAAGCGCTGCGACATCTCCGAGAGCACCTCGGGGCGGGCGATGGCGGCGGTGTTCACCGAGACCTTGTCGGCCCCGGCGCGCAGGAGGCGGTCCACGTCCTCGACCGTGCGCACCCCGCCACCGACGGTGAGCGGGATGAAGATCTGTTCGGCGGTGCGGGTCACCACGTCGAGCATGGTCGCGCGATCGCCGGTGGAGGCGGTGACGTCGAGGAAGGTGAGTTCGTCGGCACCCTGAGCGTCGTAAGTGGCGGCCAGTTCCACCGGATCACCCGCGTCACGCAGGTTCTGGAAGTTCACGCCCTTGACCACCCGGCCCGCGTCCACATCGAGACAGGGGATCACGCGGACGGCCAGCGTGCTCTGCTGTGTGCTGGTACCCATCGTGTTCAACCTCGTTCTTCGTCGCTGACCGCGCAGATCATGTCAAGGAGTTCTTCGTGCACACCGGGTGCGGCGGCGAGCACCGAGCCGGAGGTGATGGTCCAGGGCTCGCCCGCCAGGTCGGTGACCACCCCGCCCGCGGCCCGCACCAGGGCGACCCCGGCGGCGTTGTCCCACGGATGGTGCCCGAACACCACCGCGCCGCCGAGCACACCGGAGGCGGTGAACGCCAGATCGATGCCGGTGGCGCCGTGCATGCGGACCCGGGAGGACAACCGGCTCAGCGCACCGAGCAGGTCGAACCGGAACTGGCCAGGGATGCGGCCGGTCGAATCCAGGTTGAACGCACCGAACCCGATCATGGCCTCGCCGAGTTTGCCGGGCGCCAGCGGCGGCAAGGCCACCCCGTCGAGATACACCGGACCGCCGCTGACAGCCGCGTACCGCCGGCCCAGCCCGGGCAGCCAGGTCGCCCCGATCACCGGTTCGCCCTCGTGCACCAGCGCGAGCAGGATGCCCGACATGGGATGTCCCACCGAGTAATTGAAGGTGCCGTCGATCGGATCGAGCACCCAGGCCGTGCCCGACGTCAGCTTCGGCCCACCGAATTCCTCACCGTGCACCGCGATTCCGGTGCGCTGACGCAACTCGGCGGAAATGGTGCGTTCCAGTTCGAGGTCGAGTTCGGTGGCGAAGTCGTTGCGGCCCTTGGCCACCGCGCTCGGCGCGCCGACACCCTCGAGATAGCGCGGCACCACCCCGTCCAGCACCTGAGTGGCGACGGCCAGCAGGTCGGTCAGTTCGGCGGTGCTCGGCGCAGTGGTCATGGCGAGGTCAGCGCACCGCGGCCAGGGCCTCGGGCAGGGTGAACCGGCCCGCGTACAGCGCCTTGCCGATGATGGCGCCTTCGACACCCTCGTCGGTGAGGCCGGCGATGGCGACGAGATCGTCGAGCACCGAGATACCGCCGGAGGCCACGACGGGCGCCTCGGCGGCATTGGCCACCTGGCCGAGCAGTTCGAGATTGGGGCCGGTGAGCGTGCCGTCCTTGGAGACGTCGGTGACCACATAGCGTGCGCACCCGTCACGTTCGAGGCGCTCGAGGACCTCCCAGAGGTCGCCGCCGTCGGTCACCCAGCCGCGTCCACGCAGCCGCCATTCGCCGTCGATCTGCTTGACGTCGAGCCCGACCGCGATCCGGTCGCCGTACTCACCGAGTACGCGGGCGCACCACTGCGGGTTCTCGATCGCCGCGGTGCCGATGTTCACGCGCGCGCAGCCGGTGGCCAGGGCGGCCTTCAGCGAGTCGTCGTCGCGGATACCGCCGGAGAGCTCGACTTTGACGTCGAGTTCGCCGATCACCTGGGCGATCAATTCCCGGTTGCTGCCCTTGCCGAAGGCCGCGTCGAGGTCGACCAGGTGCACCCATTCGGCACCGGCCTCCTGCCACGCGAGGGCGGCGTCGCGGGGCGACCCGTATCCGGTTTCGCTACCGGCCTCCCCCTGTACGAGGCGCACGGCCTCCCCATTGGCGACATCGACCGCGGGCAACAGCACAAGACTCACGCCGATCAGACTAGTAGGTCTCCCCCGGCGGGCCCGCAACGGTCCTGGCCGGTGCGCTCCGCGTCACTCCGCTTGCCCCGGCCGCATACCCGAAGCCGTCACCGAGTGGTGTGCCATAAGTTTGCCCGATTTCCGAAGATCGGTAGCCAGCCATGCGCCGAACGTTATGTGATCGATCGAACAGACCCGATTGACCTGCGGAAACATTCCGTTTACCAAGTATTAATGGTGACAATCACCACGTGGAATCAATTAGCAATTCGTTTCCCGCATCGATTAGCTTTCCGTTTTGTCGGCAGGAACACCAACCCCTACCGAGTTCATCGCCGCACCGCCCCTTTGCGTTACCAGCCTGTGATTGCAGGCACCGAAAGGAAATCTCATGACTCGCAAGACCCTCGCTGTTGCCGGTGCCCTCGCCATCGCCGTGCTTGGTCCCGCTGCCGCCGCCAACGCCTTCACCGGCTCGGCCGCCGCCGCCACCGGTTCCGCCGCCCTCGGCGCCACCGGCTCGGCCGCCCTCGGCGCGACCGGTTCCGCTGGTGCGGGCGCCGCGGGTGCCGGTGCCGCCGGTACCGGTTCCGCCGCCGCCCTGCCCGCTCTGGCCACCGGTTCGGCCGGTCTCGGTGCCGCGGGCACCGGCTCGGCGGGCCTCGGTGCCGCCGGTACCGGTTCGGCCGCCGCTCTCGCGGGCCTCGAGGTGCTCGAGACCGGCAGCTCGGCATTCGACAGCCTCACCAGTGGTGGCGCCAACATCGTCGACATCCTGCTCGGCGCGCGTGAACTCAACACCCCCGCCGAGTAATTCGGCGTAGCCGGACTTGCCGACCACTCCCCTCAGGTCGGTGCCGAATGCGGTGACGTGCCGAGCGCACGTCACCGCATTCTTTTGTCTCCGAATAGTTTTCCGCCATAAAAAATTGCCACCATGTTTGCGGCACGATTACCGATTCCGTTGTCCGTGCCCGGCCGGCAGCCGATCAGCACCGCGCACTGCCCGATCAGGCTTTGTCGCCCAGCGCCTCCGAGTGTCGGGCGGGTGCCGACCAGGCGGTCGCAACGTGACACAGGCGAACACCAGGCAAAATACTCACCGGTCGGTAAAGAGCCTTTACCGATGAGAGGTGATGGATGAACTGGCAAGAGATCGAAACGTTCCTCGCGGTGGCCGAGGAACTGCACTTCGGGCGAGCGGCGGATCGGTTGCTGCTGTCGCGGGCCCGGGTGAGCCAGTTGATCCAGACACTCGAGGCCCGCGTCGGCGCACCTCTGCTGGAGCGGACGAGCCGTCGGGTTTCCCTGACGCCCTTGGGCATTCAGCTCCGCGACGACCTGCTCCCGCACCATTGCGGTGTACTGGACGCGGTAGCGGAGGTGACCGAAACCGCGCGCGGCATCGACGGCGTGCTGCGAGTCGGTTTTTCCAGCCCACTGGCGGGCAAGCTGCTGATCGGGGCGGGCGATGCCCTCCGCGCACGCCACCCCGGCTGCACTCTCGATATCCGCGAGGTGCAGCTCTCCGATCGCTACAGCGCGTTGCGCTCGGGCGAGCTGGATCTGCAGCTCATCGAATTCCCCGCCACCGAACCCGACCTGGTGTGCGGTCCGGTGCTGCTGCGCGATGCCCGGGTTTTGGCGGTGTCCACCCGCAATCCGCTCTCGCGGCGGCGCTCGGTCACCGTCGAGGATCTGACCGGACAGACCGTGCTGTTCATCGGCGGGGTGCCGGGCTACTTCCTCGATCACGTGGTTCCGCCGGTGACTCCCGCCGGGTCGCCGATCCGCCGTTCGACGACCACACGGTACTGGCAGGAGTTGCTCGCCCACGTCGCCGCCGATATCGGCGTCACCGTGACGGCCGCCCAGGGCATCGAGTACTACCCGCGACCCGACCTGGTCTACGTGCCGTTCGAGGAGCAGGCGCCGATCGAATACGGCCTGCAGTGGCGCGCGCCGGGTCTGTCGGCGCGGGCGGCGGCCTTCGTTCGTACCGCCGTGAAATGCGCCGGGAGCACACGATGAACTGGCAGGAGCAGGAAACCTTCCTGGTGCTGGCCGAGGAACTGCACTTCGGGCGTGCGGCGCAGCGGCTCACGGTATCGCGGGCCCGGGTGAGTCAGATGATCCACACCGTGGAACGGCGCATCGGCGCACCACTGTTCGAGCGGACGAGTCGACGGGTGTCGTTGACCCCCTTGGGGGCTCAGCTGCGCGACGCCCTCGCTCCGCATCATCACGGCATTCTGGCCGCACTGGCCAGGGCGGCCGGCAGCGCGGGTGCCGCGGAGGTGTTGCGGGTCGGCTTCACACACCCACTGGGCAGCGAGATGCTGATGGCGGCCGCCACCGCGTTCCGCGCCGAGCGGCCCGCGTGCACGGTGGAGCTGCGTGAGGTCCAGCTGTCGGACCGGTTCGGTCAGCTGCGGCGCCGCGAACTGGACCTGGTCTTCCTCGAGTACCCCGCCGTCGAGCCGGATCTGGTGAGCGGCCCGGTCCTGTTGCGCGACGCGAAGGTCCTCGTCGTCCCGACCTCTCATCCCCTGGCCACCCGCACCTCGGTCTCCGTGGTGGACTTGGCCGACGAAACCCTGCTCACCGCCCGGGGACTGGCGGGCTACTTCCTCGACCACCACTTCCCCACCCACACCCCCTCGGGCCGCCCGATCCATCGTTCGATGACGATGCCGTACTGGCAGGAAGTCATGGTCCAGGTGGCAGCGGGCAACGGCATCGCCCTCGCCGCCGCCCAAGCCGGCCACTTCTACCCCCGCCCCAGCCTGGTCTACCTCCCCTTCGACGACCTCCCACCCATCGAATACGGCCTGGTCTGGCGCGCCTCCGGTTTGTCGAATGCCGGCATAGCCTTCGTTCGCGCGGTGACCGAAACCGCTCACGCCTCGGCTGAAGCGGTGACAGCTTCCGATGAGCCAGACGCCCCGAACCGGTGATGACGCACGGGTACGAGGCCTGCCGCGCGGGGAGGTCGGCCCATTTGTCCACCGGACCGCGCGCGAGGGACGATCGGTAGACCATGGCCAAACAGAACCGCCGACGTCGCACCGGGCGCAAGCCTGCCCCACCGACCGCGTTCGACGCCCTCTCGGGTGATCCGGCGACCATCGCCGAGGCGATCGTCGCCGCTGCCGCGCAGGGTGCGGCCGAGTCGATCGGGACGGTGGCCGTCACCGACGAGCTCGCCGCGGGCGTCGAGCTGGCGGGTCGGCGGCTCATCACCCACGCCTACGATCTCGGCTGGCTCCCCGAGGACATCCATCAGGCCGCGCGTCGACGCCTCGACGAGTTCGGGGTGGGATACCTGCTGGATCTGATGGCGGCGAACCGTCCCGACGCGAGGTGGGAAGCGCAGCTCGACGACCTCGGTGCCGCCGTCTGGTGGACGACTCCCCATCTACGGGCATGGGCCGATCGCGCCTTGCTCACCGGTGGCGAGGCACTGACCACCGTGATCGATGCCCTCGCGCTGTTGCTGCGACTGCCGAAGCTCGAAGCGTCCGGCCCGGCTCGCCCCCGGCACGGTGCGGACGAGAAGGTGCTCGGCCGGGTACGCGGACTGCTCGCCAAAGCCGAATCCACGTCGTTTCCCGACGAGGCCGAAACCCTCTCGGCCAAGGCGCAGGAACTGATGACCAAGTACGCCATCGATCACCTGCTGCTCGAACCGTCGAGCGATCTCCCCGCCACCCGCCGCATCTGGCTCGACACCCCCTACACCGACGCCAAAGCCCTACTCATCGACCGGGTGGCGCACGCCAATCGGTGCCGCGCCATCTTCGCCGCGGAGTGGGGCTTCGTCACCGTGGTCGGCGACGACACCGACCTCGAGCTGGTCGAACTCCTGTCCACCTCCCTGCTGGTCCAGGCCACCCGCACCATGATCGACAGCGCCGACACCGAAGAATCCCGTTCCCGCCACTACCGCAAAGCCTTCCTCACCGCCTACGCGACCCGTATCGGCGAGCGCCTCACCGAGGCCACCGACACCACGATCGCCCACGCTCCGAACCACCTCCTCCCCGTCCTCGCGGCCCGGCAACACCAGATCGACAAGGCCTTCGACACCTACTTCCCCACCGCCCGTGCCAAAGGCATCACCATCCGCAGCGCCGAAGGCTGGGCCGCAGGCACCGAAGCCGCCGCCGAAGCCCACGTCGCCCCTTCCTGATCCGATATGTGGCCGGTCGAGCCGTCGCCTGCGACTGATCGACGACGCTGACGTCACCACCACCTACGCTGGTGAGATGCGCCCGATCGTGTCCGAAGCGGAACTGGGTGGGGGCTGGGAGGTTGCTGCTGCCGGTGCCAACCCGGTTCCGGGCGCGGTGATGGGCGGGTTCCTGGAGCGCGTCGGGGCAGGCGCGCCGATGCGGGTGTGCGCGCGACCCGAAGTGACCGTGGTGATCCAGTTCGGCGATGCTCCGCTGCGGGTCACAGCCGGTGGTGAACAGCGGCGGCTCGGCGGTGTGGTCGCCGGATTGGCGCCGATGCCACAGCAGGTGACGGCCGACCGCATCGAATGCCTCGAGCTACGCCTGTCGCCCCTGTCCACGCGCACTCTGCTGGGCGCCGCTCCATCCGAATTGCGTGGGGAGATGGTCGATCTCGATGCCGTGTGGGGACGCGCCGCAAACCTACTGCGCGAGCAACTGTCCGAAACGCCCACGTGGGCAGAACGATTCACCATCCTGACGACATTCCTCGCCCACCGCGAACCAGTCGGCGCCGCCGACCCCGAGGTAACGGCTTGCTGGGACCGCATCGTCGCCACCGGTGGCCGAGTACGGGTGCAGGAGCTGGCCGAGTGGACCGGGTGGAGCCGGCAACGACTGTGGTCCCGATTCACCGCACAAGTAGGTGTCACCCCCAAACAGGCCACAAAGATAGTGCGATTCCGTCGCGCACTGGATCGCCTCGCCGCCGGGCAGCCCGTGGCAGACGTAGCCGCGATCTGTGGCTACGCCGATCAGCCCCACCTCCATCGCGAGGTCGTCGCTTTCGCCGGCACGACGCCGCGCACTCTCACCCACTGATCGACCGACGCACCGACGCACAGTGCCCCCAGAGCGGACATTCGTTCAAGACCTACCCGAGTTCCCCGCGCGACAGTTGATCCATGACGCCCTCTCTCGACAATCGAATTCGCGCGATCGAACAGCGGGTTGCCAGCGCACACGGTCTGACCATCACCGAGCACCCACTGCCGCAACGTGATTCGCGTGTCAGAGTGCTCAGCGTCGGCGCGGGAAGTCCGTTGATCTACCTCAACGGCATCACCGCGCCGGCGCTAGGCTTCGCACCGTTGCTGGCCGAACTCCCCGGTTACCGGCACATCCTGATGGAATTCCCCGGTCAGGGACTGGCTCCTGCACCGCAGTGGACCGGCCCTTCACTGCGCGAATTCGCCGTCGCCACGCTGACCGGTACTCTCGACGCACTCGGCCTGCCGAAAGCGACCGTCATCGCCAACTCCCTGGGCGGGCTGTGCACGCTCTGGACAGCATTGGACGCGCCCGGCCGAATCTCGCGCGCCGTGCTCATCGGCGCACCGGCTACCGCCCTCCCCGGCGCCCGGCCCGTTCCCGCGATGGTCTCCCTCACCACCCCGCTCCGTGGCCGGATGGAACAGTCGCTCATGGGACTGCCCTCACCGCGGTTCCTCGCCGACGCCGCCCTCAGCGAGGCCCTCGGCGAGCAGGCGGTAGCCGCCATGTCGGACGACCTCGTCGACCTGCACCGGCTCCCCCTCCGCCGACCAGGCCAAGCCGCCGCCTATCGCTTTCTGCTGACGCGACTACTCGACGGCCGTACACCACGCCCCGAAAACATCCTCACCCCAATAGATTTGAGCCGACTCGACCTCCCATTGCTCTTCGTCTGGGGCCGCGACGACGTCATCCTCTCCCCCACCGACGCCCTCCCCAGCATCGAACACATCCCCTCAGCGCACCTCGAAGAAGTCCCCGGCGGCCACAATCCCTGGTTCGACGCCCCGGCCGCCTGCGCCACCCCGATCCACTCCTTCGTCACCGCCGGGTGCCGCGCCGAATCCGACCCGGCACCCCATCCACTCCCCTGACGATCACCGACCGAGAAGAGCCGAACCATGCGCAAACACGACCCCATCACCACCGCGAAAACCCTCGCCCAGTTCGATTTTCGCGAACTGGCCCCGTTCAACACCGGAGCGTTCTGCATGTATCACGGCGCCGAACTCCCCGGCTCCGACTGGGAACTGCACCCCGACACCGACGAATTCCTGATGGTCCTGCACGGCAGCGTCACCGTGGAAATCCTCACCGACGACAGCAGTCACCGAAACCGGCTCACCGCAGGGCAATTCGTCGTCGTGCCGAAGGGCCACTGGCATCGCCACCTCGACATCGACAATGTCGTGGAGCTGTACTACACGCCGGGCGAGACCATCGAATCCACCGCCGACGACCCGAGACTCGGCTGACCTACAGTGACCCGATCCAGTTGCGCAGCAACTGAGCACCCGCGTCGCCGGACTTCTCCGGGTGGAACTGGGTGGCCGAGAGCGGGCCGTTCTCGACGGCGGCGAGGAACGGCACGCCGTGCTCGGCCCAGGTGAGTTTCGGCGGCGGAATATGGTCGGCTTCGGGCAGTTCCCACTGCTGGGCGGCGTAGGAGTGGACGAAGTAGAAGCGGGTGTCGGCGTCCATGCCCGCGAACAGGGTGCTGTCGGCGGGTGCTTTCACCGTGTTCCAGCCCATGTGCGGGAGGACGGGGGCCTCGAGCCCGGCGACCGTGCCGGGCCATTCACCACAGCCCTCGGTTTCCACGCCGAACTCGACACCCCGGTCGAACATGATCTGCATGCCGACGCAGATGCCGAGCACCGGGCGTCCACCGGCCAGGCGCTGCCCGATGATGCGCTCACCACGCACCGCGCGCAGCCCGGCCATGCAGGCCGCGAACGCGCCGACACCGGGGACCACGAGCCCGTCGGCCGCCAACGCGGCGGTCGGGTCAGCGGTGACCTCCACCTGGGCGCCTGCCCGCACCAGGGCGCGTTCGGCGGAGTGCAGGTTGCCGGAGCCGTAGTCCAGCAGCACGACGGATTTCACAGCACACCTTTCGTGGACGGCACACCGCTCACGCGAGGGTCGATCTCGACGGCCGCCCGCAAAGCCCGTGCGACAGCCTTGAATTCGGCCTCGGTGATGTGGTGCTGGTCGCGCCCGTAGAGCACCCGGACATGCAGGGCGATCCGTGCGTTCTGCGCGATCGATTCGAACACGTGCTTGTTGAGCACCGTCGAGTACGACGCACCGGGGCCCGCGCTCGGAATGATGGTGTGCACCAGGTGTTCCGGCTCGCCGGTGAACACGCAGTACGGCCGGCCCGACACGTCGACGGCGGCGTGGGCGAGGGTCTCGTCCATGGGGATGAAGGCGTCACCGAACCGGCGGATGCCCTTCTTGTCGCCCAGCGCCTGCCCGAGGGCCTGCCCGAACACGATGGCGGTGTCCTCGACCGTGTGATGTGCCTCGATCTCGATATCGCCTTCGGCCCGCACCACCAGGTCGAACCCGGCGTGGGCGCCGAGGGCGGTGAGCATGTGGTCGTAGAACGGCACACCGGTGGAGATCTCGGTCTTGCCGCTGCCGTCGAGGTTCAGCTCCACCAGGATCGAGGATTCCTTGGTGACCCGTTCCACCCGCGCTGTTCTGCTCATGGTCTGTTTCTCCACGCTTTTAGTGAGTGAGGTCGGTGGCGGCGATATCGCGGCTCACGCGCAGGAACTCGTCGTTCTCGGCGGCGAGCCCGATGGTGGCGCGCAGGTAGCCGGGAATGCCGACATCGCGGATGAGTACCCCGGCGTCGAGGTAGTGCTGCCAGGCGCGGGCCGCGTCGGTGAACCGGCCGAACAGCACGAAATTGGCGTCGCTGGGGATCACCTGGAACCCGAACGAGGCGAGCGCCGCGGCGACCCGATCGCGCTGGGAGGCCAATTCGGCCACACTGGCGAGGGTTTCGTCGGCGTGGCGCAGGGCGGCGCGGGCGGCGGCCTGGGTGACCACCGACAGGTGATACGGCAACCGGACGAGCAGGATCGCGTCGATCACCGCGGGCGAGGCCGCCAGGTAACCGAGGCGGCCACCGGCGAAGGCGAACGCCTTGCTCATCGTGCGGGTGACGACCAGCTTGGTCGGGTACCGGTCGATCAGGGTGATCGCGCTCGGCGCGGCCGAGAACTCCCCGTACGCCTCGTCCACCACCACGATGCCCGGTGCCGCGTCGAGCACACGCTCGAGGTCGTCGATGGGGACCCTGTGCCCGGTCGGGTTGTTCGGGCTGGTCACGAACACCACATCGGGACGGCGTTCGGCGATCTGCGCGACGGCGTAGTCGATGTCGAGGGAGAAATCGCTGCCGCGCGCGGCCTCTAGCCATTCGGTGTCGATGCCCTCGGAGATGATCGGGTGCATCGAGTACGACGGCACGAAACCCAGTGCGCTGCGGCCCGGCCCGCCGAAGGCCTGCAACAGCTGCTGCAGGATCTCGTTGGACCCGTTGGCCGCCCACACATTGCTGGTATCGACGGCGACACCGGTCTGGCGGGTCAGGTACTCGGCCAGGTCGTGGCGCAGCGCGACCGCGTCCCGATCCGGGTAGCGGTGCAGGTCGGCGGCGGCGGCCCGCACCGATTCGGCGACATCGTCGACGAGCGCACGACTCGGCGGGTGCGGGTTCTCGTTGGTGTTGAGCTGCACCGGCACCGTCAATTGCGGTGCGCCGTAGGGAGATTTGCCACGCAGGTTGTCGCGCAGCGGCAGCTGGTCGAGGGTTGCCGAGGCGCCGGGCACGGTGGGAGTGCTCATGACAACGCCTCGAACCGCGCCTGCACGGCCTGACCGTGCGCGGGCAGGTCCTCGGCATTGGCCAGCGCCACCACGTGTCCCGCGACATCCTTCAACGCCGCCTCGGTGTACTCCACGATGTGGATGCCACGCAGGAAGGTCTGCACACTCAACCCCGACGAGTGCCGCGCGCAGCCCGCGGTCGGCAACACGTGGTTGGACCCGGCGCAGTAGTCGCCGAGGCTCACCGGCGCCCACGGACCGACGAAGATCGCGCCCGCGCTACGCACCCGCGCGGCCACGGCCGACGCGTCGGCGGTCTGGATCTCGAGGTGCTCGGCGGCGTAGGCGTCGACCACGCGGAGACCCTGGGCGATGTCGTCGACGAGGACGATCCCGGACTGCTTGCCGCGCAACGCTTCCCGCACCCGGTCGTGGTGCTTCACCACGGCCAGCTGGGCATTGACGGCGGCATCGACCGCGTCGGCGAGGGCGACGGAATCGGTGACGAGCACGCTGGCGGCGAGCACATCGTGCTCGGCCTGGCTGATCAAGTCGGCGGCCACGTGCACCGGGTCGGCGGTGGCGTCGGCCAGCACGGCGATCTCGGTGGGGCCCGCCTCGGCGTCGATACCGACGAGGCCACGGCACAGCCGCTTGGCGGCGGTGACATAGATATTGCCGGGGCCGGTGATGAGGTCGACCGGTTCCAGCGCCGCACCGTCGGTGTCGGTGCCGCCGTAGGACAGCAGCGCCACGGCCTGCGCGCCACCGACGGCCCACACCTCGTCGACACCGAGCAGCGCGGCGGCCGCCAGGATCGTCGGGTGCGGCAGGCCACCGAACTGCGCCTGCGGCGGTGAGGACACCACCAGCGATTCCACGCCTGCGGCCTGCGCCGGGACGACGTTCATCACGACCGACGACGGGTACACGGCATTACCACCGGGCACGTACAGGCCCACCCGTTCGACCGGCACCCACTTCTCGGTGACGGTGCCGCCGGGCACCACCTCGGTGACCGAGTCGGTGCGGCGCTGATCGGCGTGCACCTTCCTGGTCCGCTCGATCGCTACCTCGAGCGCGGCGCGCACGGCGGGGTCGAGGGCGTCGAGGGCCTTGCCCAGCTCGGCGACCGGCACCCGGACCGCGCTCGGGCGGACACCGTCGAACTTCTCGCTGTAGTCCAGCGCGGCTTCGGCGCCCCGGTCGCGGATGTCTTCGACGACCGGCCGCACATGATGCAGCACCGAGTCGACGTCGACCCCTCCGCGCGGCAGCGCGGTGCGCAGCTCGGCGGCGGAGGGAGTACGACCGCGCAGATCGACGCGGGCGAGCTCGATGCGGGGAGTCATATCGGAGTGCGGTCCTGTTCTGTGCGTGGCATCAGGTCAGGTACCAGCCTAATGGGCGGCAACCACCGGTTTTCCGCCACATCCTCCTCGCGCGCCGATCCGCCCGTGTGTATCGGGCGGACCAGCGGTTTTCGGCGGGTGAGCTAGCGGGTGTCGCCGTCGATGCGCAGGTTGCCGTTGTAGTTCACCACGCGCATGACCATCGACTTGGTCTGGCCGTCGATGGTGATGCTGGCCAGGCGCATATCGGTCGATCCGTCGGCGTTGTTGCCGCTGACGGCGGTGATGCTGGTGAAGCTGGTGATGACGCGCGAGTTCCAGTACTGCCGGAACTCGGCCTCGCTGCCGTACACCTGCTGCGCGGCGGGCGTGAGCATCGACCACGACCCGGCAGGATCGCTGAAGAAGTTCTCCACCAGCAGACCGGCCGACCCGATGTTCACGGTGCCGGTATTGGGTGCCTGACCCAGCGCGGGGATCGCCGAGGTCGTCGTCGGGGCGACAGCGGCCTGTGCCGTCGTCGTCGAATTCGCCTGCACCTGAGGCGAATCGGAGTCCGACCCACTCATGGCACTGATCGCGACGGCGATCGCGGCGATCACCGCACCCACACCCGAGCCGATCAGCACCGCACGGCCCTTGCCCGGCTGCTTGCGCGGGGCGGGGGCGGGCTGGGCCTGGGTGGGCGGATGCGCGGCGGTGTCGTAGCGCGGCTGCGGGCGCGGCTGTGAACGGATCTGGCGGGTCGCCGCGTTGGACGCACCCGCGTGCGAGGCACGCCTGCCGCCGGACTGCCGGATCACCTGCGTGGTGGCGGCCGAGTTGCGGCGGCCGTAGGCCTCGCTGGCGGGAACGAATCCGGCGGGCACCGCGTCGGCGTCGTCGGCGAAGGCGGCGAGCGCGTCGCGGGCCTCGGTCATCGTCGGACGATCGAGCGGTTCGGGGTTGAGCAGGTCGAGCAGGAAATCGGTGGCCGGACCGGCGTTGTGCGGTTCGCGCACCTGGCCGTTGGCGGCCGCGTAGAGCACGGCGAGCGGGTTGGCGTTGGCGCCGTAGGGCGGTTCGCCTTCCAGCGCGTGGAACAGGGTGGCGCCGAGGGCGAACACGTCGGCGGCCGGTGTCGGGTCGGCGCCGCGCGCCACTTCGGGCGCCAAGTACGCGGCGGTGCCGCAGATGAGGCCGGTCTCGGTGAGGGTCACATCGCCCGCGGCCCGCGAGATGCCGAAGTCGGTGATCTTCACCTCACCGTGCTCACCGAGCAGGATGTTGCCCGGCTTCACGTCGCGGTGCACGAGCCCGGCCTGGTGGGCGGCGATCAACGAGGACGCCACCTGCTCACCGATGCGGGCCACCTCGAGCAGCGGCAACGGGCCCTTCTGGCCCAGTTCCGCGGCGAGGCTCACCGACTTGAGGTATTCCATCACCAGGCACGGATCACCGTTGTGCTCGGTGATGTCGAAAACGACGATGGCATTGGGATGCTGGAAGCGTGCCGCATTGCGGGCTTCGCGAATCGCACGCTGGCGCAGCACATCTCGCTCGGCCTCGGGCAGGCTCGGCTTGATGTGGATCTGCTTCACCGCAACCGAGCGTTGGAGGCGTTCGTCGACAGCGCGCCATACAACGCCTGTGCCGCCGCTACCAATACGCTCGACCAGGCGGTAATGCTCCGCGATCTTCTGACCGGTATCGATGGCGCCTACTCCGAACCTTCTCGAAATTGTGACATCCCGCGTATTGACCATGGGTATGGCCCGCCGACGAGTGTAGCTCGACTGGTGGTGACCGCGTGCGGCAGCGGGGGGATTGCACGCCTGCGGAGAGTGAGATGGCTCATCGTGTCACACGAAGCATCCTGCCCGCCGACTCGACCGCCGGTCCGGAGCTGCCCGCGTCGGCGACGAAGACCGCGAAGGCGAGGTCGCCGCGGATTCCGACGAACCATCCGTGTGCGTGTTCGTCGTCGAGGTACTCGGCCGTGCCGGTCTTGCCGAGCAGGCCGGGGATGTCGCGCAGGGCGGTAGCGGTTCCGGCGCTGACCGTCTCGGCCATCATGGCTTCCACCTGCGATGTCACCGCGGCGGGCACCGGTTCGGTCCGGCGGTCGGCGGTGCCAGGACGACCCACGACCACCGACGGCGCGGGCGCGGTTCCGTTGGCGAGCGAGGCGGCGACGAGCGCCATTCCGAACGGCGACGCGGTGACCGTGCCCTGTCCGATGCTCGCTTCCACCTGCTGCGCCGGATTCTGCGCGGCGGGAACTTTCCCGGTGACTGTCGTCAAGCCGGGTGTCACATAGTCCACTCCGAGGCCGAGTTGCGCGGCGGCCTGGGTGAGCCCGTCGGCGGGCAGGCGCACACCGAGCTGCGCCATCGTCGTATTGCAGGACCGGGCGAAGGCGGTGTGCAGCGGCACGTCACCGAGGTCGAAGCCGTCGTCGTTGGGGATGGTCCGGCCTTCGATGGTGGCGCGGCCGGGGCACGGCAGCACGGTGTCGGCGGTGACACCGCCCGCCTGCAACGCGGCCGACACGGTGACGGTCTTGAACGTCGAACCCGGCGGGTAGAGCCCGGTGAGCGCGATGGGACCCTGCGCGTCGGCGGGTGCGTTCTGCGCGACGGCGAGCACCTCGCCCGTCGAGGGCCGCAGCGCCACGATGGCGGCGGGCGTCGGCACGGGCGCCAGCGCGCCTTCGGCGGCGTTCTGCAGGTCGATGTCGAGGGTGGTGGCGATGTCGGTGGTCGCGGTGGCGTCGGGTCCGGCGATGCGCTGGGTGCCCGAGGGCGTGTGGGCGCGTACCGCCCAGCCCGCCGCGTCGTCGGCCTGGTGCTGCCAGAGTTCGGTCAGTCCGGCCAGCGTCGGTGCCGCGAGGGTCTTGTCGACGGTCAGCAGTCTCGGTTGGGGTGCCAGGGTCACACCGCGCAGCCCGGTCAGCGTGTCACGGACCGGGGCGATGTCGGCCTCGCGCAGGGCGACCGCGGTGATCGGTTTGCCTTGGGCCGCATCGAGATCCGTTCTCAGGCTGGCCTCGGTGACGCCGTGCGGCGCGAGCGCGGCGGCCACGGCGGGCAGGTCGGCGTCCGGGGCGACGGTCACCAGGGTCACCACCTGCTCGGTCATCAGCTCACCACCGCTCGCGTCGAGTACGCGTGCGGGTTTCGGTGGTATGGGGCTGTAGCTGAGCGGGCCGAGATCGAGGCCGGGCGCCACCGTGGCGGGGTTCCAATCGATCGTCCAGTCGTTCTCGTCGGCCGTTCCGGTGCTGGTGTAGGTCCATTCGTCCCGACCGCCCGTGCCGAGCTTCCAGGTGGATTCGAGGGTGAAACTCGCCTCGTCGGTGGCGCTCACCCGCACGGTGTCGTTCTTGCCCAGGTTCTCGAACAGGGCGGTGAGGGTCTGGCGGGCCTGGTCGGGGGCGTCGGTGAGGGCCGCGGCGGCCGCGACGTCACCGCTGCTCAGGGCCTTCGCGAAGGCCTCGGCGACGGTCTGTGGCTGGTCCGGTCCGGACGAGCACGCGACGGGCACGACAGCGAGCGCGACGAGCAGGACCGATGCCTTGCGGGGTATGCGCACCGGTCCGAGGGTAGCCGGACCTGTGGCGCGCGTGGTGATCTCGCGCTCACCACCAGCCGGTGACGGCGGCGATCTGGCGGCCCAGTTCGGGGGCGAGTGATCGGGCGTAACTGGCGGTGAGGTGGTGTTCGTCGCGATAGATCAGCACATTGCCCTCGACGACCCGGCAGCGCTGCGGGCGGCACACGGCGTCGGAGAGATCGAGCAGGTAGATGTTCGGGTACCCGGCGGCCGGTGCGGCGGCCGGGTCGACCGCGTCGAGCGCCTCGCTGCGGTCCATCCCGCAACTGTCGGGGTCGCCGCGGTGGGCCAGACAGTCCGGGGCCCGGTAGAACACGCCGTCGCGTCGCAGCCGCGGCGTGTCGCGCAGGGCGAGCACATTGAGCCCACGATCCTGCAGCGCCGACCACACCTCGAGGTACTCGCCGGGCACCTCGTCGCCCGGTGCGTCCTGGCGGTAGCGGGTCGACAGGGTGACCACCCAGTCCGGTTGTTCTGCGGCCAGCCGGTCGAGCACTTCCACCGACCACTCGTGACATTCGGGGAAGGGCCATTCGGCGTAGGACGGCTCGTCGACCAGCACCAGCGGGCACCCCTCCTTGAGGTAGGACACCACCCGGAAACCGTGTTCGGCACCGAGCACCTCGAGTGCGGGCAACCAGTGTTCGGAATGCGAACCGCCGACGAGCGCGATCGAGCGGGTGGCGTCGGGGTCACCGTAGACGCAGGTACGGACCTCGCGGTTGGGTGTGATGCACCCGTCGGTGGTCGGCGAGGGTGTGTCGACGTGACCTTCGAACACGGTGGGCCGCATGGGCGCCTTGGGGAATTCGGCGCCGGAGAGCAGCGCGGTTGCTCCCGGGTAGCGCAGGCTGTCGAGGTTTTCCGGTGGCACGGCCGGGTTGGCGAGCAGCACCAGCTGCCAGCCGAGGGCCGAGGCGAGCACGGCGACGGTGAGCGCGCCGACGAGCGTCCCGGTGGCCCGGTGCGGCGGTGTCTCCTGACCGCGCGGCCCCATCCGCAGCGGAGCCTCGATCCAGCGCGCGGTGGCGTAGGCGGGGATCAGCGAGACACCGATCACCACCAGCCCGTCGACGACACCGGCGTCGGTCCGCCCGGTCTCGCCCAGGTAGAAGATGAGAATCGGCCAGTGCCACAGGTACAGCGGATACGCCATCGCGCCCAGTTCGGTGCACACCCGCCCCGACAGCAGCCGGGTCGCGGTGCCCGGTGTCGTGCCGGTTCCGAAGCCTGCGGCGATCACCAGGCAGGCGGCGGTCACCGGCCACAGGGCGGCGACGCCGGGAAACTGGGTGGCGCCGTCGAAGAGCGGACCGCACGCGAACACCATGAGGAGCCCGAGCCCCGCGGCCAGACCGCGCAGCCGGGTCGGCAGGCGCAGCCAAGGCGCGGCGATGGCGAGCACCGCGCCGGCCAGCAGCTCCCATCCGCGCGCGAGACTGTCGTAATACGTCCAGGCCTGGTGGTGTCCGGTTCCGGTCGTGGCGTACCAGAACGAGAGCAGCCCGACCGCGGTCAGCACCGCGATGAGTGTCCCCCGGTCGGCCCTGCCCCGGCGGCGCAACCACGCCCACCCGGCCAGCAGCGCGAAGATCACCAGATAGAACTGTCCCTGCACCGACATCGACCACAGGTGTTGTAGCGGGCTCACGGTCGGGTCGGGCGCGGTGTAGTCGAGTTCGGCGACGGCCAGATACCAGTTCTGGACGTAGAACATCGAGGCGAGAGTCTGCGCGGCGGTTTCGCCGAGCAGGGTGTAGGGCCGCAGGGTGATCGTCGCGACCGCGACCGCCGCGAGCACGACGACCAGTGCGGGGGTGAGTCTGCGCAAGGTTCGGCGCGCGGTCTCGGTGGCGGCCACCCGGCCGCTGCGCTCCACCCCGCGCACGATCGCGCCGGTGAAGAAGAAGCCCGACAGCACGAGAAACACGTCGACGCCACCGGAGACCCGGCCCGCCCACACGTGGAACGCCACGACCAGCGCGATCGCCACGCCGCGTAGCCCGTCCAGGTCCGACCGCCAGCCGGGCCGGGCAGCGGCCCCGCTCGAACGGACCCCCTGCTCCGGCTGACCCGGCAACGCGAAATGAACCTTCGGCACAAACGACCCCACTGAATCGGACCCCACCGCAGCGATCGGGGTTTGTTTCCCGGCAAGTAACCATCAATTTGCCGTAGCGACACGATGGAAGCAAACCGCCGAGCCGTGTCGGTGGGACCGAAATGCGGTCAGGCGGCGCGCCAGGGTGTGGTGACGAGCACCTCCGCGTCGGCGGGGTCGAGTTCGATGTCGAACACCTCGGTCAGCACTTTCGGCAGGTCGGTCGCATCGATCTCGCGGCTTTCGCTGGTGCCGTCGGGGTATTCGGTCACCAGGGTGAGGTCGTCGAGCACGTGGTGGACGTCGGGCCGGAAGCGCTGCAGGAACGGCCGGGTGGTGAACGGTGAGTGTGGCGAGGTCGACACGAAGTGGTTCCCCACCGCGAAGTCGGTACGGTACTGCGGGTTCTCGGTGAAGGTGTAGCGATCGATCCAGCCGTCACGGCCGAACTGGTAGAGCACCCACAGGTCGTCGCGATGCTCGAGCCGGAAGCGCCAGTCCCCCAACGTGAATTCGCCCGCGCTGTCGGCCAATTCGTACGGTTCGAGCGGACCGGCACCGAAACCGACATCGCAGATCCAGACCCGGTCGTCGTCCGGGGTGGTGACGCGGAGCAGGGCGTGGGTGGCGGGCCGGATCGCCCCCGTGGCCAGCGAACCGAAGGTCACCCGGCCGCTCAGGCCACGCACATCGAATCCGAGGCGTTCCAGGGCGGCGGCGAAGAGACCGGCGTTCTCGTAGCAGTATCCGCCGCGCGCGTGCCGGACCAGTTTGTCCTGCAGGGATTTCAGATCGAGCGGAATGCCGCGGCCGAGGATGATCTCGAGGTTCTCGAAGGGGAACGTGGTGGTGTGGGCGCGTGTCAGGGCGCGCAGGGTGTCGAGCGAGGCGGTGCGCGGTCCGTCGTAGCCGATCCGGGCGAGATAGGCGTCCAGATCGAGCTCCTCGCCCAGCCAGCGTTCGTCGCGTGCCACGGCCTCGGTCATCGCATCCTCGTTTCGGTCGGCGTCTGTTTCGCACAACCGAGCCTCGCCACGGGTTGTTCCCCGGCACAGCACACGGTCCCCGTCACCCCTGGTAATCGAGGGCGGCGGGGACCGTGGCACCCGCGTGTCGGGCGCGGGTGGCGGGGGCGAGGTCAGCGCAGGGCTACCTCCGAGCCGCGGTGCAGCTGTACCGGCGCGGTCTTGCTCGCGGTGTCGGCATTGATCCCCTTGGCGGCCGGATTCGCCTGCTCGAGTTGGGGTTTGCGGTCGAGCAGGGTCTTGGTGAGGACGCAGGCGAGGTTCGCGTCGAGGTCGTCGCGGACCACGAGCAGGTTGGGCACGACCACGGTCGGCACGTCGGCGCTCAGGCCGTAGGTGGCGGCCGGGATCGAGCCCGCCTCGTAGACGGGGTTGATTTCCTTCAGCTTCGGCAGCGCCCCCGTGATGTCGAGGAACCTGACCTTGTCCTTCGCGGTGGTGAACAGGTCGGTGATGCCGGGCGTCGGTAGGCCACCGGACCAGAACATGGCGTCGATCGAGCCGTCCTTGAGACCGTCGACGGTCTTGGTGAGGTCGAGGCGCTGGGCGGAGATGTCGGTGTCGGGGTTGAGACCCGAGGCCTGCAGGACGCGCTGGGCGATCACCTCGGTGCCCGATTTGGGCGAGCCGGTGGAGACCCGTTTGCCGCGCAGGTCGGCCAGGGAGTTGATGCCCGCGTCGGCGCGCACGATCACCTGGGTGTAGTTGTCGTAGAGGCGGGCCAGCGCGCGCACCGGCTGGACGCTGGTGAAGCTGCCCTTGCCCTGCACGGCGTCGGCGGCGGAGTCGGCCAGCGAGAAGCCGACCTGATAGGTACCGCCGACCACCTGCTGGATGTTCTGCACCGAGGCGCCGGTCTCGGCGGCGGTGGCCTTGACCTTGCCGTCGGTGGCGGCCGAGATCTGTTCGGCGTAAGCGTTGCCGAGTGCGAAGTACACACCGGTCGCATTGCCGGTGGCGATGCCGATCCTGGTGTCCTGCTTCACTTCACAGCTCACCTCGCCACCGGTGTCCGCCGTCGGCGAGTCCTGTCGGCCGCCGCAGCCCGTGAGCAGGGCGGCGGCGGTGCTCGCCGCGACAACGATGCCAAGTGTTCTGATCATGACGACCTCTCTCCTCGACGGCGGCGCCGCCTGCTGACCGATCACGGTGTGCCCGTGGCTTTTCGACGACGCACGCGTTCGACGACTCCGGCCGCTGCGGCGACTACGAGCACACCGAGCCCGATCGCCGTAGCCGTCGGGTGCGGGTACAGCAGCGTGAGACCGGCGGCGCCCGCGAGCACGCGCGGCACCGCCCCCACCGCGCCGATGCCGAGGATCCAGCCGCCGGTCGCGGCCGCCAGCGCCGCGACGCCGACGCACGCGGCCGCGGTCACCCAGAGCACGTCGAGCAGCGCGCCACGGCCGAGCAGGTGCTGCCCGGAGTCGGTGAGCACGAACATCAGCGGCACGAGGAAGGCGGGCAGCGCGTAGCGCAGCGCCGACCACATGGTCGGCATGGCCTTCGCGCCGGTGACGGCGGCGGCGCCGACGGCGGCGAGCGCGGTCGGCGGGGTGACCTCCGAGAGCACCGAGAAGTAGAAGACGAACATGGCGGCGGCGGGCGCGGCGACGTGCAGGTCGAGCAGGGCCGGACCGATGATGACCCAACCGATCACGAACGACGCCGTCACCGGGACCGCGAGACCGAGCAGCGACAACGCGATCGCGGCGAGCAGCGCGGTGGTGGCGAGCACGACGGCGGGGTCGTCGGAGAGCACCGAGCCTGCCCGTACCAGCAGCGAGGCGAGCTGGGCGCCGAGACCGGTCTTGGTGGTCATCGCGGTGATCACACCCGCCGCGGCGCACACGGCGACGACCGGCAGTGCGGAGCGCATCCCCAGCGAGAGCGCACGCAGGGCTTCGAACATGAAACGCTGCAGTGTTTTTCGCGTCCATAGGCCTGTGGGGGTCGACTGCTTTGTCGCCGTTGCGTCTGACGATGCGTCGCCCGTTGACGGGTCGCCTACCGACGTGCCATCAGTCGACTTGCCGACTGCCGACGTGCCGACTGTCGATGATCCGCCAGTCGATGATGGGGTTCCGGCCGCGTCGCGAGCTCGCAGCATTCGATCCGGCACAGCCAGGATCAAGGCGAGCGCCGTGGCGTACACGACGGCACGGGTCGCGCTCACCCCGGCGAGCAGCAGCACGACGATGACGATCAGCGACGAGAAGTGATATCCGAAGCGTCCCAGCAGTTTCCACCACGGTGTCGGCAGCGGAGCGTCGGCGAGGTCGGCGGGCGCGCGGCCTTCCGCATGGATGCGACGGGCGTCGATCTCCACCGACAGCAGGATGCCGAGGTAGTACAGCAGGGTCGGGATGAGTGCCCAGCCGAGGACGGTCACATACGACACGTCGAGGTACTCGGCGACAATGAATGCCGCCACCCCGAGCGTCGGCGGTGACAGGATCGCACCCACACCCGCCGCCGCGAGCATGCCGCCCGCCTGTTCCGGCCGGTAACCTGCCCGCTTCAGGATCGGCCAGGTGACCGCTCCGGTACTCACCGCCGTCGCCGTGCCCGACCCGGACACGGTGCCGAGCAGGAATCCCGACGCCACCGCCGTGCGCCCGGCCGCACTGTGCGAGCGACGGAACAGCGACACCGAAAGATCGACGAAGAACCGAGCGGCACCGGAGAATTCGAGCACCGCGCCGTACAGGGTGAACAGCACGATGTAGCTGGCCGCCACGTCGAGCGGGGTGCCGTAGAACCCGCTACCCGAGTTGTACAGCGCGTCGACGATCTGGTCGACGTCCAGCCCGGCGTGGGCGATGGCCCAGTTCTGCGGCAACAGCCCGCCGTAGTAGCCGTAGGCGAGGAACACCAGGCACACGATCGGCAGGATGACCCCGGTCGTGCGCCTGCACGCCTCGAGCACGAGCACCAGCAGCAACCCACCCATCGCCACATCGAGTGGGGCGAGCATGCCCTGGCGGTCGAGGAAGGCGTTGTAGCCGCCGCCCGCGTCACCGAAGGTCAACGGCAGGATCGGATACAGGCACACCACCAGGGCGATCGCCGCGAGCACCCAGTCGAGAACCGAGGGCGCGTCGGCCCGGTCGAGCCTGCCCCACCAGGACCGATAGCTCAGATACACCAGCGGCAAGGCGATCCCGAGAAACACCACCAGGTAGTACTGGCTGCCCTGGGCCAGCGGCCGGAACACCTGCCAGATCGACAACAGCGCCACCGCGAGCGCGACGATCCCGACCAGCCTGGCCGGGAACCCCGACAGGGTCCGGGCGGGCCGTTCCTCGTCGTCCACACCCAGCTCAGCCGCGGTGACAACGGGTGGCGCAACGCTCATGTGCGGACGATAGCAACGGGATTCGGGCATCGGAGCGAAAACGGCGACCGGGCGTTCTGCACAAAATGGACACTAAGCAGGCGGGCGTTTCTGTCGGTACCCCCGCTTAGGATGCGGCCCATGATCTCGATCGATAGCGCGCAGCGGCGGGCCCGCCTGGCGATCCGGCATCGCCTCGCACCCTCCGCCCGGTCCACCGACCCGGTCGACATCGCCCGGTCGATGGTCGTCCTGCACGCCACCGATCCGGCGACGGTGTTCCTGTCGGTCGGCGCGCGCGGTATCGACCTCACCCCGGCGGATATGGAGAAGGCGCTCTACGCCGACCGCACCCTGCTGCGCCTGCTCGCCATGCGCCGCACCATGTTCATCGCCCCCACCGAGCTGCTCCCGGTCCTGCAAGCCTCCACCTGCGACGCGCTCGCCCACAAGCAGCGCCGCGCTTACGGCCGCTATCTCGAGCAGGCCGGGATCGACGACGTCGACACCTGGTTGCGTGAGGTGGAGGCCGAAACACATGCGGCGCTACTGGCGCGTGGCGCGGCCACGGGCGCCCAACTGGGCAAAGACGTCCCCCGGTTGCAGACCAAGATCGATACCGCGCCCGGCAAGTCGTATTCCAAGCCTACGAGCATCACCACCTGGGTCCTGGTCATCCTCGGCGCGGAGGGCCGCATCGTCCGCGGCCGTCCCAACGGCGGCTGGGCGAGCAGCCAGTACACCTGGTCACCGGCGGAAACTTGGCTCCCCCAAGGCTTTACACCGATGTCCGCCGACGAAGCCCGCACCGAACTCGTCCGCCGGTGGCTCTACGCCTTCGGCCCCGCCCCCGTCACCGACCTGAAGTGGTGGACCGGCTGGACCCTCGGTGACGTCCGAAAGGCCCTGGCCCCCTTGGACATCGCCGAAGTGGATCTCGACGGCACCCCCGGCATCATCCTGGCCGACGACCTCACCCCCTGTCCCTTATACCCATCTGACGCTGCCGACGAATAAACAGGTCTTCCACCTCGT
>NZ_JACBIU010000070.1:0-759 GCF_013839555.1 Nocardia sp. GTS18 | reverse complement strand
AACGGATGCGGCCCGGCCTACCTTCGGGTGGCGGAACTGTTCGACAGGCGGTCTCCCCACCCAGCCCGAAGGAGCTTCGATGGCTAAATTTCTGTTCGTGATGACCGGCGCGGATCACTGGACCCTGCCCGCCGTGCACCGCTCCCGCCACGTGATGCTGGTGGTCAGCGGTGAAGGCAAGGCCGCCGCGGTAGCCGCCGCCGTCAACGGCGCCTCCCCCGACGACGTCCCCTCCGCAGGCGCGGTCGGCATCGAATCCACCACCTGGGTCATCGACGAAGCCGCCGCGACGGACCTGCTGGTCGACATAGACGACGAAGAAGAGTGACGCGAGACTGACGGTGCCGACCGGTTCGACATGATCGGCACCGTCAGTCTCGTCCGACCACTCAGACGTCCAACGCCACTCTGGTCGATCCCGATCTCGTCCGCGATCGCAGTGACCCGTTGTCCGGATTTCCCGCTGCCGAGCGCATGGACCGCCTCACATACCCGCACGATTCGTCCCTGGGCACCCCCGATGTCCGCCGAAACGGACCGGCGCGCCGAGTGCCGGACGAGGTGGAACAGAACCTGTCCGGGCCTTCCTCTAGTGGCCGAGTCAGCCGTGGAGAAGGGGTCGCGGCGTTAGCATCGGGGCTCTCGGCATGGCGATCGGCGTCGGCTCGGCTGCGGGCGAGGAGTGGGCAATGGGCGAGGTGGGTAGAGGGTCGGTTGATCTGGATGCGGCGTTCCGGACGGCTGTGGTGGGGCTCGGGG
>NZ_JACBIU010000069.1:0-805 GCF_013839555.1 Nocardia sp. GTS18 | reverse complement strand
CGTCCGCGTGGGTGGCAGGGTCTGGTTGCCAGAGGGGGGATGAGGTGGCGGGGTTCGAAGTCTGTGCGGCCGGGGCGGTCGTCGTGTTCGGGTTGGCCGAGGCCGGTGAGGTGTCGGCAGTATGCGGAGGGCGGGCAGCCGCAGTGTCCGGGGAGGAACTGGTACCCGAGGGGTGGTCGGAGTCGTTGCGGTCGATCGATCGGCCGTCTGGTTCCGTACGCGACGTGGTGCCGGAATCCGGGTGTCCGTCGGTTCGCGTGTGGGGGGCGTCGGGAGTAGCGCTGGGCGAACTCGGATTGCGTTGAGTGGGTTCAGGTTCCGAATGTTGTGTTGCCGTGTCTGCGTTGGAATCGGTGCGCCGCGCCGGATCGCCGTCCTGCTGGTCGGAGCGTGAGGCGGGTGCATCAGTCTGCGGGGTGGGTTCTGCGCGCTGGGTCGGAGAGTCGGCGGACGCAGGGTCCGTGCGCTGCGCCGGACTGTCGTCCTGGTGATCGGTGCGTGTTGTGGGTGTGTCGTCCGTGCGCTGCGTCGGCGAGTCGGCGGACGCGGGAACCGTGCGCTGAGCCGAACTGTCGTCCTGCTGGTCGGTACGCGAGGTCGGTGTGTTGTCGGTCTGTTGCGTCGGCGTCGTATCGGCCTGGTGGGTCGAGGCCGGTTCTGTGCGTTGTGTCGGTGACTGGTCGGTGTGGGTCGGGGAGGGCTCTGCCCGCTGGGTCGGGGCGGACGTGTCGGGGTTCGTGGTTCCCGCCGCTTCGGGGCGCGGTTCCGTGCGGCTTGTCGGCGGCTCGGGGTCGGGGGTGTGTTC